>DXAR01000137.1 GCA_019116945.1 Candidatus Janibacter merdipullorum | reverse complement strand
GCTGGCGACTGGGGCACGCAGTCCTCGTCGTCGTCGGTGATCTTCTTCGGGGGGACGATGTTCTTGCGGTCGCTCTTGCCGGCCTCGATCTTGTCGTACTTCTTGCGCCCCTGGAAGCTGACGACGACCTCGTCGCCCCGGACCGATGCCTGGATGAGGATCCCGGCGCCGGTGTCGTTGGTGAAGCGGTTGTCGACATTCGGCCAGGAGATCGTCGCCTCGCGGCCCTCGGGGTACCGGTCGATGTAGAAGGAGTGCGGGTGGAACTCCTCGATCTTCGCCCCGGAGAAGAAGACGGTGTTGAAGAGCGTCGTCGAGAGCTGGGAGATGCCGCCCCCGTAGTCGTTGGCGAGCCGGCCGCCGTGGATGACGCCCGCCTTCTCGTACCCCTTGCCCGGGGTGCGCTCGCCGAGCTGCTCGTTGAGGGAGAAGGTCTCCCCCGGGGCGACGTAGGCGCCGTCGAGCGTGCGGGCGGCGATCTTGATGTTGTTCGTGCGGACCCCGGTCGTGGAGGGCAGGGTCGTCGAGAAGGTCGAGAGCTGCTCCTTGGGCAGGGTCTTCTTCGCCTCGGCGGTGGTGAAGTCCGGCTTCGACTCGGTCGACTTCACGGCGATGGTGCGCTTGTCACCCTTCTCCCCCATCGCGTCGACGACCTTCGCGCCGATGCCCTTCTCGTCGAGGGCGAGGCCACTGCTCGAGGGCGTGACGTCGAAGCTCCTGCCGCCGCGGTGCTCGACGCGGGCATCCTGCGCGGGACGGAAGGACCCCGTTGCCTTGGCTGCGGCCTTCGTCGTGTCCGCGAGCCGCTTGTCGTCGACGTCCGCCGTGAGCTTGCCGCCCGAGGTCTTCACGGAGACTGCCGCGGCGAGCTGCTCCTCGCTGAGCGAGAAGGAGATGTCCTTGTCCTTCCCCTTCGCCGTGGGGTCGGTGCTCTTGATCTTCACCGGCGCGGCGATGAGCGGCTCGAGGTCCTCCGTGACGAAGGTGTCGATCTCGTCCTGGCTGATCTTGGGGGCGGGCTCGGTCGTCGGTGCGGTGAACTCGCGCTCCTCGGGCCAGCCGTCGACGATGAGCTCGGTGAGCTCCTCGCGCTCGACGGTGAGTCCGGCCTTCGCGGCCGTCTTCTTGACGGTGGTGCCGTCGAGGCTGACCTTGCCCTCGACGGGCTTGCGGTCGGAGTCGGCCGTGGCCTCGTCGACGGCGGCGGCGACCTCGTCCTCGTCGACCGTCACCTCGATGTCCCGGTCGATCCCGCCGGCGGCCTGGTGGTAGAGGTCGACGGGGTTGATGCTGAATCCGGTGAGCCCGTCGAGGGAGCCCTCGTAGTCGTAGGCGAGACCGGCGTCCTCGGGCGTGAGCTCGTGCTTCGTGCCGTCCACGTCGACGGTGATCGGCTCGGCCTCCTCGTCCGCGAGCTCCCGCTCGAGCGTCTCCCGTGCATCGCTCTCGCTCTTGCCGCCGACGGAGACCCCGCCGATGTGGGTGTCCGCGGGCACGCGGTCCCCGAAGTACAGCGCCGCGGCCGCGTAGAGCGCCGCGATGACGACCACGACGAAGGCGCCGGCGAGGATGGCCGGACCCCGACCGCGGCGGCGTGCCGGGTCCTCGTCCGTCCAGGTGTCGTCGTGGGCCATGGGGGTCACCTCGTGCTCGTGTAGCGACTGCGGTAGTAGATCAGTGGATCATCCCGACGGGGATCGGCGTGGCTCGACACGACCTCGCCGACGACGATCATGTGGTCGCCGGCCTCGTGCATGGCCTGCGTGCGGCACTCGAGCGTGGCCAGGGCGTCGTCGACGAGGGCCACCCCGAGCTCACCGCGGTGGTGCGGGATCTGGGCGAGCTGTCCGTAGAGCGGGCGCCCTCCGGTGCTGAGCCAGCTCGCCGCCGGTCGCCCGTCGACGGGCAGCAGCGAGACCCCCCACACCTCGGAGGAGGAGACCGCCTCGAGCCAGCCCGAGTCCAGGCGGACGCAGACGAGCACGAGCGGTGGTTCGAGACTCACCGAGGTCACCGAGTTGGCGGTCATCGCATGGTCGTGGCCGTCCTCGAGGGTCGTCACCACGGCGATGCCGGTCGCGAAGTGCGCCATCGCATTGCGCAGGCTCGTCGGGGTCACTCCGCCGGTCATCGCGTCACCAGAGGGGCCCGGTCACCCGACGGACCGGGGATCGGCTCACCCGTGCCGGGGTCGAGGCGGGCATAGCCCTCGCGTCCGGGCAGGCGGGCGGCGATGTCGTTGGACAGGGCATAGGTCCCGTCCGGTCCGAGGGAGACCTGGGTCCGGTGATGGCGAAGCGCGGCGACCTGCGCCTCCACAGCGGCCGGGTCGACGACTGCGTGGGTGACGACGTCGTCGTCGACGACCGACGGCGGGAAGTCCCCCGTCGGCTGGCTCCAGCCGCGCTCGGCCAGTCCGGGGACCTCCGCGAGGACCCGCCGGTCCTCCTCGGCCCACGACCGGGGGGTGAAGGTCCCGTAGAGGGTGGGCCGCCCCCCTTCGGGCAGGGCAGCCACCGCCCGCCGGGTCACCTCGTGGGTGCGGATGTGGTCGGGGTGGGCGTAGCCGCCGTGGGCGTCGTAGGTGACGACGACATCGGGACGGACCTCGGCGATGACCTCGGCCACCGCGCCGACGGCCTCCTCGTCGTCGGACCGCACCCACGCGCGGGGGTCATCCGCGCTCGCGGAGCCGGCCATGCCGGAGTCCCGCCAGCGGGAGGTGCGCCCGCGGGCCTCGTCCTCGCCGAGGACGTGGTGCCGGGCACCGATCGCGGCCATGGCGCCGCGCAGTTCGTCGCGGCGGTACTCCCCCAACGAGTTCTCGTGGTCGGCGTCGAGGTGGGTGAGCTCGGGCGGGATGATCTCGCCCTGCTCCCCCAGCGTGCACGTGAGCACGTGGACCTCGTCGCCGGCGGCGACGTGGTGGGCGATGGCCACCCCCGTGGCCAGGGTCTCGTCGTCCGGGTGCGCGTGGACGAAGAGCAGCCGGGCGCTCACTCCTGCACCCCGATGAGGCCCATCTCGGGCATCCCGCCGAGGACGGGGTTGCCGACGAGGGAGGTCACCTCGGACCCGGCGGCGTAGACGAGCCGGCTCTGCCGCAGCGGGACGTAGGCGCCGTCGCGCAGGAGGTCGCGGTCGATCTCCTCCCAGGCCGTGGCGCGGTCGGAGGGTTCGCGGGTCTCGACGGCCTTGTCCATGGCCTTCGTCATCATCCTGTCCTCGTAGAGGCCGTAGTTGCGTCCGACGGAATCCTTGGTGAGGTTGGCCCGGTCGTCGAAGAGCGGGGGCAGCACGGTCGCCGCGGACGGGTGGTCCGGGCCCCAGTTGGCCCAGACGAGGTCGTGCTTCGCCGCCGTGCTGCGCTTGCCGATCGCGTCGAAGTAGTCCTCGTCGTCGATCGGCTCGAGGGTGACGTCGAAGCCGGCCTTCTTCCACTGCGGGAGAAGGTCCTCGAGCGCCTCGTCGAGGGGCTCACCGGCGCGGTGGGCGAGCGTCAGCTCGACCGGACCATCGACATCGGCCTTCGCGAGGAGCTTCTTCGCGGCGGCGGCGTCACCGGACGGCCCGTGGTCGAGGACGGTCTCGTGAGCGGAGGGCAGCGCGGTGCCGAGGAGCGACCAGGCGGGCGTCCCCGACCCGAAGCCCTCGGTGTAGGCCCCGCGGTCCGTGGCCGCCGCGAGGGCCCGACGCACGGTCGCCGAGCGCAGCGCGGTGCTGTCGGCGTTGACGGCGAGGTAGTCGATGAGCTGCCCGTCCGTCTCGACGGTCTGCACGGAGTCACCCGCCTCCTCGACGACGGGCGCGAGCGACGGGGGTAGCGGGTCCAGGCCCAGCGTCCGGCCGCCGTCCTTGCCCTCGACGATCTCCTCAAGGGCGTCCCGGGGCTCGACGCCCTCCTTGTGGACGATCTCGGCCGGACCGGGCCGGCGAAGGCGGTCGGAGGCCCGGTCCCACTCGGCGTTGCGGACCCAGGTCCCGCCCTTCGACGCCGTCCAGCCGTCCTCGAGCTTGTACGGACCGGAGGAGTAGGCCCGGTGCACCGCATCGGCGGCGGCCCCCTTCGTCTCCTTGACGGGGGCGAACTCCGGCAGCGAGACGATCTCGTCGAATCCGCCGACCGGGTCCGCGAGGTGGAAGACCACCGTCGAGCTGTCCGTGCACTCGACGGCCTCCTCGAGGAGCTTCGCCTCCGTGCTGTCCGCGTCGTCAGGCCCCGGGTAGCGCGAGGTGCCGTCGGGCTTCTTCGGGATGTCGAGATAGGTCAGGGCGTAGCCGCTGGAGTCGATGTCCTTGTCGAAGGACCGGGCGACGCCGTGGCGGACGTCCTCGCAGGTGATCCGGGACCCGTCCTGCCAGGTCACGCCGGAGCGAAGGGAGAAGGTCCAGCGCGTCGCATCGGCGTTGGGCGTGCCGGTGTTCGTCGCGAGGTCGCCGGAGAGCGTGCGCTGCCCGGAGAGGGCCGACTCCGGCTCGTAGGCGGTGAGCGTGCGCATCCACGTCCGGGAGGCGAAGCCGGCGGTGCGCCGGTCGGTGATCCGCTGCGGGTCCCACGCCTGCACCGGACCCGTGGCGAGGACGGTCAGGCGGTCCTCCGGCCCGGACACCTGCCCGGCACTACCCGACGAGGAGGAGCCACCGTCCCCGGATCCGCCCGTGCAGCCGGCCACGACGAGGGTGGCGGTGGACAGAACGGCGATGAGACCTCGAGTGGTGCGCCGCATCGGCGCCCTCCTCTCTCAGGAGTTGCGCGCGCGTGCCGCGGCGCGGGCTCGCAGGTTGCTGTCGAGCTCGACCTTGCGGATGCGCACCGCATCCGGGGTGACCTCGACGCACTCGTCCTCGCGGCAGAACTCGAGCGACTGCTCGAGGCTGAGTCGGCGGGCGGGGACGACCTTCTCGAAGTTGTCGGCCGACGACGCGCGGACGTTCGTCAGCTTCTTCTCCTTCGTGATGTTGACGTCCATGTCGTCGGCGCGCGAGTTCTCGCCGACGATCATGCCCTCGTAGACCTCGGTCCCCGGCTCGCAGAAGAGCGAGCCGCGCTCCTGCAGGTTGACCATGGCATAGGCGGTGACCGGACCGGAACGGTCGGCGACGAGCGAGCCGGAGACACGCGTCGTGATCGTGCCGGCCCACGGCTCGTACCCCTCGAAGACGTGGTGGGCGATGCCCGCTCCCCGCGTCTCGGTGAGGAACTCGGTGCGGAAGCCGATGAGGCCGCGCGCGGGCACGAGGAACTCCATCCGGATCCACCCCGTGCCGTGGTTGGTCATCTGCTCCATGCGGCCCTTGCGGGCGGCGAGGAGCTGGGTGATCGCCCCGAGGTACTCCTCCGGGGCGTCGATCGTCAGGCGCTCGACGGGCTCGTGGACCTTGCCGTCGATCTCCCGGGTGACGACCTGCGGCTTGCCGACGGTCAGCTCGAAGCCCTCACGGCGCATCTGCTCGACGAGGATCGCCAGGGCGAGCTCGCCACGGCCCTGGACCTCCCAGGCGTCGGGGCGCTCGGTCGGCTCGACCTTGAGGGAAACATTGCCGATGAGCTCCTTGTCGAGGCGGTCCTTGACCATGCGGGCGGTGACCTTGGTCCCCTTCGTCGGGCCACGGCCCACGAGCGGCGAGGTGTTGGTCCCCAAGGTGAGCGAGATCGCCGGCTGGTCGACGGTGATGACGGGCAGCGGCACGGGGTTGTCCGCGTCCGCGATCGTCTCGCCGATCATGATGTCGGGGATGCCGGCGATGGCGATGATGTCGCCGGGTCGGGCCGCGCCCTGGTCGAGCGGCTTGCGCTCCAGGCCCTCGGTCATGAGCAGCTCGGTGATCTTCACCTTCTGCTGGGACCCGTCGGTGCGGCACCACATGACCTGCTGGCCCTTGCGGACCTCACCGTTGAAGACGCGCAGGAGGGCGAGGCGGCCGAGGAAGTTGCTCGAGTCGAGGTTGGTCACGTGCGCCTGGAGCGGGGCGTCCTCGTCGTAGGACGGGGCCGGGATCGTCTCCATGATCGTGCGGAAGAGCGGCTCGAGGTCGGGATTGTCCGGCAGCGTGCCGTCCTCGGGGCGGGTGAGGCTGGCCGCGCCCGCCTTGCCGGAGGTGTAGACGATGGGGAACTCGATCTGGTCCTCGTCGGCGTCGAGATCCATGAAGAGCTCGTAGGCCTCGTCGACGACCTCGGCGATGCGGCTGTCGGGGCGGTCGACCTTGTTGATCGCGAGGATGACCGGCATCTTCGCCGCGAGCGCCTTGCGCAGGACGAAGCGGGTCTGGGGCAGCGGACCCTCGGAGGCGTCGACGAGGAGGACGACGCCGTCGACCATGGACAGGCCGCGCTCGACCTCGCCACCGAAGTCGGCGTGGCCCGGGGTGTCGATGATGTTGATCGTCACGCCGTCGGGGGCGTCGTGCGCCGCCGCGGAGGGGCCGTTGTAGTGGATCGCCGTGTTCTTGGCGAGGATGGTGATGCCCTTCTCCCGCTCGAGGTCGCCGCTGTCCATGGCGCGCTCGTCGACGTGGTCGTGCTCGCCGAAGGCCCCTCCCTGCCAGAGCATCTTGTCGACGAGGGTGGTCTTGCCGTGGTCGACGTGGGCGACGATGGCGACATTGCGGATGTCGCTGCGGGTAGTCAGGGGCATGACGGGCATTCTTTCAGCCTGCGCACCCCCTCCCCAAATGAACGGCGCCCCGGCCTGACGGCGATACGCCCACCCGTGCTGCGAAATTTCGTCGACCAGGTGCGCCCAACGCCGTCAGGACGACCGGCGCTGGGCACGGACCACGGCCGCCATCACCTTGCGGAGCACGAGGGCCGGGTCTGCCAGCTCGCGCCAGGTCAGCCGGACGACCTCGTAGCCCAGCTCTCGGAGGCGGTCCTCGCGCACCTTTTCCGCGCGAAGGTCGCGGATGTCCTCGTACTTGCCCATGCCGTCGACCTCGATGACCACCTTGAGCTCCTCGACGAGGAAGTCGACCCGGGCGACGAAGCGATCCTGCTCGTCGCGGATGACGACTTGCGGGGTCGGCTGGGCGAGCCCGGCGAGGTCGAAGGTCCAGCGGGCCCGGGACTCGGCGGCCGACTCGACCCGCCCGTCGGCGAGGGCCACCACCTGGGCCGGCGCCCGGGATGACCGACTCACCCCCAGCGCCGACCGCGCCGCAGCGAGCTCCTCCGGCGTGGTGTGCCCTGCGCGCAGGGCCGCGTCGGCGCTGACGAGTCCGGCCTCCCCGCCGAACCGCGCGGCGACCTGGAGGCAGGCTGCCGCCGGGCGTGCGAGCACGATGCCACCACACGTCGTGACGAAGGGGGCTGGGACCGGGCGATGGAAGCTCACGGCATCGTCGGTGCGCCCCCGGCGCCCGTCCGGCGTCGCCAGGTGCACCCGGTCATCGACGCCGTGAAGGTCGATCCCCCACACCGCCAAGGCGCTGTGGTGCGTGAGGACCACCGGGGACTCCGGCCCGTAGGTCGCCATCACCGCCCGGGCCCGCAGGGCATGCCGCTCCCACGGTTGTGCCTCCCGCCAGAGGCCACCGGCGACGAGCGCTCCGCGTCGTACCCGGACGAGATCACCCGAGCGGACGGCGCGCGTGATCTCACGGGGCGCGACCCCCTTCGCCTGCAGCTGCGCGGCGGAGGCGACCCCGCCGCACCCGCTCATGACGGTCGCGATCCGCGCATCCATGGCGGGATCATGCCCGAGGACGCGTCTTCGGCCGTCAGTCTCTCCACAGGGGCCAGCCCGACGGCGATACGCCCACCCGTGCTGCGAAATTTCGTCGACCAGGTGTGCCCAACGCCGTCAGGACGACGGGCGGCGCGACGAGGTGAGGGTTTTCCCCCTTCGCCGGAGGTCCTGCGGTCCGAGGGGTCTCACTCCGATAAAGGTCCCCGCTCGGGCCCTCCCGGACCGGAGGATCGGGTTAGATTGCCCGCCAACCCGTGTGTGGTGGATCACTGCTGCACGCGGCACCGTCCCCGGCGACCCCGCCAGGACCGACTTTGATCAGCGAGGATCCACATGTCGATGAGGAAAGCAGCTCCGCTGGCGGCGCTGGCCGCCACTGCACTGACCCTGAGCGCCTGCGCCGAGAGCGAGCGGGACGGCTCCGGAGGCGGTGACACCGGGGGCACCTTCACCTTCGGCGCCGCCGGCGCACCGGAGGTCTTCGACCCCTTCTACGCCACCGACGGCGAGACCTTCCGCATCACGCGGCAGGTCTTCGAGGGCCTCCTCAAGGTCAAGCCCGGCAGCGCCGAGCTCGCCCCCGGCCTCGCCGAGGAGTGGGAGCCGTCCAAGGACGGCAAGACGTGGACCTTCACCCTGCGCGAAGGGGTGAAGTTCAGCGACGGGGAGAAGCTCGACGCCGACGCGGTCTGCGCGAACTTCGAGCGCATGGCCGACCAGAACGAGGCGGCCCAGTCCGGCCCCGCCGAGTACTGGAGCACCGCGATGGGCGGCTTCGGCGAGGACGCGCTCTACGACAGCTGCAAGGCCAGCGACGACATGACCGTCGAGCTGAAGATCAAGCGCGCCACCTCGCGCTTCCCCGCGATGCTCTCCCTCGCCTCCTTCTCCATCCAGTCGCCCAAGGCGCTCGAGGAGGGCAAGGCCAACGACGTCAAGACCCAGGGTGAGGGCTTCGTCTACCCGGAGAACTCGGAGAAGCCGGTCGGCACCGGCCCCTACCTCTTCGAGGAGTACGACGAGTCCAACAAGACGGTCACCCTCGTGCGCAACGACGACTACTGGGGCGAGAAGGCGAAGACCGACAAGATCGTCTTCGAGATCATCCCGGACGAGTCGACCCGCCGCCAGGAGCTCGAGGCCGGCAGCATCGACGGCTACGACCTGCCGAACCCCGTGGACTGGAAGGACCTCGAGAGCGACGGCAACCAGGTCGAGATCCGCGACGCCTTCAACGTCTTCTACGTCGGCTTCAACCCCGAGGCCAACCCGAAGCTCAAGGACGTCAAGGTCCGCCAGGCGCTGAACTACGCCATCGACCGCGAGTCGCTCGTGAAGTCCCAGCTACCCGAGGGCGCCGAGGCCGCCTCCCAGTTCATGCCGGAGGCCGTCCAGGGCTACAACAAGGACCTCGACCCGTACCCGCACGACGTCGACAAGGCGAAGTCGCTGCTCAAGGAGGCCGGCGCGGAGGGCATGACCCTCGAGTTCGCCTACCCGAGCGAGGTCTCCCGCCCGTACATGCCGAACCCGCAGAAACTCCACGAGGCCATCGCCGGTGACCTCGAGGAGGCGGGCGTCAAGGTGAAGAAGACGACGAAGCCGTGGAACGGCGGCTACCTCGACAACGTCGACGCCGGCAACTACGACGCGTGGCTGCTCGGCTGGACCGGCGACTACGACTCGGCCGACAACTTCATCGGCACCTTCTTCGGCAATGCCAAGCAGAACGACTTCCACTCCGTCGCCGGCGGCTACGGCAAGGACCTCTCGAAGGAGCTCCAGGACGCCGACGGCACCGTCGACGAGAAGGAGCGCGCGGCGAAGTACGAGAAGATCAACAAGAAGATCGCCGAGGAGTACGTCCCCGGTGCGCCGATCTCGCACTCCCCGCCGGCGATCGTCGTCGGTGAGGACGTCAAGGGCCTCGTCACGAGCCCGCTGACCTCCGAGGAGTTCGCCACCGTCACCGTCGGCGGCAAGTAACCGGCCAGCCGGACCCGCATCCTCACCCATCGCGAGACGGCCGGGGCCGTCACGACCCTCATCGGTCGTGACGGCCCCGACCCCCGACAGCGAGGCATCCCCCCGTGCTGAAGTTCATCATCCGACGGCTCCTCCAGCTCGTCGTCGTCTTCTTCGTCCTCTCGATCCTCCTCTTTGCGTGGCTGCGCGCGCTGCCCGGCGGCGTCGTCTCGGCCATGCTCGGTGAGCGCGCCACCCCGGAGTCCCGGGCCGCCCTCACCGAGGCGCTCGGCCTCAACGAGCCCCTGCACATGCAGTACTGGAGCTTCCTCACCCGGGCCCTCCGGGGGGACTTCGGTGTCTCCAACGGCGTGCAGACCGGCAAGCCGGCCGCGGAGATCTTCCTCGACCGCTTCCCCGCGACGATCGAGCTGAGCGTCGTCGCCCTCGTCCTCGCGCTCGTCTTCGCCATCCCGCTCGGCTACCTCTCGGCCAAGCGGCGCGGGTCGGTCGTCGACAACGGGTCGATCCTCCTGTCCCTCGTCGGTGTCGCGGTCCCCGTCTTCTTCCTCGCCTTCGTCCTCAAGTACGTCTTCGCCATCAAGCTCGGCTGGCTGCCGGTCTCGGGGCGCCAGGACGTGCCGAACGCGACGACGGTCACCGGCTTCTTCGTCCTCGACGGCCTGCTCACCCGGGAGTGGGATGCGGCGTGGGGGGCCTTCAAGCACCTCATCCTCCCGGGGATCGCCCTCGCGTCGATCCCCTTCGCGATGATCTTCCGGATCACCCGGGCCTCGGTTCTCGAGGTCCTCGACGAGGACTTCGTCCGCACGGCCGAGGCGAAGGGGCTGAGCCACCGCGTCATCCGCGGGCGCCACGTCATGCGCAATGCCCTGCTCCCGGTCGTCACCGCCATCGGTCTGCAGACCGGGGCGCTGCTCGCCGGAGCCGTGCTCACCGAGACCGTCTTCAACTTCGGCGGCATCGGTAGCACCCTCGCCGATGCCTTCACCAAGCGGGACTACCCGATCCTCCAGGTCATCGTGCTCGCCGCCGCCGTGACCTATGTGCTCGTCAACCTGCTCGTCGACATCCTCTATGCCGTGATCGACCCTCGAGTGAGGACCCGATGACTCCCGACACCACTCCCGAGGACCCGCGCCGTGGCCTCGGCGCCCGGCGCAAGCAGCGCATCGACGACCTGGCCGCCAGCAGCGCCGGCACGACGACCGTCGCCGAGGCGGGGACGATCGAGGACACCGGAGGCGTCGGCCTCATCGGCTCGGCCTGGCGACGCCTGCGGCGCAACCCGGCCTTCCTCATCGGCCTGACGATCACCGCCGTCTTCGTCGTCCTCGCGATCATCTCGCCGTGGGTCGCCCCGCACGACCCGGCACGATGGATCCTCGAGGGCAAGATCAGCCCGCAGTCCAACCCCGTCCCGGGGCCCGAGCCGGGGCACCCGCTCGGCGCCGACGACAAGGGGCGTGACCTACTCTCCCGCCTGCTCGTCGGCAGCCGGCAGACCCTCCTCGTCGGCGTGCTCGCGACGATCGGCGGATTCACCGGCGGACTCGTCCTCGGAACCCTCGCCGGGGCCTTCGGCGGCTGGGTGGACGCGGTGATCATGCGTCTCGTCGACGTCATGCTCTCCATCCCCTCGCTGCTCCTGGCCGTGTCCATCTCGGCGCTGGCAGCGGAGCCGAGCCAGTGGACGGTGATCATCGCCGTCGGCATCGTGCAGGTGCCGATCTTCGCCCGGCTCCTCCGCGGCTCGATGCTCGCCCAGCGGAGCAAGGACCACGTCCTCGCCGCCCGCGCCCTCGGCGTCAAGCGATCGGCGATCGTCCTGCGGCACATGCTCCCCAACTCCCTCGGCCCGGTCATCGTCCAGGCCACGCTCGTCCTCGCCACGGCGATCATCGACGCGGCCGCCCTCTCCTTCCTCGGACTCGGCAACCCGGACGACAGCAGCCCGGAGTGGGGGCAGATGCTCGGCAACGCCCAGGACTTCTTCAATGGCTATCCCCACCTGGCCTTCTACCCGGCGGCGTGCATCATCGTCGTCGCCCTCGGCTTCACCCTCATGGGTGAGTCGCTTCGTGAGGCCCTCGACCCCAAGTCACGGCGGTGACCACGATGACCAGCACGAGCTCCACACAGCCCCTCCTCTCCGTCCGCGACCTGTCGGTGACCTTCGGCGTCAAGGGGCAGACTCCCTTCACCGCCGTGGACGGTCTGAGCTTCGACGTCCGGCCGGGCCAGACCGTCGGCCTCGTCGGCGAGTCCGGCTGCGGCAAGTCGGTGACCTCGCTCGCGATCATGGGCCTGCTCCCGGGCCGCGGCAACCGCGTCACCGGGACCGTCGACTACGGAGGCACCGACCTGCTCTCCCTCTCGGACAAGGAGATGCGGGCCAAGCGGGGCCGCGAGATCAGCATGATCTTCCAGGACCCGCTGTCCTCCCTCAACCCCGTCGTCCCCATCGGTCGACAGGTCACCGAGGTCCTCGAGCGGCACCAGGGCCTCTCCCGCAAGGCGGCCTCCCCCCGGGCGCGGGACATGCTCAAGAAGGTGGGCATCCCCGACCCGGACCGCCGGCTCAAGGACTACCCCCACCAGCTCTCTGGCGGCATGCGCCAGCGGGCGCTCATCGCCATGGCCCTCGCGTGCGAACCGCGGCTCCTCATCGCCGACGAGCCGACGACCGCCCTCGACGTGACGATCCAGGCCCAGATCCTCGCCCTGCTGCGCGAGCTCGTCGAGGACACCGGCACGGCCCTCATCATGATCACCCACGACCTCGGGGTCGTCGCCGGCCTGTGCGACGAGATCAACGTCCTCTACGGCGGTCGCCTCGTCGAGAGGGCGCAGCGCCACCCGCTCTTCGCCGAGCCCCGCCACCCCTACACCGGGGGCCTCCTCGCGAGCGTCCCGAGCCTCGAGGGCGACCGCGGCGGACGGCTCACGCCCGTGCCCGGGTCGGTCTCGGACAACCTGCCCTGGGCGGGCGCGTGCGCCTTCGCCCCGCGGTGCGCGAGCGCCACCGACCACTGCCGCGAGGCCACCCCGGACCTGTCGGTCGAGGGCGACCACCGCGCGCTGCGCTGCTTCAACCCCCTGGCGGGCCCCCCTTCGCCCGCCGAGGCCGGCACGACCGAGGAGGTCCGATGACCACCGACACCACGACCACCCCGGCCGAGAGCCCGCAGGGCGACGGTGACGTCCTCGTCGACGTGCAGGGCATCAAGGTCCACTTCCCCATCACCAAGGGGATCGTCTTCGACAAGGTCGTCGGGCACGTCTACGCCGTCGACGGTGTCGACCTGCAGATCCGACGCGGTGAGACCTACGGGCTCGTCGGCGAGTCCGGCTGCGGCAAGTCGACGCTCGGCCGCGCGATCCTCCACCTCGAGCCGCCGACCGACGGCACCGTGACCTTCGACGGCAAGCCCATCAGCACCCTCAAGGGCGAGGAGCTGCGCCGCCGGCGCAAGGACCTCCAGATGGTCTTCCAGGACCCCATGGGCAGCCTCGACCCCCGGCAGAGCGTCGAGGCCCTCCTCGTCGAGGGGATGAAGGCGCACGGGATCGTCAAGGACGAGAAGGAGGCCGCACCGCGCCTCAAGCAGCTCCTCGCCGACGTCGGCCTGCCGCCGGTGGCCCTGAAGAAGTACCCCCACGAGTTCTCCGGCGGCCAGCGGCAGCGCATCGGCATCGCTCGGGCGCTCAGCGTCGACCCCGAGCTCATCGTCGCCGACGAGCCCGTCTCGGCCCTCGACGTCTCCGTCCAGGCACAGGTCATCAACCTCATGTCCGACCTCCAGCAGGAGTACGGGCTGACCTATCTTGTCATCGCGCACGACCTCGCGGTCGTCCGGCACATCTCCGACCGCGTCGGCGTGATGTACCTCGGCGGCATCGTCGAGGAGGCGGACGCGGACGATCTCTACGCCGCTCCCCTGCACCCCTACACGCGGGCCCTCCTCTCGGCCGTGCCGGTGCCCGACCCGCTCGTCGAGGACGCACGCGAGCAGATCCTCCTCAGCGGGGACCTCCCGTCGCCGGCCAACCCACCGTCCGGCTGCCGCTTCCACACCCGCTGCCCGTGGAAGCAGGAGACCCGCTGCGACACCGAGCGCCCGGAGCTGCGGCTCGTCGAGACCGACGGCGCCGGCACCGGCCACAAGGTGGCCTGCCACTGGGCGGAGCAGATCGAGTCCGGCGAGATCCAGCCGCACCGGGTCGAGGCCCAGGTGGACGACACGGGAGCCGCCATCGCCGCGGAGGCCGAGGCCCAGCGCCTGACGGAGGACCTCCCCTTCGCATGAGGCGGGTGCACCCACCCGTCCGGACCCAACCACGGAAGCCCGCACCTGCCGAGGCAGGTGCGGGCTTCCGGGGAGGCGAAGGGGGTCAGGCCCCGGCGGTCGAGGTGTCCGCCGACGCCGATCCGGCCGCGGCACCGCCACCCTGGCCGGCGGCGGCCGCGTCCGTCGTGTCCGCCAGGCCCTGGCCCTCGAAGAGCCCGTGCTCCTCGCGGCCGGTGAGGTCCTCGGTCTCGACGACCTTGCGCACCTCGGCGAAGTGGCAGCGCGAGAGGTGCTGACCGTGGCCGTCCTCGTGGAGGACGAGCTGAGGGGTCTCCGTCCGGCAGACGTCCTCCGCCTTCCAGCAGCGGGTGTGGAAGTGGCACCCCGCCGGAGGGTTGGCCGGCGAGGGCACGTCCCCACTGAGGACGATCTGGTCCCGCTTGCCACGGAGGGTGGGGTCCGGCACCGGCACCGCGGACAGCAGGGCCTGGGTGTAGGGGTGCGTCGGCCGCGAGTAGATGTCGTCCTCGTCACCGATCTCGACCATGCGTCCGAGGTACATCACACCGACGCGGTCGGAGATGTGCCGGACGACGGAGAGGTCGTGGGCGATGAAGATGTAGGCGAGGCCGAGCTCCTCCTGCAGCTTTTCCATGAGGTTGATGACCTGCGCCTGGACGGAGACGTCGAGCGCCGACACCGGCTCGTCGCAGATGAGCACCTTGGGGTTGAGCGCGATGCCGCGGGCGATGCCGATGCGCTGGCGCTGGCCGCCGGAGAACTGGTGCGGGTAGCGGTTGATGTGCTCGGGGTTGAGCCCGACGAGCTCGAGCAGCTCCTGCACGCGCGCCTTGCGCTTGTTCTTCGGGACGACGTCCGTGTGGATCTCCAAGGGCTCGCCGACGATCTCGCTGACCGTGCGCCGTGGGTTGAGCGAGGTGTAGGGGTCCTGGAAGACGATCTGGATGTCCCGGCGCAGTCGCCGCATGTCGGCACCCCGCTGGGCGTACATGTCTACGCCGTCGAACTCGACGGTTCCCTCCGTGGGCTCCTCCAGCCGCATGAGCAGCCGCCCGAGCGTGGACTTGCCGCACCCGGACTCACCGACGACGCCGAGGGTCTCTCCCCGGTGGAGGTCGAAGTCGACCCCGTCGACGGCCCTGACGTGGCCCACGGTCGTGCGCAGGATGCCGCCCTTGATCGGGAAATGCTTCTTCAGGCCCCTGGCCTTGAGGATGACGTCCTGCTCAGGCATCGAGCACCTCCTGGCTGAAGTGGCAGGCGGACTGGCGCATCGGGCCGACGTCGAGCAGCTCGGGACGCTCGGTCCGGCAGATGTCCTGGGCCATGACGCACCGGGGGTGGAAGGCACAGCCCGAGGGGATCCGGGTGAGGTTCGGCGGCAGCCCGCCGATGGCCGAGAGCGACTGGCCCTTCTGGTCCAGACGCGGGATCGACTCGAGCAGTCCCCGGGTGTAGGGGTGCCCGGGGCGGGCGTAGATGTCGCTCACCTCGGCCCGCTCGACGATCCGGCCCGCGTACATGACGGCGATCCGGTCGGCGACATCGGCCACGACACCGAGGTCGTGGGTGATGAGGATGAGCCCCATGCGGAACTCCTCCTGGAGCTCCTGGAGGAGGGCCATGATCTGCGCCTGGACGGTGACGTCGAGGGCCGTCGTCGGCTCGTCGGCGATGAGCACCTTGGGGTTGAGGGCGATCGCCATGGCGATCATGATCCGCTGGCGCATGCCCCCGGAGAACTGGTGCGGGTAGGCCTTGACCCGACGCGCGGCGTCGGGGATGTTCACCCGGTCCATGAGGCGGACGGCCTCGTCGTAGGCCGGTCCCTTCTTGAGGCCGCGGTGCTTGCGGAACATCTCGGCGATCTGCCAGCCCACGGGGAAGACGGGGTTGAGCGAGCTCAGCGCGTCCTGGAAGATCATCGAGATGTCGGGGCCGCGCAGCGCCCGGCGCCGCTCCTCCCCCATCGTCAGCAGGTCCTCACCCTTGTAGAGGATGCGGCCGTGGGGGATCTTCGCCGGGGGCATGTCGAGGATGCCCATGATCGCCTGGGCGGTCACCGACTTGCCCGACCCGGACTCGCCGAGGATCGCCAGCGTCTCCCCCTCGTCGAGGGAGAAGTTCACGCCGTTGATGGCTCGGGCCACCCCTTCGCCGGTGTGGAACTCCACGTGCAGGTCGTCGACCTCAAGGAGGTGCTCCCCGGTCGGTGTCTGCGGTTCACTCATGTCGGTCACCTCTCTCAGCGGCTCTTCGGGTCGAAAGCGTCACGGACGGCATCACCGAGCATGATGAAGGCCAGCACCGCGAGGCTGAGGAAGAGCGCCGGGAAGTAGAGCGTGTGCATGGCCGATCCCGACCGCAGCAGCACGAGGGACTCGTTGATCATCACACCCCAGCTGATGGCCGGGTGCTGCAGGCCGATCCCGAGGAAGGACAGCGTCGCCTCGACCGAGATGTAGGCACCGAGGTTGATCGTCGAGACGACGATCGCGGGAGCCATGGCATTCGGCAGCACGTGCTGGCGGATGATCCGCCCCGGCGAGGCGCCGAGGGCGCGAGCAGCCTGGACGTAGTCATTGGGCTTGACCTGGATCACCGCGGAGCGCATGAGCCGCATGACGCTCGGCCAGCCGAAGATCACGAGCACGAGCACGACCTGCAGGACCAGTCCGAAGTATCCCTGGGTCGGGATGCCGAGCACCGACTCCTCCTCGCGGATCGAGGAGATGAAGACGATGCCGGCGAGCAGGAGCGGGATGGCGAAGAAGATGTCACCGAGGCGGCTGATGAGCGTGTCGGCGATGCCACCGAGGTAGCCGGCGATGAGGCCGAGGGCCGAGCCGAGGACCAGGGTGCCCATCGTCGCGAGCAGCCCGACGAGGATCGAGGCGCGGGCTCCGTAGATCGTCCGTGCGAAGACGTCGTGGCCCTGCTGGTCGGTGCCGAACCAGTGCTCGGCGCTCGGGCCCTCGCGTCCGCGGCTGAGGACGCCGTAGTTGGGGTCCTGGTCGGTGAAGAGACCGGGGAAGGCCGCCATGACGATGAAGACGAGGATGAGCGCCGCCGAGATCCAGAAGAAGGGGTTGCGGCGGAGCGAGCGCCAGGCGTCCGCGGTGAGCGAGCGCGAGGCAGCGGCGTCCTCGGCCACGGACCCGGCGTCCGGGCCGGTGGGGGCGGTGTCTTCGGTGGTGGTGGGGGTCTGGTCAGTCATTGCTGATCCTCGGGTCCAGGACTCCGTAGAGGAGGTCGACGATGAGGTTCACGACGAGGTACACGAAGACGAGCACCGTCACGGCACCCACGACGGCGATGCCGTCGCGGTTGGCGATGCCGGTGAAGATGTAGCCCCCCACACCCTGGATGTTGAAGATACTCTCGGTGACGATGGCGCCGCCGAGCAGCGCACCGAAGTCGTAGCCCAGGAAGGTGATGACGGGGATGAGCGAGTTGCGCAGGGTGTGCACACCGACGATCCGCCCTCGCGTCAGGCCCTTCGCCTTCGCGGTCCGCACGTAGTCGGACTTGATGTTCTCTGAGATATTGGTCCGCATGAGCCGGGCGATGTAGGCCAAGGAGGTGGAGCCCAGGACCATCGCCGGCAGGATGAGCTCGCTCGTCGTCGCCTCCGGACTCACGAGGGCCGGGAAGATGCCGGCCTCGAGACCGAGGTAGTGACGGGCGAGCCAGCCGGTGACGAAGATCGGGACCGAGATGACGAAGAGGGTGCTCACGAGGACGAGGTTGTCGATGAACCCGCCCTTGCGCAGACCCGCGAGGACACCGGCGATGATGCCGATGATGGCCTCGAAGACGAGCGCCATCGCAGCCAGCCGTCCCGTGACCCCGTAGCGCTCCGTGAGGTCCTCGGTCACCGGGATGTTGTACCGGTTCTCGCCCAGGTCGCCCTGCGCGACATTGCCCATGTACTTGACGTACTGGACGGGCAGGGGGTCGTCGAGGTTGTACTTCTCGTTGAACTCCGCCACGTAGGCCGGCGGACAGGCGCGCTCGCCGCACTTGCCCGCAGTCGGGTCACCGGGCAGAGCGAAGACCATGGCGTAGATGATGAACGTGGCGCCGATGACCACGGGGATCATCTGGAGCAGTCTCCGGACGATGTACTTCCACACGGGGCACCTCCTCGGTCAGGGCGGGGACGCAGCCTGTGCAGGCTACGGCACCACCGGGTCGATGTGGGTCGGGCACGCGCGCGGCGAGTGCCCGAGGACAGGGTGATGGCCAGCAGCCCGTGGGGCGGCTGGCCATCACCTGGCTGTCACCTCATCCGGTCGCGGTCAGCCCTTGACCTTGACGTTGAGGAGGTCGACGTACCCGAAGGGGGTCACCTTGACGTCCGAGACCTTCTCCGACCAGGCGACCTGCGCGGTGGCGTTCCACAGCGGGATCGTCGGGAAGTCCTCGGCGATGATGCCCTCGGCCTCGTTGAAGATCGGTCGCGCGTCCTCGACCGTGTCGGCCGCGTTGGCCTCGGCGATCTTCTTCTCGAACTTCGGGTTCTTGTAGGCGTAGTAGTTGGAGTCGGCGCCGTCGGCGAACATCGGGACGAGGTAGTTCTCGGCCGACGGGTAGTCCGCCTGCCAGCCCATCCGGAAGAGGCCCTTGACCTCGGACTCACCGACACCCTCGAGGAAGGTCGCGAAGTCCACGGTCGGCTTGCCGCTGCACTCGATGTCCAGAGCGTTCTTGATGGAGTTGCAGGTCGCGTCGACCCACTCCTTGTGACCACCGTCGCCGTTGTAGGTGAAGGTCAGCTTGCCGTCGAATCCGCCGGCCTTCTCGAGCAGGTCCTTGGCCTTCTTCGGGTCGTACTCGCAGTACTCGCCACAGGCGCCCGGCTCGACACCCTCGATCTCCTCGGAGACCCAGCCGGTGGCGGGCTCGCGGAGGCCGTCGAAGATCTCCTTGATGATCTCCTCGCGGTTGATCGCCATGGAGATGGCCCGGCGGACGTCGACGTCCTTGAGCTTGGGGTCGGCCTCGGGGTTGAGACCCGCCCACTGGATGGTCATCGTGTCGCGAGAGGTGCTGCGGTCCGGGAAGTCCTTCTCGTACTGCCCGTCGACGAGACCGCTCGGCGGCACCTGACGGTTGATGTCGATCTGGCCGGACTGGAGGGCGGTGTACTCGGCGTCGGCGTCCTGGAAGATCTGGAAGGTGATCGCGTCGGCGTTGCCCTCGAACTCGCCCGAGTAGTCCTCGAACTTGCTCAGCTTGATCGTCTTGTTCTTGTCCCAGGAGTCGAACTTGTAGGGGCCGGCCGCGATCGGCTCGTCACCGAAGCCCTCCGGGTCCTCGAAGAAGGCCTCCGGCTGCGGGGCGAAGGCGGTGTAGCCGAGGCGCACCGGGAAGTCGACGACCGGCTCGGACGTCTTGACCGTGAAGGTGGTGTCGTCCTTGACCTTGAGGCCGGAGAGCTCCTTGGTCTTCGACTTCTCGGCGTTGACCTCCTTGAAGCCCTCGATCGGGGCCATGAAGTAGGAGCCACCCTGGGCGTTGGGGCCGTAGGCCGTGTAGTTCCAGGCGTCGACGAAGCTGTCAGCGGTGACGTCGGTGCCGTCGTGGAACTTGTAGCCCTCCTTGATCTTGATCGTGAAGTTCTGGTTGTCGTCGGTCTCGATCGACTCGGCGATGTCGTTGGTGGGCTCGGCCGTCTCGGGGTCGTACTTGACGAGCTTGGCGGTGAGGATGTTGAGCACATCACCACCACAGGTCTCGCTCGTGTTCCCCGCGACCAGCGGGTTCTCGGGGTTGCAGCCACCGACGGTCATCTCGCCGCCGGCACCGCCGGAACCGCCTTCGTCGTCACCGCCGCCACCACATGCGGTCGCGAAGAGCGCGAGCGCGGAGATGCTGGCCACTGCCATCGAGCGAGAGTTCACTCGCATGGATGTCCTCCTACGTCATGCCGCCGGGTGGCGGGTCGATCGGTGGGACCGACGTCCGGTCCACCCCTGGGCGCAGCGCTGGGCGCGGCTGCTCGTGACATCAAAGACCACGAGCCGCCCATTGCGAACGATGTCGTGTGCGGTGAGACACAACTGTGACTGTTTGGAGATCCCCCCGGCACCCCGCGCAGGAGATGAAGGGTTAACCCTCAGGTCGTGCAAACTTTACGGAGATCATCCGCTTTCCCCGACGATCCGCCGCCTCGAACCCGTGGTCAGGCAGGTTCTGCGGAGGTGCCCACGACGTCCTCGAGGAGGACCGGCCTGCGCGTCGGCCCAGCGAGTGGTAGGCGCCAGTTGGGGTACTCCTCGTCGGTCCCCGGCTGGTTGATCGCCCGCACGTCCCCGACGAGATCGGTGAGGGCTATCCCGCGGAGCCGGGAGGGGGTGGCGGCGATCCACGCGTGCATCGCCGCGACGACGTCGGCCACGGGCGCCTCCGGGTCGGCCAGCAGCCCACGCTCGTGCAGGCCCGACCGCATCGCCCGGACACTCCCTTCCTCCTCCGCCCGCTCCTCCTCGACGGGCCGGGCGAGGAGGCCGAGACGGTCGCGGATCGCGACGTGCTCGAGCTCGAGGTAGCCGGCCGTCGGCGGGAGGTCGTGGGTCGTCACCGTCGCGAGGCAGAGCTCACGGTAGTCCTCGGGCGGGAGGGGGCGGCCGTCCGCGTCCCACTCGAACCACATGACGCTCGTCCCGAGCACACCGCGCTCGCGCAGGTGGTCGCGAACCCAGGGCTCGACGACCCCGAGGTCCTCCCCGACGACGACGGCGCCGGCCCGGGCCGCCTCGAGGGCGAGGATCCCGATGAGCGCCTCGTGGTCGTAGCGGACGTAGGCCCCGTCCGCCGGTGCGTGCCCCTCGGGCACCCACCACAGGCGGAAGAGCCCGATGATGTGGTCCACCCGCACCCCGCCGGCGTCGCGGAGGACGGCACGGAGCAGGTCGCGGAAGGGGGCGTACCCCAGTTCGGCGAGACGGTCCGGGCGCCACGGGGGCTGGGACCAGTTCTGGCCCAGCTGGTTGAACTGGTCCGGTGGGGCGCCGACGTCGATCCCGCGGGCCAGGGTCTCCCCGAGGGCCCAGGCATCGGCTCCCTCCGGGTGAATCCCGACGGCCAGGTCGGTGACGAGGCCGATGCTCATCCCGCGGTCCGCAAGGCCGCGGCTCACCGTGGCGAGCTGGTGCCGGACGACCCACTGCTGCCACGCGATGAAGGAGATCTCCTCGCGGTGCTCCTGCCGGTGGGCCTCGACGTCCGGCGACATCGGGTCGTGCAGCTCGGCCGGCCAGTCGGTCTCCCACTCGGTGCCGTGGACGGCGGCGAGGCTGCACCACGTCGCGAAGTCGACGAGCGCCTGACCCTCCTCCTCGTGGAGTGCGGCGACCTGCGGCGCGTGCCGGGGACCCAGGTGGCGGAAGGCGACCCGCAGCGCAGCCCGCTTGAGCGCCCACGCCTCGTCCCGGTCGATACGGTCCTCGTCGTTGAGCACGCGCGCCTGCCGGGTCAGCTGCTCGATCTCCGCGCGGGCCTCCTCGGGGAGCGAATCGGCGTCGGGGAGCGAGCGCAGGTCGATGTAGACCGGGTTGACGAAGCGTCGCGAGGTCGGCAGGTAGGGCGAGGGCTCCATGGGCGCGACCGGCTCGGCCGCGTGGAGGGGGTTGACGAGGACGAAGTGGGCGTCGTGCTCCTCCGCCGCCCAGCCGCCGAGGGTTGCGAGGTCGCCGAGGTCGCCGATCCCCTGGCTGCCCCGGCTCCGCACCTGGTACAGCTGCGTCATGAGGCCGGTGCGCGGCGCCTCGCGCACCGCCGCGGGGAGCTCGAGGTGGGTGGGGACGGTGATGAGGACGGCCTGCTCGCTCCCGGGGACCATCGACGGCAGCTCGGTGTCGGCGACGAGCGTGTGCCAGCCGAGCGGCAGGTCCGCCGGGAGCTCGAAGGCGGCCTCCCCCACGAGCTGCCCCTCGATGTCGACCGGCTCGACGACGTGCTCGAGCTGCTCGAGGTCGCGGCGCCCACCCCCTTCGCACTCGACGGCCACGGCGACCGCGGTGCCGTGCGGCACGTGGACGAGCACACGCGTGGCCTCGCCGACGCGCTGGACGACCGTCGGGGCGAGGGTCCGGCGCCGGGGCAGGGTGCGCGCCCGCTCGACGCTGTCCGCGAGCGCGTCGTCGTCGGCGGTGTCCGCGCCCATGGCGGCGAGCACGGCACGGAGGGAGGCGTCCGGGACCTCGCGGTGCTCCCCCCGCCAGTCCCACCACTCGGTGGCGACCCCACAGGCCTCGGCCAGGTCGTGCAGCAGCGCGCTCGCGTCGGTCACGCGCCCACACTGCTGCACCCGCGCGCCCGGTGTCCACCGGGCGTCCACGGGTAGCGTGGGCGCAGTGAACGACCTCCAGATCCTCACTCCGCGCGAGGTGCCCCTGGGCGGACCCCGGGCCATGCCGGTCCGGCGCACCATCCCCTCCCGGGCCCGGTCGCTCGTCGGTGCGTGGTGCTTCCTCGACCACTACGGTCCCGACGACGTGGCGGCGACGGGTGGGATGGCCGTCCCGCGCCATCCGCACACCTCGCTGGCCACGGTGTCGTGGCTCTTCACCGGGGAGATCGATCACCGTGACTCCACGGGAGTGCACGCCCTGGTCCGTCCCGGCGAGCTCAACCTCATGACCGCCGGTCGTGGGGTGAGCCACTCCGAGTTCTCGACACCGGAGACGACCATCCTCCACGGGGTGCAGCTGTGGTTCGCCCTGCCGGCGCACGAGCGGGACACCCCGCCCTCCTTCGTCCACCATGTGCCGGAGCCGATGTACGTCCCCGGTGGCATCGCCCGCGTCTTCCTCGGCAGCCTCCTCGATGTCGACTCGCCCGTCACCACCCCGACGGCACTGCTCGGCGCCGAGCTCCTCCTCGACGCGGACGCCGAGACCGTCCTCGAGGTGCCCGCCGATCACGAGCACGCCGTGCTGCTCGACGACGGCGACGTCTCCGTCGACGGTCAGGACCTCGAGACCGCCGAGGTCGGTTACCTCTCCCCCGGACGCACCCACATCACCCTCCGCTCGCGGACCGGCGCCCGGCTCCTCCTCATCGGCGGCGAGCCCCTGGGCGAGCAGATCGTCATGTGGTGGAACTTCGTCGGCCGCAGCCACGAGGACGTCGTCGCGGCCCGCGAGCAGTGGATGGCCGAGATCGCCGATGGGGCCGACCCGGACCCGGTCACCGGTGGGGAGCGCTTCGGTCCCTTCGCCGAAGGGCAACCCGCCCCCCTTCCTGCTCCGGCGCTGCCGGGCGGACGGCTGCGACCGCGAGGCTGACGTGCCCATCCACCGACCGACCGTCCGCACGGTCTACGTCCACGGCCGCGGGCGCTCCGGCCCGAGCGCCTGGCCGCTCCAGGCCGCGCTCACGGACCCGACGCACGTCCACCTCGAGCGCACCTGCCCGGCCGACCAGCCGGAGCGCGACGCCGATCGGGTCCTCGAGGCCCTCGGCGGACGCGGTCACGTCGTCGCCCACTCCTACGGGACGGTCACGGCCATGCTCGCCGCGCAGCGACGCCCCGACCAGATGCGCAGCCTCGTGCTCATCGAGCCGGCGTGCTTCGACCTCGCCCGCGGAGGACGCCACGTGGAGCGGCACATCGGCGCCCTCGCCCCGGTCTTCGCGCTCGCCGACGACCCGAGCGTCAGCGGACGGGAGTTCCTCGAGCGGTTCGCCGCCGGGATGGGAGCGCCCTCACCCGAGCTGGACCCGGCCACGTGCGACGAGGTCGCCGCCCGGATGCGCGCCACACCGGCCCCCTGGGAGATCAGCCTGCGCACGGACACCCCGGGACTCGTGCCGACCCTCGTCATCACGAGCGACCGTTGGCCCGTGTACTCCGAGGTCGCGGCATGCCTCGCGGCGAAGGGGGCCGAGCACCTCGTCCTGCCCGGCGCCGACCACCGGCCCCAGGACACCGAGGAGGGCGAGGCCGCCATGGCCCGCTGGCGGGAGGCCCACCCCTGACCCAGCGGTGACGTGCCGGCCTCACCGCTCGTGGAGGACCCCCACGGGGCAGGTGGCCCGGCCGAGGACCCGCTGCGAGACGGAGCCGAGGAGCATGCCCCGGAAGCCGCCGCGACCGCGGGAGCCGACGAGGAGCAGGTCCGCGCCCTGGGCGACCTCGACGAGCCGGTCCGCCGCGCGACCGTGGTGGACCTCGACGGTGACGTCGATCTCCGGGTGGGCATCCCGGTCCGCGGCGATCGTCCGCTCGGCCATGTCGCGGTAGCGCTTGTCGACCGTCTCCCACTCGGGGGAGCCCGGCTCGGTGACGACGACGCCGTTCTCGACCTCGACATTCCAGGAGGTCACGGTCGTGACCCGCCGGCCGCGCAGCGCCGCGGCCTCGAGCGCATGGCGGAAGGCGAGGCGGCTGTGCGCACTGCCGTCGATGCCGACGACGACCCGGCCGTCGCCACTCCTGGCCGCGTCGTCGGGGACGAGGATGACCGGGCACGGCGCGTGGGCCACGACGCTGAGCGAGGTCGTCCCGAGGACGATGCGCTCGGCCCGGCTCTTGCGGGCCGAGCCGACGACGAGCACCCGCGCGCCCTCCACGGCGTTGAGCAGGGCCCCGGCCGGGGCCCCGGTCGGGAGGGCCGTCGTCACGGCGAGGTCGGGCTCGGCCTCGAGGACCCGGGCGCGGGCGTCCGTGACGACCCGGACCGACTCCTCCTCGACCTTGTTGACGATGTCGGGGCTCGTGAGGAGCTCGCCGTAGGCCGACAACGGCGTACCGAGGTCGACGGCGTGCACGAGGTGGAGGGGTGCTGCGGTGGCGCTCGCCTCGGCGGCGGCCCAGTCGATGACGGCAGGGTCCCGGTGGCTGCCATCCAGTGCGGCGACCACGGCCCCGGCGGGGGTCGGGCTGTCGTGGGTAGGGGCGTCGATGCTCATACCTCAGCATCCCACCCCGTGGCCGCTCAGGACCAGTGGGTCAGGCCGTGTCGGTCGTGGGCGCCTCCGGGCCAGACCGCCCGGACGATCCCGGCCGCGGCGAGCGCCTTGCGGCACCCCGGGCACGGAGGATCGGTGATGTAGGCCGTCGCCCCCTTCGTGTCCCGGGTGGCGAAGAGCAACGCATTGACCTCGGCGTGGATGGCGATGCAGAAGCCGGGCGTCCCCGGGCGGTCGTAGTCACCCAGCCCCGGGACGGTCGTGTAGTCGAGCTGCCCACGGGGGCAGGCGCCCTCGAGGCAGTCCGGCTCCCCCGGAGCCGCACCGTTGTACCCGGTGGCGATGATCCGGTGCTCGATCGTGAGGACCGCACCCACGCGGCGACGCGTGCACTTGGCCCGCGCGGCGACCGCGTCGGCGATACCGAGGAAGTACTCGTCCCAGCTCGGCACGGTCGCGGCCAGGGTCGTCACGTCGGGCATGGGCAGATCCTAGGCACGTCCACCACGTGGCCGACTACGCGGTAACCCTCCGGGGGTGGTAGACCCGTCGGGATGAGCACCCCTCCCACGACCCGGCCGGGTCCCCCCTTCCCCGCCGTGCTCATCGTCATCGGCGTCGCGCTCATCTCCATCAACCTGAGACCGGGCGCGACCTCGGTCGGGCCCCTCCTCGAGGAGATCAGCGCCGGCCTGTCCCTCACCCCGACGGTCGCCGGGCTCCTCACCGCACTGCCCGGCTTCGCCTTCGCCGTCGCCGGCGCCCTCGCGGTCGGGCTCGCCCACCGCGTCGGGTTGTCGACGGCGATCACCCTCGGGGTCGGCGCCGTCGTGGTCACCCTCCTCGCCCGGATCCTCACCGACTCCGCCGCGGTCTTCCTCGTCCTCACGGCCATCGGCCTCGCCGGGATGGGGCTGGGCAATGTCCTCGTCCCCGCGTGGATCAAGCGGCACTCCCGGGACGGCGGTGTGCGCCTCATGACGATCTACAGCATGGGTCTGACCGTCGGCGGCGCCGTCGCCCCGCTCGTCGCGGCACCCCTGGCCGAGATCGCCCCGGGGCAGTGGCGGGGCGCCCTGGGCCTGTGGGGGTTCGTGGCCCTCGCCGCGCTCCTCCCGTGGGTCGTCATGAGCATCCGGGACCGGGTGCACCGTCGGGCGGACAGCGAGGTCAACGGGCGGATGGTGCACTCGCCCACTGCCCTCGCGCTCACCGCCCTCTTCGGCGTGCAGTCGATGAATGCCTACATCCAGTTCGGCTGGCTGCCGCAGATCTACCGCGACGCGGGGCTCGCCGCCGCGAGCGCCGGCGCCCTCACGTCCATCGTCGCCGGCCTGGGCATCCTCGGCGGCCTCCTCATGCCCACGGTCATCGACCGCAGCCGGAACCTCTCCGGGTGGATGATCGCCTTCGGTGGGCTCGCCATCGGCGGCTACCTCGGGCTCCTCCTCGCGCCGACGACGCTGCCCTGGCTCTGGGCGGCCCTGCTCGGCCTCTCGGGCTTCGCCTTCCCGACGGCGATCGCCCTCATCACGGCCCGCTCGAGGGATCCCCACATCACCGCGCAGCTCTCGGGCTTCGTCCAGCCGGTCGGGTACTTCCTCGCGGGCTTCGGCCCCCTCGCCGTGGGCGTGCTGCATGCGATCACCGGAGGGTGGACGCTCGTCCTCGTCCTCCTCATGGCCAGCGGGGCCGGGCTCACCGTCTTCGGGCTGCGGGTGGCCACGCCGGTCTTCGTCGACGACGAGATGGCGCGGGGCGCCTGAGTCATCTCTCCCACGCGGCCAGGCAGGCCGCGGCGACCGCGCCCGGGTCCGGAGCGGCCATGATCTCGCGGACGAGCGCGACCCCCGCGATGCCGCTCGCGGCGAGCGCGGGGACGTCCGCGAGGGTCACGTCGCCGATGGCGAGCACCGGCAGGCGCGTGGCCGCGACCCGGAGCGGGTAGCCCTCGACCCCGATCGGGGGACGTCCGACGTCCTTCGTCGGGGTGGGCCTGAAGGGCCCCGAGCCGAGGTAGTCGGGCCGGTGGGCGCCGGAACGCGCCTCCGCCTCCCGGACGAGGTCGACGGTGCCGGCGGTGAGTCCGACGAGGGCGTCGGGGCCGAGGAGTGCCCGCGCCTCGGCGACCGGCAGGTCGGCCTGCCCGAGGTGGACGCCGTGCACCGCCGCTCCCCGGTGCCGTGCGGCATGGGCGACGTCGGCGCGGTCGTTGACGAGGACCCGGGTACCCGGAGCGACCGCGGCCACGGCGTCGGCTGCACCCTCAGCTCGGCGCTGGCCGCCCTTCGCCCTCGGCACGATGGCTGGCTACCCGCGGTGCGGGAGGCCAAGGCCTGGCTCACCGAGGCCCTGCGCCATGGCGAGGACCTCACCATCGGCGCCGGCCCCGGCCCGGTCCACCACTTCCACGAGCACCCCCGATGGGGTGCTGTCAGCGGGTGAGCAGGTCCTGCAGGACGACGGCCTGGTTGTGCTCGCGGTCGGCGGCGCCGAAGAGCAGCGTGACGCGGCCGTGCTCGGCGACGACCTCCGTCAGGTGCTCCCACTCCTCCGACCCCTCGAGCTCGGCCTCGTACCGGCGCGCGAACTCCTCGAACTTCTCCGGGTCGTGCCCGAACCACGTCCGCAGCTCGGTGGAGGGGCCGATGTCCTTGAGCCACTCGTCGAGGTCCGCCTCCTCCTTGCGCACCCCGCGGGGCCAGAGGCGGTCGACGAGCACCCGGTAGCCGTCACCGCTCGCTGGCTCGTCGCGGACCGAGCGGACGTGTACCTGCGATCGTGTGGTCATCGTCGGACCGTACTCCCCGCCCCGAGGACGGTGCCGCGGAGCCACCCGTGGGCCATGGCCGCGGCGGCGATCACCCAGGCGGTCACTGCCACCCAGAGCCAGGCGGTGCCGATCCGCTCGACGACGGGCAGGGAGTCGGCCCGACCGAGGTACATGCCCGCCACGGCGTACATCCCGAGGGGGAAGACGATGCTCCACCACGTCGACTCGTAGCGCAGCGGGATCCGGTGCACGATGTGCCGCCACACCCCCACGGCGAAGAGGACGGGGACGAGCCATGTGGCCCAGGCCCAGCAGAGGACGACGAGGCCGGCGATGAGTCCACTCGTCGCGGCGACGATCGGGGTGGTGGTCATCTCGGTGACCTTCGCACCGGCGACCACGGTGATGGCGACGGCGCCCATCGCGACCCAGTAGGGCGGGTCGAGGTCCTGCGGCACCACCGGGTAGGTCACGAGGCGTAGGGCGACGAAGACCGCGCACGCGGCGTAGAGGACGAGTCCGACCGACCAGGCGGCCACGGCGAGGGCGGCCAGCTCCGGCTGTGCGACGTCGACGACGGGCTCCAGACCGGCCGCCGTCACCGCGACGGACTGGCTGGCGACGACCCAGATGAACCACGTGCCGTCGACCTCGGCGAGGACGGGGCGCTCCTGCCGGGACAGCACCACGGCCCATGGCACCGCATAGCCCAGGACGAGACCGATCACGACGGCGAGCGCCAGCAGGGTCAGGCCCACGCCGGGGGCGAGCTCGGTCATCCGCACGGCGAGGACGCCGGAGCCGGCGACGAGGGTGAAGTAGCCGAAGGCGCGGTGGGGGTCGCGCAGGTCCGCCAGCGCCCGGCGCGGGTGCCGGACGAGCCGCGCCACGAGGGCCGTCACGAGGAGCGCCCAGGCCGCACCGGCCAGCACGAGGAGCGTGGCGGAGACGACGGCGAGCCCCACCTGGTCGAGGCCGACCGAGACGATGCCGGTGGCCATGACGAAGGCGAAGGCCCCCGGTGGGAGGTCCGCCACCGCGGTGTCGACGCGGCCCACCCGTCAGCCGTCGACGTCGTGGAGGTGGTGCTCGACGTCGTGGAGCAGGTAGCGGCACAGCTCGGTGATCGTGAAGGGCCGGCCGTCACCCCGCAGACCGGTCCGCTCCCAGTCGTCACCGGCGACGCGGCCGAGGACGGCGACCGTGCTCTCGGTGCGATCGGCGATCTCCCGCACGACCTCGGCCGGGTCGCCCGTCCAGAACTGCTGGAGCACCGCCTCGGCCTCGCCGTCGTAGTCCGCGAAGGTCGGGCGGTCCTCGGTGAGCATGGCCTCGACGCGCTCCCCCAGCACGGCCACGAGGTCACGGGAGTGGCTCGCGTACTCCAGCGGTGACCACACGCCCGCGCTCGGCCTCTCCGCCACGTCGGGGCGCTCCAGCACCGCCTGCCAGCGGGGGACGTCGGCCCGCAGCCGCTCCCCCGTCAGGGCCGGGTCGTGGAGCTCATAGCCGCACTCGGGGCAGCCGGCCTCGAGGACGAAGGTCCAGTCGCGGGAGTCCGGGTCGGCGGGAGGTGGTGTGGCATCCATGATCCTCATGGTGCCAGCCCGCTCCCGGGGCTCAGTCGGCGACGGAGATGACGATCTTGCCCCGGGCGGCGCCCGACCGGCTGACCTCGAAGGCCTCGGCCACCTGCTCCAGCGGGAAGGTCCGGCCGATGTCGATGCGCAGCCGGCCGGCGGCGACCTCCTCGAGGAGCTGCGCCAGGCGCTCCCCGTCCGGCCGCACCCAGACCCATCGGCCACCACGCTCCTCGACGGCGGGGTCGGCGATGGAGGCGAGCCGGCCCCCTTCGCGCAGGACGTCGACAGAGAGGTCGAGGACGCCGCCGACGAGATCGGCGACGGCGTCGACGCCCGACGGCGCCACCTCCGCGAGCCGCTCGGCCAGACCGTCGCCGTGGGCCACGGGCGTGACGCCGAGGGCCCTGAGCTTGTCGTGGTTGGCCGGGGATGCGGTGCCGATGACGGTGGCCCCCGCCGCGACCGCGAGCTGGGTCAGGCTGTACCCGACGCCACCGGAGGCCGCGTGGACGAGGAGAGTGTCCCCCCTCGTCACGGCGAGGGTCTCGAGGACGCGAAGGGCGGTGCCTCCCGCGAGCGGGAGGGCCGCGGCGACGTCGTCGGTCACCGACTCCGGGACGCCGGCGACGTCGTCGGCCCGGACGGTGACGTACTCGGCGAAGGTCCCCGCGGAGACGATCTGCTTGCGCGCATAGGCGGCGACCCGGTCCCCGCTCGCGAACTCGGGGGTGTCGGGGCCCACCTCGTCGACGACGCCCGCGACGTCCCACCCGGGGATGACGGGGAAGTGCGCGTCCATGAAGGCGTCGAGGCCACCGGACATGATCTTCCAGTCGACCGGGTTGACGGCCGCCCGGGTCACCCGGATGCGGACCTCGCTCGGCCCGACCTTGGGGACGGGGCGCTCGGTCATCCGGAGCTCGTCGGGGGTGCCGTATCGGTCATACGTGATCGCTCGCATGGTGGCGACAACGAAGGGGGCCACGACGGGCATTCCATCCAGCCGGTCACGGGGGCAGGAGTGGCACGAACTGGTACCGGCCGTGGGTCGTGCTGCACACCCCGTCGGCGCCCCTGACGACGCGGACCATCTCCCCCGCCACGGGGATGACCATGGTGCCGCCGTCGGCGAGCTGGTCGACGAGCTCCGTGGGAAGGTCCTCCGCCATCGCGGAGACCAGGACCCGGTCGAAGGGCGCCTCGCCCGGCGCACCGAGCACCCCAGCCTCCGCCGTACGCACCTGCACCCACGGCAGGTCCAGGCGGGCCAGCGCCTCCCGGGCGGCCACGACGAGCTCGGGGACCCGCTCGACCCCGAGGACGCGGCCGCCAGGGCCGACGAGCTCGCCGAGCAGGGCCGTGGTCCACCCGGATCCGCTGCCGACGTCGAGGACCCGCTGCCCCGGACGGACGTCGAGGAGTCGCACCATCGCCGCCACCGTGCTCGGCTGGGAGTTGGTCTGCTCGTGTCCGATGGGCACGGGGTGGTCCTCGTCGGCGAGGTGCCGGTCCGCGGCAGGCAGGAAGGGGGCCCGCGGCACCCGCTCGAAGGCTCGATCGACGTCGTCCCGGGGCATGTCCCATGGTGGGCACGGGACCGCTGCTTCCGCCAGTGCTTGCCGCGCGGACAGTTTCTTGACCAAGTGGACGGTAGGCTGTCGGGCATGCCCCGCCCTGCCCACCGCCCCAGCCAGCGCGGCGCCATCCTCGAGGCCGTCGTCGCGGAGATCCGCAGCGGCGGGATGACCCTCTCTCTGGACTCCGCCGCACGTTCCGCCGGGGTGACCAAGTCGGGGCTCATGTACCACTTCGCCACGAAGGAGGCGCTCGTCGCCGCCCTCGTCGACCGCGTCATGGACGAGCAGGAGCGGCATCTCAGCGACCTTCTCGACGGCGAGGTCGCCACGGCGTCGGCGCGTGCCCGCCTCTCCGCCTACGCTCGCTGGTCCCTCACCCGCCCCCACGACGCGATCGACCTCGTCATGCTCGGCGACCCGAGGCTGTGGGACCGGATGGTCGAGCGGTGGTCCGAGCGGCTCGCGCCCTGGCTGGCCATCCCCGAGGAGATCCCGACCGAGGAGCGCGTCCGGCTGCAGGCCGTCCGGATGCTCGCCGACGGCGTCTGGTTCGCGGACGCCTCGGGGATCCTGCCCGTGCCCCAGCGGGACCGGGCAGCGCTGCTGGACACCGCCCTTCGCCTCCTCGAGGAATCGACCCGATGAGCCGGTGGCTGCTCCTCTCCGGGGCGATCGCGTGCGAGGTCACGGCCTCCCTCTCGCTCAAGGCGGCGCTCGACCACCCACTCCTGTACCTCGTCGTCGGCGCCGGGTTCGCGGCCGCCTTCGCCTTCCTCACCGCCGTCCTGCGCCGGGGCATGGGGATCGGGGTGGCCTACGGCATCTGGGCGGCGACCGGGGTCGCCCTGACGACGACGCTCTCCTCGGTGATCTACGACGAGCCCCTCACCGCCGTCATGGGTGCGGGGATCGCGCTCATCATCGGGGGCGTGCTGCTCGTCGAGCTCGGCTCGCACCCCGCCAGGACCACCGACGAGGTGACCACGTGACCGGGTGGGCCCTGCTCACGCTCGCGATCCTCGCCGAGGTGACCGGGACCCTCGCCCTCCGCACGGCCGCCGCCGGTCGGCGGGCCTGGTGGGCCGTCGTGGGCATCGGCTACCTCGTCGCCTTCACCTCGCTCGCCGCGACCATCGGTCAGGGCATGCCGCTCGGCGTCGCCTACGGGATCTGGGCCGCGGCGGGGGTCGCGCTCACCGCCCTCGGCTCACGGGTCTGCTACGGCGAGCCGCTCACCCGGGTCATGATGCTCGGCATCGGCCTCATCATGGCCGGCGTCCTGCTCGTCGAGCTCGGGGCCGCGCACTGACCACGGCTCGGCTCAGCGCCGGCCCTGGATCTGCGCGCGCAGCGCCTCCACGTCCGGGCGGTGGGCCCCGAAGCTCAGCATGGCGATCCGCTTGCCCGTGGGCAGGTGCCGGAGCTTCGCGCCCTCCATCGCGAGGTCGGCGGGCGAGGACAGCGGGTAGCGCTTGAGGGTCATCCCCACCGGGTTGCGCATCTGCACCTCGTGGGGCTCGATGCGGATCATCGGGTTGATCGTCATGAGCACCCCGAGCACGGTGAGGACCGCCCCGGCGACGACCGAGATCCACTGCTGGCTCAGGAGGGAGACGAGGAGGAGGAGCGCTCCGATGATGACGAAGGCAATCGCCATGACGCGGTTGTAGTGGATGCTCAGCGGCTGCATGGCCGTGAGTGTAGGGCCGGCGGCCCTGCCCGCCCGACGCCGGTCAGCCGAGCGGCGCCCTCTCCCTGATGAAGAAGGACCCGATGATACCGAGGACCCCGATGCTCCCGGCCACGGCGAAGGCGACGTTGGCTCCGTGGACGAGGCCCTCGACCCCGTACACCTTCGGGTCCTGGGTGGCCTTGGCCATGACGGTGACGAGCACGGCCGTCCCCGTCGCCGCCGCGACCTGGCGCAGGGTGTTGTTCATGGCCGTGCCGTGCGGGATGAGCCCGGGCGGCAGCTGGTTCAGCGCCGCGGTGGTCACCGGCATGATGATCATCGCGGTCCCGAACATGCGCAGCGTGTTCACCACCGCGATGAAGGTGAAGGTCGTCTCGGCCGTCAGCGTCGCGAACATGAACGTCGTCGCGGTGACGAGCACGAAGCCGGGGATGGCCAGCCACTTCGCCCCGAAGCGGTCGAAGACCCGCCCGGTCACCGGTGACATCAGCCCCATGACCGCGGCTCCGGGCAGGAGCGCCAGCCCGGACTCCATCGCCGTGTAGTCGCTCATGTTCTGCATGTAGAGGGGCAGGATGAGCATCCCACCGATCATGACGATGAAGACGCACATCCCCAGAGCGGTGTTGAGCGTGAACATCGGGTAGCGCAGCACCCGGAACTCGAGGATCGGCTCCTCCAGCCGCAGCTGGCGGCGGATGAAGACCACCAGCGCGATCCCCCCGACGAGCAGGGGCAGGGAGACCTGCGGGCTCGTCCAGCCGGCGTCGCCGGCCGCCCCCAGTCCGTAGAGGAGGCCGCCGAAGCCCAGCGTCGACAACGCGATCGAGGCCTTGTCCAGGCGCGGGGAGGTCTGCTCGGTGACATTGCTCAGGATGAACCACGAGATCACCAGGGGGACGATCGCGAAGGGGAGCATCATCCAGAACAGGACGTGCCACGTGACGTGGTCGACGATCCAGCCGGACAGGCTGGGTCCGATGGCGGGGGCGAAGGCGATGACGAGGCCGAAGGTGCCCATCGCGGTCCCGCGCTTGTTCCGCGGGAAGATCGCGAAGAGGATGGTCTGCATCAGCGGCATGATGATTCCGGCGCCGCTGGCCTGGATGATCCGGCCGAGGATGAGCACCGGGAAGGTCGGCGCGACGGCGCAGACGAAGGTGCCAATGATGAAGAGCGTCATCGCCGTGAAGAACAGCGCACGGGTCGTGAACGTGTTGATGAGGAATGCCGTGACCGGGATCATGATCCCGTTGACGAGCATGAAGATCGTCGTCAGCCACTGGGCCGCGCTCGCGGTGATCCCGAAGTCCGCCATGAAGGCGGGCAGCGCCGTGTTCAGCAGCGTCTGGTTGAGGATCATCACGAAGGCGCCCGACACGAGCACCCCGAGCACGAGGTTCCGGTTGACCGCCGGAGGGGTCGTCTCACTCATCGCGGGCCAGCACCTCGAATCCCTCGGTGATCAGCTCGCCCGGGGACCGGGTGCCGTCGGCGGCCCAGCGCCGGATGGCCACGCGCACGACCCCCAGGGAGAGGGCGGCCAGCACCTGCGGGCGCAGGTCGGCGTCCCCGTCGACCCCGAGACGCTCGGCGAGCGCCTCTGCGAGGGCACGCTCCACGGTCGAGAACTGCGCCAGCTGGCGCGCCATCAGCCCCTCGTTGCCCTGGACCAACCGCTGCTGCAGCAGAATCTGCTCCCGGTCAGCCTCGACCGTCGTCACGAGCGTGCTCTCGCGGAGCACGGCTCGAAGGGTGTCCAGCGGCGCCTCGTCGGCCGGCCGGCCGGCGATCCGCTCCCGCAGCTCGGCCGCGGTCAGCGTCCCGTCGGTGACGAGCGCGTCCTCCTTGCAGGCGAAGTAGTTGAAGAAGGTGCGCGGGGCGATGTCGGCGACGTCGCTGATCTGCGCGACGGTCAGGCCCTCGACGCCCCGGTCACGGGCCACCTCGAGTGCGGCGCGCCGGATAGCCCGGCGGGTCTCCGCCTTCTTGCGCTCCCGCCGACCGAGCTGCTCGGGGGTGTCTTCGTTCGTCTGCACGAGAGGCGACAGTACGCGCATGTTTGCACAATGCGTAAAAATGCACGCGATGCGGGGTCAGGGCTTGCGGAAGTGGAAGATCCCCCACGCCAGCAGACCGCGCGACCCGGCGTCGACCCAGTGTCCCAGGCCGCGCATCATCCGGTCGAGGAACTCCTCGTCGGCGGCCTGCCGCAGCTCGTCGGCACGGGCCCGGCTCTCCTCGAGCACCCGCCCGTAGTGCGTGGCCAGCTGCTCGGTGTGGTCCTCGAAGCCGACCTCGACCAGCCCCACCCGTGCGGCGTGTGCGCGGTACTGCGCCGGCGAGCCGAGCGAAGGGAGGCGCAGCCGGTCCAGGACCGGGCCGAGCTGCTCCACGGGGGTGTCGTCGGCGCTCATCGGGTCGGTGAAGATCAGCTCGCCGCCGGGCCGCAGCACCCTGGCGGCCTCCTCGATCGCGAGGTGCCGCTGGTCGGAGTGGAGGAAGGCGTCCTGGGACCACGCGAGGTCGCGGGACGCGTCCTCGGCGGGGACGTCGGTATAGCTGCCCTCGACGACGGTCACGGCCTCCTCCTGCCCGGCCTCCCGGGTCAGCGTGCGCGCCCGCTCGTTCTGGGTGGGGCTGACGTTGACCGCCAGCACCCTCGCCCCGAACCGGCGGCACAGGAAGCGCGCTGCGCCGCCGTAGCCCGAGCCGAGGTCGACGACGTCGCCGATCCTCTCCTGCTCGAGCAGGTCGGCCATGCGCTCCATCGTCCGGTGGCTGGCCACGGCGATCGACTCCCCCGGCTCGCGGTAGAGGCCGAGGTGGATGTCCTGCCCGCCCCAGATCTGCGAGTAGAACCAGTCGGCGCCCGGGTTGTCGTAGGCGTCGCGGGCCACGCGTTCGGCATCGGTCGGCATGCAGACTCCTCGCTGGTCGGCGGTGGTCGCCACCCTAGGGGTGGCGTGGTTCCACCAGGCGCAGGGCCCGACCCTCACTCGTCGCGGATCTGCCCGTGCGCGAGGGCTCCCCAGAAGTCGCCGCGGACATACCGCTGCTCCGGGTCCGGGACGAAGTCCCACGGCCGGGTGCGACCGCGCAGGAGCGCCTGCTGGACGAGCCGACGCCGTGACTGACCGGCCACGACGTCCTCCTCGAGCGCCGTCAGGTCGTAGCGGGCGTCGAGCGTCTCCCGCAGCGACCGGACGACGTCGGCGTGCTCGGGCGCGGACGCGATGTTCACCAGCTCGTCCGGGTCGGCGGCCAGGTCGAAGAGCTGGTCGGGGTCGCCGGGACAGACGATGTACTTGTGCCGGCCGCGCACGAGCGTCAGCTGGGGCCGCAGCGTGCCCTCGGCGAGGTACTCGATGACGACATCGCGGTCCTCCGGCCCGGTCGTCCCGGCGGCCTCCCGGCGGGCCGACTCGAGCACCGACACGCCAGCGCCCGGCGCGGGCTCCGGCTCCGGGGCCCCGGCCAGCTCGAGCAGGGTGGGCAGCAGGTCCAGCAGCGAGACCGGGTTGGCGTAACGCCCCCTGGGGACGAGGTGCTCCGGTCCGTGGACGATCAGCGGCACCCGGGAGGACTGCTCGTAGGGCGACATCTTGAACCACAGGCCCTTCTCGCCCAGCATGTCGCCGTGGTCGCTGGTGACGATGATGACCGTGTTCTCCAGCAGGCCGAGGTCGTCGAGGCGGTCCCGGATGCGCCCCACGTGGTCATCGATGTAGCTCACGGCCGCGTAGTAGGACCGCCGCGCCCGACGGGTCTCCTCGAGGGTGGGCTCACGCCGGTCGAACCCGCTCATCGCCCGCAGGCGGTGGCTGTGCGGGTCCTCGCTCGGGTCCGGGACCTGCGGGTGCCGCGGGTCGGGGATGTCGACGTCGGCGAACCGGTCCCAGTGCTCCTGCGGAGGCTCGTACGGGTCGTGGGGGTGGATGAAGCTGGTGACCATGAGGAAGGGGAGGTCCTCCCCTTCGCTCCGGTTGGCCCGGACCCGGTCGTTGAGGTGACGCAGCGTGCGGAAGCCCACCTCGTCGTCGAAGTCCTGCTGGACCGTGGCCTTCGAGACGCCGGCGGTGAAGACCGCGTCGGCGTCGTGGTACCACTGCAGCCGGTCCGCCGGATCGCGACGCCAGTCCGGGACCATGTCCATGTCCGCCGGGTAGACGTCGGTGGTCAGCCGCTCCTCGAAGCCGTGGTGCTGGTCCGGCCCGATGAAGTGCATCCGTCCGATGAGTGCCGTGTGGTAGCCAGCGAGGCGCAGGTGGTGGGCGAAGGT
>DXAR01000136.1 GCA_019116945.1 Candidatus Janibacter merdipullorum | reverse complement strand
GGTTGGATGGTGGGCGTGACACGAACCAGCTCTGTTGTGATCCTCGGCGGCGGCCCCGGTGGCTACGAGGCGGCTCTCGTCGCTGCCCACCTCGGTGCCTCCGTCACCGTCGTCGACCGGGACGGCATCGGAGGTGCTGCGGTGCTCACCGACTGCGTCCCGAGCAAGACCCTCATCGCGACCGCCGACTACCTCGGGGGCATCGAGACCGCCTCCGACCTGGGCGTCCACCTCGAGGACCACGAGGGGGATGTCGCCACCGAGACCGTCGCCGAGCTCGGGGCCATCAACGAGCGGGTGCTCGGCCTCGCTGCGGCTCAGTCCGCGGACATCCAGACCCGCCTGACCGAGGTCGGGGTGCGGGTCGTCGTCGGGGCCGGGCGCCTGGAGTCGCCGAGCCGGGTCGTCGTCGACACCGAGGGCGGGACCGAGGCGCTCGACGCCGATGTCGTCCTCGTGAGCACCGGAGCCACCCCGCGCGTGCTCGCCTCCGCGGAGCCCGACGGGGAGCGGATCCTCACCTGGCAGCAGATCTATGCCCTGCCCGAGATCCCGGAGAAGCTCATCGTCGTCGGCTCCGGTGTCACCGGCGCCGAGCTCGCGCAGGCCTACCTCGGTCTCGGCACGGACGTCACGCTCGTCTCCTCCCGCGACCTCGTCCTGCCCCAGGAGGACCAGGACGCCGCCGCGGTGATCGAGGACGTCTTCCGCCGCCGCGGGATGACCATCCTCAACCGCTCCCGGATGGCCGGCGCCGAGCGGCGAGGCGACGGCGTCGTCGTCACGCTCGAGGACGGACGCGAGGTCGAGGGCAGCCACGTGCTCATCGCCGTCGGTGCCGTCCCGCAGACCCGTGACCTCGGCCTCGAGGAGGTCGGCGTCGAGCTGAGCGACTCGGGCCACATCGTCACCGACCGCGTCTCGCGCACGTCGGTCCGGGGCGTCTACGCCGCCGGTGACTGCACCGGGGTCTTCGCGCTCGCCTCCGTCGCGGCCATGCAGGGTCGCACGGCCATGGCGCACGCCCTCGGCGATGCGGTGGCACCGCTGCGGATGTCGGCCGTCTCGAGCAATGTCTTCACCGACCCCGAGATCGCGACGGTCGGGGTGAGCGCCGCCGACGCGGAGGGCAACCCTGATATCGAGGCCGTGATGATGCCGCTCTCGCGCAACCCGCGGGCCAAGATGCTCGGCATCACCGAGGGCTTCGTCAAGCTCTTCGCCTACCGGGGGACCGGCACGGTGCTCGGTGGCGTCGTCGTCGCGCCACGGGCCTCGGAGCTGATCTTCCCGGTGGCGATCGCGGTGCAGAACCGCCTGTCGGTCGACCAGGTCGCATCGACCTTCACGGTCTACCCCTCGCTCACCGGGACCCTGGCCGAGGCGGCTCGTCGGCTGCACCCGTCCCGGCAGGACTGAGCACCGGCTCCTCGAGCTCGAGGTCGACCTCGACCGAGCGGCCGCCGATCGTGAGGATGCGGCTGCGGGTCGCGAGGCTGTCGCGGTCGACGGCCGTGAGGTCGTAGGCGCCCTCGCGCGGGAGCGGCAGTGAGTAGCGGCCCTCGTCGTCGGTGCGCACCCAGGAGACCGAGCCGCCGGTCCGCTTGGTGATGACGACCGAGGCGTCCGGGGCGGGCGCGCCCCGGGGGTCGGTGATCAGGCCGCGCACCGTGAGCCGTTCCTGCAGGACGAAGGGGGCCAGCGTCCCCTCGTCGATGAGGTCGGCGTAGACCGACACGGGGGACCAGCCCTCCGCCGAGACGACGAAGAGGTGGCGGATCGGTCCGCCCGTGGCGACGCTGAAGTCGCCGGCGGAGTCCGTGCGGGCCCAGTCGACGTGGCTGCCACGACCGCCCATGACGGTGACGATCGCGCCCGAGACTCCACCCCCCTTCGCCTCGAGGACGCGGCCGTGGACCACGTGGTCGACGGTGAGTCGCTCGGTGGGCTGGTCATCGCCCTCGGCCGCGCGACGGCGCAGGAAGGGCAGGATGAGGACGATGCTGATGGCCGAGGCCACGGCGGCGAGGACGAACATCAGCGTCAGCGCGCCGAAGGTCGGGTAGCCGCCCGTGGCCGACGTGATGCTCGCGGCGAAGACGGCGGCGGTGACCGCACTGGCCGTCGAGGTGCCGACCGAGCGCAGCAGGGTGTTCAGGCCGTTGGCCGCGGCCGTCTCGGTGACGGGTACGGAGCGCATGATCAGCGTCGGCAGCGCGGAGTAGGCCAGGGCCGTGCCGATGGTCACGACGATGGTGCCGATGACGACGAGGGTGACCGAGTCGCTGAGCGGGATGCGCGCGAGATAGGAGACGGCCATGATCACGCTGCCGATACCGATCGCCAGCTCGGGACCGAACCGGCGGGTCACCCACCCGGACAGGGGCGCGAGCAGACCGAAGGCGGCGGCCGACGGGGCCATCCACAGACCGGCGTGGAGGGCATCGAGACCGAGCCCGTACCCGGTGTCCTTGGGGGTCTGCAGCAGCTGGGTGGACACGAGCATGTTGAGGAACATGCCGAATCCCATGAGGACCGAGATCGTGTTCGCCGACATCACGACCGGCTGCGCGGCCGTGCGGATGTCGACGAGCGGGTTCGGGAGGCGCAGCTCGAGCGGCACGAAGATCGCGAGCAGGACGAGGCCGGCCACGCAGGTGCCGAGGGTGCGGGCGTCCGTCCACCCCCAGTCCGCTCCCTTCGACACGGAGACCAGCAGGAGGACGAGGGCGATGCTCAGCAGGACGGCGCCCCGGAAGTCGAAGGCGCCGGCGGTGCGCACGGCCGACTCGGAGACCGTGAGGAGCACGAGGCCGAGCATGAGGAGCGCGAGGACGCCCGGCAGCCACAGCACGACGTGCCAGTCGAAGGCCGCCGCGAGGTAACCGCCGAGGGGGAGCCCGACACCGGCGCCGATGGCGAGTGTCGCGCTCATCAGGGCGACGGCCAGCGGCACCTTGTCCGGGTCGAGCTCGTCGCGCATCGTGGCGATGCCGACGGGGACGAGAGCCATCCCGATGCCCTGGAGGACCCGGGCGAGGATGAGGAGGGGAAGGGCGGTCGAGACACCCCCGATGAGTGCGCCGACGGCGACGATCGCCAGCGTCAGCAGGATCATCCGCCGCTTGCCGTACATGTCGGCCATGCGGGAGATGACCGGTGTGGCCACGGCACCGGCGATCAGCGTCGCGGTGATGATCCACGAGGCGTTGCTGGTGCTGGTGCCGATGAGCTCGGGCAGCTCCGGGAGCAGCGGCAGCACCATCGTCTGCTGGAGGGAGACGACCGTCCCGCACAGCGCGAGGACGGCGATGACGAGGCCGCCCCCGGCACGCCGGGAGGGCGCGCCGGGGGCGGCGGTACTGCTGTGGGCGGAGGCGGACATCAGTCCTTGATCTCGGTGATCACCGCTCCGTTGTTGACCGTGGCGCCGACCTCGGCGTCCAGGCCGGTGATCGTGCCGGACTTGTGCGCGGCGATCGGCTGCTCCATCTTCATCGCCTCGAGGACGACCACGGTGTCGCCCTCGGCGACCTCCTGGCCCTCCTCGACGGCGACCTTGACGATGGTGCCCTGCATCGGCGCGGCGAGGCTGTCGCCCGATGCAGCGGCGGCCCCGCCACTACGGCCGGAGCGCTTCGGCGCCTTCTTCTTCGCGGCGCCACCGCCCCCACCGAGGGACAGGCCCCCGGGCAGGACGACCTCGAGGCGCTTGCCGCCGACCTCGACGGTGATCTTCTGGCGCTCGCCCTCGTCCTCGGCCGCCTCGCCGATCTCTCCGCCGTAGGGAGCGATCTGGTTGTCGAACTCGGTCTCGATCCAGCGGGTGTGCACGCTGAAGGGAGCGCCGTCGGCCGGCGCGAAGGCCGGGTCGCTGACGATCGTCTGGTGGAAGGGCAGCACCGTCGGCATGCCCTCGACCACGAGCTCGGCGAGGGCGCGGCGGGAGCGCTCCAGCGCCTGGTCGCGGGTGGCGCCGGTGACGATGAGCTTGGCGATCATCGAGTCGAAGGCACCGGCGATGGTGTCGCCCTCGACGATGCCGGCGTCCCAGCGCACGCCCGGACCCTGCGGCACGTTCATCTTCGTGACGGTGCCGGGGGCGGGCATGAAGTTGCGGCCGGCGTCCTCGCCGTTGATGCGGAACTCGAAGGAGTGACCGCGGGCGACGGGGTCCTCGAAGCCGAGCTCCTCGCCGTCGGCGATGCGCAGCATCTCACGGACGAGGTCGATGCCGGTGACCTCCTCGGTCACGGGGTGCTCGACCTGCAGGCGGGTGTTGACCTCGAGGAAGGAGATCGTGCCGTCCTGGGCGACGAGGTACTCGCACGTCCCGGCGCCGACGTAGCCGGCCTCCTTGAGGATGGCCTTGGAGGCGCGGACCAGCTCGGCGTTCTGCTCGTCGGTGAGGAAGGGGGCGGGGGCCTCCTCGACGAGCTTCTGGTTGCGGCGCTGCAGCGAGCAGTCACGGGTGGAGACGACGACGACATTGCCGTGCTGGTCGGCGAGGCACTGGGTCTCGACGTGGCGCGGCTTGTCGAGGAACTTCTCGACGAGGCACTCGCCGCGGCCGAAGGCCGTGACGGCCTCGCGGACGGCGGATTCGAAGAGCTCGGGGATCTCCTCCATGGTGCGGGCGACCTTGAGGCCGCGACCGCCACCGCCGTAGACCGCCTTGATGGCGACCGGGAGGCCGTACTCCTTGGCCAGCGCGACGACCTCGTCGGCAGTCTCGACCGGGTCCTTGGTGCCCGG
>DXAR01000135.1 GCA_019116945.1 Candidatus Janibacter merdipullorum | reverse complement strand
GCCTCAAACACAAAGGTTCAAGACACCAGGTATTGGCATCGATCACTTGACACGCTGTTGAGTTCTCAAGATTCACACGCACACCCCACACAAACCACCCAAAAGAGCGACCTGCACAAGGGGCAACTTCTTCAACTTACTCGCATTCGCCGCTGAGGCCAAATCGCTGTCCTCATCCGTGATGGAGTGGATCAGCCTGACGCTCGTCTGCGGCGATCTCCCACCTTAGCAGCCCGGCTGCCTCGGTTCCAAGTCCGTTTCCTGACTCCCTCGGGGGGGACCAGACGACTCGCTTGGAGTGGGAGTCAGCTCACCGGGACCGGCCTGCTTGGTGCGACCTGTGGGCCGCAGCATGGTGTCCGTTGCTCCCTCGCGGGCTGACGAGAAGGAACACTAGAACACGGATCCGACGAACGCCAAATCCCCTGCGGGAGCGGCGCTGGCGAGGGTCAGCTCGCCCGTGCTGCGGCGAGGTTCTTGCGGCCTCGACGCAGCACGGCGACGCGCCCGTGGAGGTAGTCCCCGGGGCCGAGCGCGTAGTTCTCGTCGGCGACCTTGGTGCCGTTCACGGCGACCGCGCCGTCACCGATCGCGCGGCGGGCGGCCTTCTTCGAGTCGACGAGACCGGTGGCCACGAGCGCGTCGAGCAGGCCGGTGCCGGCCGGGACATCCGCTCCGGGCAGCTCACGGGTGGCGTCGACGAGCACCTGCTCCTCGAGCGCGGTGATGTCCCCCTTGCCGAAGAGCGCCTCGGAGGCTGCCTGGACCGAGGTTGTGGCATCGGAACCGTGGACGAGGGTCGTCATGTCCGAGGCGAGGGCGCGTTGGGCCGCGCGGCGGAAGGGCTCGTCGGCCGTCAGGCGCTCGAGCTCGTCGATCTCCTCGCGCGTGCGGTCGGTGAAGACCTTGAGCAGCTTGACGACGGACGCGTCCTCGACGTTGAGCCAGTACTGGTAGAAGGCGTACGGGCTCGTCATCTCGGCATCGAGCCAGACGGCATTGCCCTCGGACTTGCCGAACTTGTTGCCGGCGGCATCGGTGATGAGGGGTGTCGTCAGGAGATGGACGGACGCCCCCTCGGCGCGGTGGATGAGGTCAGATCCGGCGGTGAGGTTGCCCCACTGGTCCTGCCCGCCCGTCTGCAGGGTGCACCCGTACTCGCGGAAGAGCTGCAGGTAGTCGAGCCCCTGGAGGATCTGGTAGCTGAACTCCGTGTAGGAGATCCCCTCGTCGCTGTTGAGCCTCGCGGCGACGGCGTCCTTGCGCACCATCTGATTGACGCGGAAGTGCTTGCCGATGTCCCGGAGGAAGTCCAGCGCCGACATCGGTGCCGTCCAGTCGAGGTTGTTGACCATGACGACCGGGTTCTCGCCCTCGACGTCGAGGAAGGGGCGGACCTGCTGCTGGATCCGATCAACCCACTCCGCCGTCTGCTCCTTCGTCTTGAGCACGCGCTCCGCCGTGGGTCGCGGGTCCCCGATGAGGCCGGTGGAGCCACCGACGAGGCAGATGACCCGGTGGCCGGCCCGCTGCAGGTGCCTCAGCACGATGAGCTGGACGAGGTTGCCGAAATGGAGCGAGGGCGCCGTGGGGTCGAAGCCGCAGTAGAGAGTGATCGGCCCGTCGGCGAGGGCGCCGCGCAGGGCCTGCTCGTCCGTGGTCTGGGCCACCAGCCCGCGCCACTGCAGCTCGTCGAGGATGTCACTCACGGTCGTCTCGGTCCTTCCACGTCGTTCCGGCGCCGGCTGGGCGTCCGGGCACAGCCTGCCATGCGGCACGGGAGTTCCCCGGAGGCGCACCGATCCGCCATGTGGAACACCCGGTGACGCCTCAGCTCCGCTTATGGTTAAGGTGTGCCTCACCTCATCAATGAAGGGAGGTATCGTGATCGTCTGTCACTGCGCCGTCGTCGGCGACAAGCAGATCGCCGACGCAGCAGCTGCGGGCGCGACCACGTTGTCCCAGGTGTGCGCGAGCACGGGGGCCGGGCGGGACTGCGGGTCCTGTGTCTTCTCCGTGCGTCGGATTCTCTGCGAGAATGCCGGGACCGAGGTCACGAGTGACCTGTCCCACATCTCCGCGGAGGCCGAACGTGCAGCCAGCTGACCCGAGGGTCGTCACCCTCCTCAACGAGGCACTCACCATCGAGTTGACCGTCGTCAACGGGTACTTCCTCAACGCGCGCATGCTCGACAACTGGGGTCTCCCCCGTCTGGGCAAGGTCTTCTACGACCTGTCGATCGGCGAGATGCGGGATGCGGACGAGCTCATCGAGCGGATCCTCATGTTCGACGGGCACCCCAACGTGCAGAAGCTCAACAACATCCAGGTGGGCGAGAACGCCGTCGAGATGCTCGAGCTGGCCCTCGCCAGCGAGCTGCACGCCATCAAGACCTTCAACAACGCCGCCAAGGAGTGCCACGAGCTCGGCGACCACGCGACGGCGAACGTCTTCGAGGGCATGGCCCGTGACGAGGAGTCGCACGCCGACTGGTTCGAGGCCCAGATCGACGCCTGCACCCGCGTCGGCATGGAGAACTACCTGGCCCAGCAGGTGGACGTGGGCGTCAACCCCGCCTGATTATCGGCGCCCGGGGCGGTACGGCGAGACGGTGCGCTCCCCGTCGATCCAGAAGCGCCACGGGTGGGTCCGGCCGTCCCCTCCCGGTCCCGAGACCCCGACCCGCGGTCCCGTGCGCACCACCGCCTCCGGGACCCCCTCCGACGGGGCCCGGAGGGCGAAGGGGGCCCTTCGCCCCACGACTGACGCTCCGTTGTCCTCCCCCGAGATGCCGAGGGCCTTGGTGAGCCGACCGGGGCCGCGCGCCAAGTCGCGGTGACGCACGTCCGGGCGGCGGGCGGCCACGAGGTCGTGCCCCCGGACCACTTCGCCGGCACGCAGGAGCACGGCCGCGCACTCCCCCTTCGCCCCGCAGACCACGTTGACACACCAGTGGATGCCGTACGAGCGGTACACGTAGAGCCGGCCGGGCGGGCCGAACATCACCTCGGTGCGGGGGGTCATGCCGCGGTATCCGTGCGAGCCCGGGTCGGCCGGCCCATGGTAGGCCTCGACCTCGGTGAGCCGCAGGGTCACCCCGCCCGCGACGAGGTGGACTCCGAGCAGGTCACGGGCGACCTCCAGTGGGCCCCTGCCGAGGTCGCGCAGGGTGAGGTCGCGGCTCAGCGTGCCTCGATCCGGGTGGCCGCCCACGCGCCGAGCTCCTCGATGGCGGCACGGGCACTGCCGAGCTGGTCGCGGACCCGGTCCGGGGCGGTCCCGCCCTTCGCATCCCGAGAGGCGAGGGAGCCCTCCACCGACAGCACCTCGCGCACCCCCGGCGTCAGGTGCTGGCTGATCCGGGCGAGGTCCTCGTCGGTGAGGTCCCAGAGCTCGATCTCGCGGTCCTCGCACTCTCGGACGCACGCCCCGGCGACCTCGTGGGCGATCCGGAAGGGCACGCCCTCGCGGACGAGCCACTCCGCGATGTCGGTGGCCAGGGAGAAGCCCTGCGGGGCGAGGGCCGCCATCCGGTCCCCGTGGTACGTGAGCGTGGCGACCATGCCGGAGAAGGCGGGCAGCAGGAGCTCGAGCGTGTCCACGGCGTCGAAGACGGGCTCCTTGTCCTCCTGGAGGTCCCGGTTGTAGGCCAGCGGGAGGGCCTTGAGCGTCGTCATGAGACCCGCGAGGTCCCCGACGAGCCGACCGGCCTTGCCCCGGGCCAGCTCGGCGACATCCGGGTTCTTCTTCTGCGGCATGATGCTCGACCCCGTCGAGAAGGCGTCGTCGAGGGTGATGAAGGAGAACTCCTTCGTCGCCCACAGGATGACCTCCTCCGCGAGCCGGGAGATGTCCACCGCCGTCATCGCGGCGACGAAGCAGAACTCCGCGACGAAGTCCCGGGAGGCCGTGCCGTCGATGGAGTTGTCGACCGCGCCGTCGAAGCCGAGGTCCGCGGCGACCGCCTCCGGGTCCAGCCCGAGCGAGGAGCCGGCGAGCGCCCCCGACCCGTAGGGGCTGAGCGCGGTCCGTCGGTCCCAGTCGACGAAGCGCTCGACATCGCGCAGCAGGGCCCACGCGTGCGCGAGCAGGTGGTGGCTCAGCAGGACCGGCTGGGCGTGCTGGAGGTGCGTGCGTCCGGGCATGGGGACGTCGATGTGGGCCTCGGCCTGCTCGACGAGCGCGCGGACGACGTCGAGGGCCATCCCGGAGACGACCCGTGCATGGTCCCGCAGGTACATCCGGAAGAGCGTGGCGACCTGGTCGTTGCGGGAGCGCCCGGCGCGCAGCCGACCACCCACGTCGGGGCCGGCCCGCTCGATGAGGCCGCGCTCGAGCGCGGTGTGCACGTCCTCGTCGTCCTCCGCCGGAGTGAAGGCCCCGGTCTCGACGTCCTCGGCGAGCCGGTCGAGGGCCGCGAGCATGGCGGTGAGGTCGGCCTCCTCGAGGAGGCCCGCGGAGTGGAGGACCCGGGCGTGGGCACGGGAGCCCGCGATGTCGTAGTGGGCCAGACGCCAGTCGAAGTGGGTCGACTTGCTCAGGGCGGCGAGGGCATCGCTGGGACCACCGGCGAAGCGGCCTCCCCACAGGCTCAGCCGTTCGGCACCCTCGGCGCTGTCGGTCCGGCTGGGGTGCTCTGCGGTCACGGTGTCTCCTGGGGGTCGGTGGTCTGGGCCAGGCCCAGCAGGCGTGTGGTGAGGGCCTCCCCTTCGTCGGGGCCGCCCGTGATGATCATGATCGTGTCATCTCCTGCGATGGTGCCGAGCACCTCGGGCATGCGGGAGTGATCGATGGCCGAGGCGAGGTAGTTCGCCGCGCCGGGAGGGGTGCGCACGACGACGAGCTGGGCGCTCGGACGCGCCGTGACGAGCAGCTCCTCGCACAACCTGCGGAGCCGGTCGTCGAGCTCGGCCCGGCCCACGGCCGCACGCGGGGTGCGGTCGCCGCCCTCGCTCGGGAGGGCGTAGACGAGGTCCCGGCCGATGCGCACCTTCTCCGCCCGCAGCTCGAGGAGGTCGCGCGATAGCGTCGCCTGCGTGACCTCGATGCCGTCCGCCGCGAGCAGCGCGAGCAGCTCGGTCTGGCTGCGCACGGCGTGCTCCCGCAGGAGCTCGGTGATCCGCGCCTGTCGGCCGGACCGGGTCGCGGCGATCATGTCGAGGCGCGCAGGAGGTAGGTCAGCAGGGCCTTCTGAGCGTGGAGGCGGTTCTCCGCCTCGTCCCAGACCACCGACTGCGGGCCGTCGATGACCTCGGCCTCGATCTCCAGGCCACGGTAGGCCGGCAGGCAGTGGAGGACGATCGCATCGGCCGCCGCGCGCGCGAGCAGCTCACGGGTCACGGCGAAGGGAGCGAAGGGCGAGGACGCGCCGGTGCGGTCCCCCTTCTCCCCCTCCATACCCATCGAGACCCAGGTGTCCGTCGCGAGGACGTCGGCACCGTCGGCTGCCGCCGCGGGGTCGTCCGTGACGAGGACCGACCCACCCTGCTCGGCCGCGATCCGCTCGGCCCGGGCCAGGACCTCCGCCGAGGGCCGGTGGCTGGAGGGGGTGGCGATGCGCACGTGCATGCCGGCGAGGGCGCAGGCGAGCAGGTAGGAGTGGGCCATGTTGTTGGCGCCGTCACCGAGGTAGGTGAGGGTGCGGCCGGCGGTCGCGCCCTTGTGCTCCCGGATCGTCAGCAGGTCGGCGAGCAGCTGGCAGGGGTGGTAGTCGTCGGTGAGCGCGTTGACGACCGGGACGTCGACGTGGGCGGCCATCTCCTCGATGCGGTCCTGCCCGTGCGTGCGCCACACGATCGCGCTCACCTGCCGACCGATGACCCGCGAGACGTCGGCGATGGACTCCCGGGTGCCGATCTGGGCGAGGCTGCCGTCGATGCTCATCGGGAATCCCCCGAGCTCGGCGACGCCGGTCGCGAAGGAGAGCTGGGTCCGCAGGGTCGGCTTGTCGAAGACGAGGGCCACCGCGTGCGGTCCGGCGAGGGGCTGCTCGGCGTGGCGCTCGGCCTTGAGCCGGGCGGCGAGGTCGAGGACCTCGGCCTGCTCGGCCGCGGTCAGGTCGTCGTCGGCGAGGAGGTGTCGGACGGTCATGCGGTCTCCTTGGTGGCCTCGTCGAGGATCGCCGGGAGGGCCTCGACGAAGGTCGCGAGCTCGTCGCTGGTGATGGTCAGGGGTGGCGCCAGGCGCAGCGCGTCGGGTGCCACGGGGTTGACGATGAACCCGTGGGCGCGGGCGGCGAGCGTGACGGCCGGGGCGATCGGCTGAGTCAGTCGGACCGCCCGCAGGAGGCCGGCACCGCGCACCCCGGCGACGAGTGGGTGCCCGAGGGCCTCGACCCGCTCCGCGAGGAGGTTGCCGACGGTGACGGCGTGCTCGACGAGGCCATCGGACTCGATCGTGCGGAGCACGGCGAGCGCGGCGCTGCACGCGAGGGGGTTGCCCCCGAAGGTCGAGCCGTGCTGTCCCGCGGTGAGCAGCCCGGTGACCTCCGGACCGAAGGTCACGAGGCCCCCGATGGGCACGCCTCCGCCGAGTCCCTTGGCAATCGTCATGGCATCCGGGACGACACCCTCGAGCTGGTGGGCGAACCATGCTCCCGTCCGGCCGATGCCGGTCTGGATCTCATCGAGGACGAGCAGCGCGCCCGCCTCGCGCGTGATCTCGCGGGCCTCGGCGAGGTAGCCGGGCGGGGTCGGGACGACCCCGGCCTCCCCCTGGATCGGCTCGAGGAGGACCATCGCCGTCTCCGGGCCGACCGCGGCGCGAAGGGCGTCGACGTCACCCGGCGCGACGTGGCGGACCCCGGGGAGCAGCGGCTCGAAGGGGGCCCGGTAGGCCTCCTTGTGGGTCAGGCTGACGGCACCGGTCGTCCGTCCGTGGAAGGCGCCACCGACCGCGATGATCTCGGTGCGACCGGTCCTGCGCGAGAGCTTGATCGCGGTCTCGACGGCCTCCGATCCGCTGTTGCAGAAGAAGACCCCGGAGCCCTCGGGGGCCTCTGCGATGCGCAGGACGGCCTCGGCCGCCTCGATCTGCGCGGGCGTGGTGAAGAAGTTGCTCACGTGGACGGCCGCGGCGGCCTGCTCCGAGATCGCGGCGACGAGGGCCGGGTGGCCGTGCCCGAGTGCGTTGACGGCGATCCCGCCGAGGAGGTCGAGATAGCGGTTGCCGTCGACGTCGTGGACGTACGCCCCCTCCCCGTGGGTGAGGACGAGCCCGGGCAGCCCGAAGACGCCGATGTGGCTGGCGCGGTACCGCTCGAGGAGCTCCTGCTGGGTCGTGGAGGTGCTCATGAGGGGCTCACCTCCCCTTCGTCGTCGGTGTCGTCCGGGAGGATCATCGTGCCGAAGCCCTCCGAGGTGAAGATCTCGAGGAGCATCGAGTGCGCCTGGCGACCGTCGACGACGTGCGCCTGGGGGACGCCGTGGGTCACGGCCCGGATGCAGGCCTCGAGCTTGGGGATCATGCCCGAGGCCACGGTCCCGAGGAGGTCGCGGGCTCCCGAGACCGTGAGGTGGGACAGGAGGGAGTCCCGGTCGGGCCAGGCGGCGTAGATGCCCTCGACATCGGTGAGGACGACGAGCTTCTGCGCCCGCAGGGCGACTGCCAGGGCGGAGGCGGCTGTGTCGGCGTTGACGTTGAGGACCTGCCCCTCGTGGTCGAGGTCGGGGGCGATCGTCGAGACGACGGGGATGCGTCCGGCATCGAGGATGTCGAGGACCGCGGCGGGGTCGACCGACTCCACGTCGCCGACGAGACCGATGTCGACGCTCTCGCTGTCGATCTCGACCCCGCGACGACGCCCGCCGAAGAGCCCGGCGTCCTCGCCGGACATGCCGACGGCGACGGGACCGTGCTGGTTGAGGAGGCCGACGAGCTCCCGGCCGACCTGGCCGGTGAGCACCATCCGCACGACCTCCATGACCTCGGGCGTCGTGACGCGCAGCCCGCCCTTGAACTCGCTCTCGAGTCCGAGTCGGTCGAGCATCGCCTGGATCTGCGGGCCGCCGCCGTGGACGACGACGGGGCGCAGCCCCGCATAGCGCAGGAAGACGATGTCCTGGGCGAAGGCCGCCTTGAGGGCGTCATCGGTCATCGCATTGCCGCCGTACTTGATGACGACGAGGGCCCCGCGGAAGCGCTCGAGCCAAGGCAGCGCCTCGACGAGCGTCTGTGCCTTGGAGCGCGCCACGCGCAGGGCGGCCGCGTCGATGGCGCCGCGGAGGGTGGTGTCGGTGGTCATGGGTCTCTCTTCGGACTCAGGTGGAGTAGGCGGAGTTCTCGTGGACGTAGTCGTGGGTGAGGTCGTTGGTCCAGACCGTGACCTCCTCGGCCCCGGCGTGGAGGTCTACCTCGACCCGGACCTCCCGGCGCTCAAGGTCGACGAGCGCGCGGTCCTCTCCGACACCGCCGGCGCGGCAGACCTGCACGCCGTTGATGGCGACGTCGAGCCGCGTCGGCTCGAAGCTCGCCTGCGTCGTCCCGACGGCGGCGAGGACCCGCCCCCAGTTCGGGTCCTTGCCGAAGATCGCGCACTTGAAGAGGGTGTTGCGGGCGATGCTGCGGGCAACCTCGAGGCCGTCCTCCTCGCTCGCGGCAGACCGCACGACGATCTCGATGTCGTGGGCCGCGCCCTCGGCGTCCCCGATGAGCTGGCGGGCCAGGTCAGCGCAGACCTCGCGCAGGGCCTCGGTGAGGTCCTCGCGGGTAGCGGTCGCGCCGGAGGCCCCGGAGGCCATCGCGAGCACGGTGTCGTTGGTCGACATGCAGCCGTCGGAGTCGATCCGGTCGAAGGTCGTGCGCGTCGCCTCGCGCAGCGCGGCGTCCAGGTCCTCCGCACTCGTCACGGCATCCGTCGTCACGACGACGAGCATCGTGGCCAGGGCCGGGGCGAGCATGCCCGCCCCCTTCGCCATGCCGCCGACGGACCAGCCGTCCCGGGTGACGGCGGCCGTCTTGGGCACGGTGTCGGTCGTCATGATCGCCGCGGCGGCATCAGGCCCGCCGTCGACGGCGAGGCCATCCACTGCTGCGGTGACGCCGGCCGTGAGCCGGTCCATGGGGAGGAGCTCGCCGATGAGCCCGGTGCTGCAGACGGCGACGTCCCCGGCGGAGACGCCGAGGGCCTCGGCCGCGTGCTCGGCGGTGGCGTGGGTGTCCTGGAATCCCTGGGCCCCGGTGCAGGCATTGGCGCCACCGGAGTTGAGGACGACG
>DXAR01000134.1 GCA_019116945.1 Candidatus Janibacter merdipullorum | reverse complement strand
AGGCTGAGCTGGCGGAGCCGGGTCAGGGAGGCGAGGATGGCGACGCGGTTGGCCTCGGGGTCGTCGAGGAGCCCGAGGACCCGTTTGCGCTCGCGCTGCAGATGGCGGTCGTAGACCCGGCGGTGGGTCGGGGTCAGGTCGACCGGGAGGACCTGGACCTGCTTGGGCGGGAGGTCGAGGGCCACCTGCTCCTTGGTGCGGCGGAGCATGAGGGGCCGGATGCGTCGGCGGAGCCGATCGAGCAGCTCCGGCTGGGCGCCGGACTCGATGGGCTTGCGGTAGACCTCGCTGAAGCGGTCCCGTCGCGGGTACAGCCCGGGCGCCGCGAGCGCGAGGAGGGACCACAGGTCCATGAGCGAGTTCTCCAGGGGCGTCCCGGTCACCGCCAGGACGAAGGGAGCGGACAGCCGCCGCAGCGCCTGGTGGGTCTTGGACCGGTCGTTCTTCACGAGCTGGGCCTCGTCGAGGATCACCCCGCGCCACCCGACCTCGGAGAACTGCTCGGCGTCGATGCGCAGCACGGCGTAGGAGGTGATGACGAGCTGGGCCCCGTCGACCGCCTCGGCGACGGTCGCTCCCCGCCGGCGGTGGGTCTGCGGGAGGGTGCGCACCCGGAGGTCCGGCGCGAAGCGCTCGGCCTCCCCCTCCCAGGTGGTCACGACGCTCGTCGGCGCGACGACGAGCACCGGGCGGTCGAGCTCACCGGCGGCAGCGGCGCGGACGAGGAGGGCCAGCGTCTGCACGGTCTTGCCCAGCCCCATGTCGTCGGCAAGGACCCCGCCGAGGTCGGCGTCCCACAGCGTGCTCAGCCAGTGGTAGCCCTCGAGCTGGTAGGGCCGCAGGGTCGCTCGCAGTCCGTCGGGGACCTCCGGCGCCGGCGCGGTCTCAAGCTCGCGGAGGGTCTCGACCCGGGAGCGCCAGGCGTGGGCGCGCTCGACCTGGACGTCGGCGAGCGCCGAGAGCTCGTCCCACAGGTCGACCTGGTAGCGGCTGATCCGCAGCTCGCCTTCCTCGGGCTCGGCCAGCGCCAGCGACTCCTCGATGAGCGCCCGCAGGTCGGCGAGGACCGGGTGGTCGAGGCGGAACCACTCACCGGACTCGAGCTGGTGGATCTCCTCGCCACGGACGAGGGCCTGGAAGAGCCCCTCGAAGGGCACCTCGACCTCCCCCACGGTGACGGTGACGTGGAGGTCGAGCCAGTCCGCGGTGTCCGTGCCCGCGTCATGGAGGGTGACGCGGGGCTCGCTGTCGAGCTCCTCGAAGAGCGGTAGGTCGTCGTCGAGCGTGACGACGACGCGGGGGTCCTCCTCGAGCCGGGGCACGACCCGGGTGAGGACGCGGATGGCCTCGGCCCCGCGGAGGACGACCGTGGGGTGGAGCCGCCACCCGGTGCTCCCCTGCGGTCGCGAGGTCGCGCCGGGCACCTCGCTGAGGGCCTCGATCCCCATGAGCAGGGTCTGCTCGCCGGAGCGGTCGCGGGGCACGGCGCCGCCGACGTCGGCCCGGACGAGATGGGTCCGCTCCCCTGCCGCGTAGGCGAATCCGAGCTCGATCCGCAGGGCTCGCCCCTCGGAGCCGACGCGCACGTGCAGCCGTGGTGGCTCCGCCTCGGGCAGGTCGACGGTGCCGTCGGAGGAGGTGACGGCGACCCGCTCCCGCAGCCGCGCGAGGTAGAGGGCGAGGAAGCGCTCGACGTCGTCCGAGGGGACCTCGAGGCCACGCAGCGACTCGACGAGGTCGTCGACGTCGGGGTCGAGCGGCGCGACGAAAGGGGCCAGCACGAGCCCCTCGTCTCCGGTCACGGCCACGCCATGGCCGGGAGTGCCGATGAGCTGGAGCTCATCGCCCTCACTCCCCGTGGCCCCCTCGATGACCGGCCGGAGCCGGATCCCCTCGGGCGCGCGGGTGACGTCGACGGCGACGCCGACGGGATCCTCTCGGAGGAGGACCGGTTCCCCTGCCTCGCTCCCGATGAGGGCCACACCGGCGTCCCGCACGCCGCGGAGGACGGACCAGACATCGGGCCCGATGTCGTCGAGGTACATGGGTCCGGTCGAGGCGGCGTAGGCGTAGCGCCCCTTCGTCATCGCGTCGTGGAGCGCGGCGAGCCGCTCCAGCGCGGCCCGGTGCCTCGCCAGGGTGGCGCCGCCCGACCATCCGTACCCGCGGAACTCGGACCACGAGTACTTCTTGGCCCACGTCCCCGCCTTCGTCCTCCGGGTCGGCCGGATCCGCAGCCGGGGCGAGCCGACCCGGTCCCGGGGGTCGCGGGCGGCGACGACCGGCTCGACGATGAGCGCCATCGGCGACCCCTGGTCGAGCCGCTCACGCGACGGCTCGCGGGTGAGCGGCGCGAGGGCCTCTTCCCAGTGGGGCCGCGCCTCCGCCACCCCGCCGAGGGCGTCGCGGACGGTGAGGATCACCGCGACCGAGTGCTTGCAGTCGCTGCCCACAGGGCAGCTGCAGCGCGCGCTCCACTCGATGACGTCGTCCCCGGGGTCGCCGTGCAGCGAGACGATCGTCTGGTAGCTCTCCCGACCGGACCCGGCGACCTTCGCCACGACGACCCGTCCCCGGTTGAGGGTCGCGACCTGGGTGACCCTGCCGTTACGCGCGTACGTCGTCCCGCGGTGGAAGGCCCCGACGTCGGTCTCGTCCTCGATCCGGTCGTCGGTGAGTCCCTGCAGCCAGGTCGCGGCGTCGACGTCCCAGACCACGGTCAGGCCACCACCGGCGACGAAGGGGAGGTCCGCATGCCTTCACCCTAGGAGGCCCCGGTGTCAGCGCCGGACTCGACTCAGCCCGCCCGAGCCGCCGGGGTGAGCGCGGCGAAGCTGCGGAGGGCCCTTTCGCATGCTTCGTCACTGCTCCGTACTTTGGGCATGCACAGAGTACGGAGCAGTGACGAAGCCTCGGATCGCCCCACCCCTGGTCGACGTCGGGCCCGCCCTCAGTCCGTCCCGGTGGATCCCCTCGAGCCCAACGACGTCGACCGCTCGGGCGAGCCGCCCCCCGAGGTCGGGCGGGGCGGGTTCGGCGTGAACTCGCTCGTCGGCGACGGCCGATCAGGCGTGGACGTCGGCGACGGCGACGTCGGCCTGGACGTCGGAGTCGACGACGGGGTCGTGGGTTCCGAGGTCGTCGACTCGGAGGTCTCCGAGGGCTCCGAGGTCTCGGACGTGGTCTCGCTCGTCGACTCCGAGGTCGACGAGGTCCCCCGTGGTGTCGTCGTGGGCGCCGGACGCGGCGCACGCGTCGCCGAGGGCTCGGGGGCCCGCGTCGTCGGCGGAGGCGCCGGGACAACCTCCTCGGTCGTGGTCTCGCTCGGCGTCTCCGGGGTCGTCTCGCTCGACGACGTCGTCGAGGACGTGGTCGACGACGTCGACGTGCTGCTCGGGGTCGACGTCGA
>DXAR01000133.1 GCA_019116945.1 Candidatus Janibacter merdipullorum | reverse complement strand
GACATCTCCCTCACGGCCCGGCCGGGTGAGGTGACGGCCCTCATCGGCCCCAACGGGTCGGGCAAGACCACCCTCATGCTCATGCTGGCCAGCCTGCTCGTCCCCGACCACGGCGCCATCCGCATCGACGGCCTGGACCCGGTGACCCAGTCGACCGCGGTCCGCGCGCGACTGGGGTGGATGCCGGACGGCTTCGGTACGTGGGATGTCCTCACGGTGCGCGAGGTCCTCCAGGTCGTCGCCTCGGCCTACCGGATCCCCTCGGCCGAGGCCCGTCAGCGCACCGCCCAGCTCCTCGCGCTCGTCCATCTCACCGAGCTCGCCGACCGCCCGGCCCGGGTCCTGTCCCGCGGGCAGAAGCAACGCCTCGGCCTCGCTCGCGCACTCATCAACAACCCGAGCGTTCTCGTCCTCGACGAGCCGGCCTCGGGTCTGGACCCCCGCAGCCGGATCGAGCTGCGCGACGTCCTCCGGGATCTCGCCCGGCAGGGCCGCACGGTCCTCGTCAGCAGCCACATCCTCACCGAGCTGCAGGAGATCGCCGACCACGCCGTCATCGTCGCCCGTGGCCGCAGCGTGGAGCACCACGGCATCGCCGCCCCCGCGGGCACCCTCACCTACCGCATCGCGGCCAGCGATCTCGCGATGCTCGAGCGGGCCCTCGTCGACCTCGGCCACACCCCCACCCGGGCCGGTCGCGCCCTCGAGATCACGGTGGCCGACGAGATCGGCGCGAGCGAGCTGCTGCGCGCCCTCGTCACCGCGCACGTGCCGGTCACCGCCTTCGCACCGGCCCAGGGATCCCTCGAGGCCGCCTACCTCGCCGTCACGGAGGACCGCCAGTGAGCCCGTCCGGCATCGTCACCGTCGCTCGGCTGGAGCTGATGCAGCGCTTCCGCGGTCCTCGCTGGTGGATCGCCTTCGCCGCGTGGTTCCTGCTCATCACCGGGATCTTCGGTCTCACGTGGTGGTCCATGCGCAGCGTGGACGGCGCGAAGGGGGCGACGACCTTCGACATCATCCTCTTCTTCGTCCTCGGGCTGAGTCTGCTCATCATGCCGGCGCTCACGGCCACGTCGGTCAACGGCGATCGCGACGCAGGCGTGCTCGCGACCCTCCAGACGACCCTGCTCAGCGCGGCCGACATCATCGTCGGCAAGCTCCTCGCCTCGCTCGTCATGGCGCTGACCTTCGTCGCGCTCACCCTCCCCTACCTCCTCATCGCCTTCGTCCAGGGAGGCGTCGACCTGCCGGCCGCGGTGCGGGTCCTCGTCGTCCTCGTCGTCATCCTCCTCGTCGTCTGTGCCACCGGGCTGATGTTCTCGACGCTCACCGCGCGACCGGTCGGGTCCGCCGTGCTCACCTACCTCACCGTGTCGGGGATGTGCATCCTCACGACGGTCTTCTTCGCGATGAGCTTCCCGCTCGTCACCCACGAGGAGGAGACGAGGGTCTACGGCGTGCCCCCGACGGTCGACGTGACTCCCACCGAGTGCGAGGAGTACACCTCGGTGGAGTCTGTCTCGCACACGGAGCGCACGTGGATCCTCCTCGGCCTCAATCCCTTCGTCATCGTCGCCGATGCCGGGCCGGGCGACCTCGAGGACATCAGCACCGGCGATGCGGCGTCCGGCTTCACCCCGATGCGCTACATCTCCTACGGCACCCGGATGGCCAAGGCGGGGCCACCCGAGGTCGAGGACCGCTGCTGGGCCGAGTCGAGCACGCCGCCCGGGACCACGGACCGGGTCGCCCAGGAGGGTCCGGCGTGGACCTACGGGATCGGTCTGCACGTCCTCCTGGGGATCGGCGCCACGCTCGTGGCGATCCGGCGGGTCCGCACCCCCATCGGGCGGCTCCCCGGCGGCACCCGCGTCGCCTGAAGGGGGCGGGCTCAGGTGTGCAGGGCGTCGAACTCCGCCTCGCCGACGACGTCGGCGTCGGCGTCGAGGCGCAGATGGGCCAGCAGCGTCTGGAGGACACGCACCGCCATCGCGGCCCGGTCGCCCCAGTCGGCGAGGTAGCTGTACTGCCACCACCACAGGGCCTCGGTCGGCCGCCCCGCCTCGTGGTGGGCCAGTCCGTGCGTCAGCGCTCCGGCGATGATCGTCAGGTCATTGCTCAGCGACCCGGTCGCCGGCTCGGGCGAGGTCACCGGGTCCTCGAGGTCGGCGTACTCGTCGACACCGTCGAGAAGGTGGGCCAGCCCGGCGCGAAGGGGGTCCAGCTCGGTGTCCGGTCCGGGGTCGGCCTCGAACCGCTGGTCGAGGACGATGTCGCTGATGGCGCCGAGACGGGCGCCGACGAGCTGGATCTGGCTCGTCGTCAGCAGGAGGAGCGGGATCGCGCTCTCCGGTGCTGCCCCGGAGGCGATGTCGGCGACCGTGGCCAACCAGGTGCTGGCCTCGACCGCGCACTCGTCGGCGAGGAGGGTGGTCTCGTCAAGCATCGAGCAGCTTCCTTCCCTCGAAGGCCCGCCCGAGGGTGACCTCGTCGGCGTACTCGAGGTCACCTCCCACGGGGAGGCCGGAGGCCAGTCGGGTCACCGTCAGCTGGAAGGGGCCGAGCAGTCGCGCCGTGTACGAGGCGGTGGCCTCCCCTTCGAGGTTGGGGTCGGTCGCGATGATGACCTCGGTGACCGTGCCGTCGGAGAGGCGCGACATGAGCTCGGTGAAGCGCAGGTCGTCGGGGCCCACGCCGTCCATCGGGGAGATCGCCCCGCCGAGCACGTGGTAGCGCCCACGGAACTCGCGGGTCCGCTCGATGGCGACGACGTCCTTGGGCTCCTCGACAACGCAGATGGCGGACGGGTCCCGACGGGTGTCCGCACAGATCCGGCACTGGGGCCCCTCCGCGACGTTGCCGCAGGTCTCGCAGAAGGCCACCTTGTCCTTGACCTCGCTCAGGGTCTGGACGAGGCGCTGGACATCCTGCGGGTCGGCCTGCAGGAGATGGAAGGCGATCCGCTGGGCACTCTTGGGGCCGACCCCGGGGAGTCGCCCGAGCTCGTCGATCAGGTCCTGGACCACGCCTTCGTACACGCCTCGACCCTACGCCCCACGGGGGACGTCGTGGGCCACCGGCGGGACCGGCAGGTCACTCCTCGCGGATGACCGTGCCCCCGAGGAGGCGCTCGATGACGGCCGGGCCCGCTGCCCCGGCCTCGACGATGTCCTCGTCGTCGTCGCTCACCGAGGCGTCGTCCGGCTCGTCGGTGAGGCTCGGCCCGGTGGCGGGCACCTGGGGCGAAGGGGGTACCCCACCCGGCTCGGGCGGGGCCGGCTCTGCCGTGGCCCACGCGGGTGCCGAGGAGGCATCCGACGGGGCCGACCCCCAGTCGGGCCCCGAGGGGCCTCCACCGGACGCGACGACCCCGACGTCACCGGGGGCCGACTCCTGACGATCGGACCGGCTGGGAGCCCCACCGCGATCGCCTCCGCCGCCCCGTCCCGCGTGGACCTCACCGGCAGCGGTCGTCGCCTGGGCTCCCCCGCCGGCCTGCGGCGGAGACACTTGCTGCTGGGGCACCCCTTCGACCCGGGCGTCGACCCCGAGGGCGTCGATGAGCGCCTGGCGGACGACCTCGCTGTGCGAGCCATTGCGGAAGGCATTGGCCAGGCCCGTCGTCGCGATGCCGAGGACGAGCCGCTGACCGTCGTAGGAGATGACCTGGGCGTGCTCCGAGAGGAAGGTCCACGTCGCGCGGCGCATCTGGTAGATCCGCCCGAGGACATCCGGCCAGGACCGGCGGAGTGCCTCGACGTCGAGGTGCGCCCCCTGCCCGGCCGGTGCCGGCTGCTCGCTCGGTGCCGGTTCCGGCTGCCCGCTCGGCACCGGCTGCCCGCTCGGCGCGGGCTCTGGCTGTCCGCTCGGCACCGGCCGGTCGCTGGGTGCTGGTCGCTGGGCGAGCCCGCTCTGCGGGCGGGCGCGGGCCTCGTCAATCGCCGGCTCCACCCGCTCTCCCTGGGGCTCGGGGGCCTCCTGCGGGGGCGCGGCCTGCGGGGGCGCGGCCTGCGGGGGCGCGACCCGCCGGGGTGCCGGAGCCGCACTCTCCGGGGCCGTGCGGTCCCGCCCCCCGGCACCGCCGTCACTCGTGGGGACGCCACCGACCTCGAGACGGCGCTCGAGGCGGTCGAGGCGGGCGGCGTAGCCGGACTCGCCGGCGGCCGCCGGCAGGAGAACCCGGGCGGCGATGATCTCCAACTGGACCCGGGGAGAGGTCGCGCCGGTCATCTCGGTGAGCCCGGCGTTGACGATGTCGGCGGCCCGGGAGAGCGACGCCGGGCCGAAGGTCCCCGCCTGCTGACGCATCCGCTCGACCTGGTCTCCGGGCAGGCCGCGCAGGATCCCCGCGGCTCCGTCGGGGGCGGCGGCGATGACGATGAGGTCCCGGAAGCGCTCGAGGAGGTCCTCGACGAACCGGCGCGGGTCGAGGCCGGTCTCGATGACCGAATCGATGACCGTGAAGGCCCCGGCGGCGTCACCGGCGCCGAAGGCGGTGACCGCCCGGTCGAGGAGCTCGCCGTCGGTGAAGCCGAGCAGCGCCGCGGCCCCGTCATAGGTGAGGCCGCGCTCGTCACTGCCCGCGATGAGCTGGTCGAGGACGGAGAGGGAGTCACGGACGGACCCGCCGCCGGCCCGGACGACGAAGGAGAGGACCCCCGGCTCGAGCGCCACGCCCTCGGCCGCGCACAGCTGCTCCATGTACTCCTGCAGACGTGCCGGAGGCACGAGGCGGAAGGGGTAGTGGTGTGTCCGCGACCGGATCGTGCCGATGACCTTCTCGGGCTCGGTCGTCGCAAAGACGAACTTCACGTGCTCCGGCGGCTCCTCGACGATCTTGAGCAGGGCGTTGAAGCCCTGCGGCGTCACCATGTGCGCCTCGTCGATGATGTAGATCTTGTAGCGGCTCTGGGCCGGACCGAAGGAGGCCCGCTCGCGCAGGTCGCGGGCATCATCGACACCACCGTGGCTCGCGGCGTCGATCTCGATGACGTCGACCGTCCCTGCCCCGCCTCGAGCCAGGGCGGTGCAGGAGTCGCACTCTCCGCACGGTGTCGGCGTGGGGCCCTGCTCGCAGTTGAGGCAGCGGGCGAGGATCCGCGCGCTCGTCGTCTTGCCGCAGCCGCGCGGTCCGGAGAAGAGGTAGGCGTGGTTGACCCGCCCCGACCGCAGCGCCTGCATGAGGGGCTCGGTGACGTGCTCCTGCCCGATGACGTCGGCGAAGGACTCGGGACGGTAGCGGCGGTACAGGGCGGTGCTCACGAGCACGACTCTACGTGCGGGGCACGACAGCGGCCTCCCCCGTGGGGAGGCCGCTGTGGATGCCGTGGCTCAGGAGCGAAGGGAGGCAGTCGCCTCGGTGAGTTTCGTCAGCTGACCCAGGACGTTGCTCACCTCCTTGGCCCGACGCTCGGCGGGGGCGAAGACGTCGCCGTCCTCCCCCTTCGTCACCTCGAGCATCGTCGAGAAGGAGGACTGGCCGCGCACGACGTGCATCTGGGCGTTGGCGAGGATCGTGCGCCACTGCTCGACGGCGCGCACACCCCCGTCGGCGCCGTAGGAGACGAGGGCGGCACCCTTGTGCACCCACTCGGGGTACAGGACGTCGAAGGCATTCTTCAGTGCCGCAGGAACCCCGTGGTTGTACTCGGGGGTGACGAAGACGTAGCCGTCGAACCCGTCGATGGTCTCGCTCCACCGGCGGGTCTTGGGGTTCTCGTACTGGCGCCGGGCTGCGCCGGGCACGATCGGCTCGTTGAGCAGATCGAGGTCGTAGTCGGCCAGGTCGACGAGCTCGTACTCGGCGTCATCCCGACCCGCGGTCTGGGCCATGACCCAGTCCGCGACCTGGGCGCCGAAACGACCCGGACGGGTGCTGCCGAGGATGATGGCGATCTTCACGCGTCTCCTTGGAAGGTGGGGAGGACACGGGGGTGGGCCTGCCACCGTGTGTTGGCAGGCCCACCCCCGTGGAGGTCAGCTGCTGGGGCGGTCATCGCCTCGCAGGTCTTCGACCTTACCGCGCACCTTGTCCATGAGACCGGGCTTGTGCTGCTGCTCGGCGTCCGGCCGCGGCTCGGGGTCCAGGTGCCCTGGACCGGCATCACCCTGTGCAGCGTCGAGGTCGCTGCGGCGGACCGTGCTGTCGTCGGCGAAGGGAGTGTCGCCGGTCCCCTGCCGGGGGTCATGCCCCTGGGGCGGGACATCGGTCACGGGTGGCTGGCCGGCCGGAGCGGCCGGCTCACC
>DXAR01000132.1 GCA_019116945.1 Candidatus Janibacter merdipullorum | reverse complement strand
GCTCCCCCTACCGGTGGACCTCGGCGCCCGCAAGGATCATCGTCATGACGACCTTCCCGTTCCCCGTCCCGATGTCCCAGCCCGAGCCGCAGCCTCCCGTCGACCTCGGCGACGGCGTCGTGGCGACGCTGCGCTGCGCGGGCGAGGTGGCCCCCTTCGTCCAGCCGGTCATCGATCGCTACCGGCACTTCCAGGGGGCCGGCCACGTCGCGAACGGCCAGCGGACCATGGTGGGCTTCAGCCTCTGGCAGCTGCGGCAGGACGGTGAGGCGCAATTCGCGATCACGGCACCGGACTACGCGCGGGGCGACCTCGTGGAGACCATGGTCGACGACCTGACGCTCGCGCTGTGGGTCGAAGCCGCCCAGGCGGATGCCGTCAGTCGGGCGGACGTCGCGGCCGAGCCGATCGACATGTCGATGCGCGTGCACTTCACCAAGGCCGCCCTGACAGTCGTCGAGAAGGGGCGGGCCGACGAGCTCCTCCTCGTACGGAGGCCGGGGACCGGCGAGCAGGACTCCGGCTGGCTGGTGCGCACGGCCGAGAAGTCCTTCCTGCGGAACAGGGAGGTCGAGATCCTCGCCGGTCTGCTCGTGCAGTCGGCCTCCCATCTCGTGCCGTTGCTCGCGCTGCCAACGGGGACGGTGGTGCGGGTGGCCAACGGGCGCTTCCTCGGTGCGTGGGAGACCCGGTCCGCAGACGGCACCGTCACCGACGCCGACCGGCAGATCCTCGACGCCGACGGCCATGGGGCCGGCATCCCCCTGAGTGAGCAGGAGATCGTGGCAGCGCCCCCGTCAACCGAGACGATCGAAGAGGTCGTCGACGGCGTGACCCTGCGCGCGCGGATCCACCCCCAGCTCGCACCGCTGGCCGGCAGCGTCCTCATCGCCTTCGGCGCCGGCGCTGCCGGACCGCTGCAGCCAGGCGCGCGGCTGCAGATGTCGTATGCGCCGTACACCCTCGCGGCCACGGACGAAGGGAGCGTCCTCCTCGTCACGACCCCCGACTTCTCCTCTCCCGAGGCCTATCGGGAGCGAAGCACCGACGACCTCACCAGCGCCCTGATCGGCCAGGTCGAGCAGCTGCAGATGGCCCGCGAGGCGGGCGTCGACGCGGCGCCGGTCAAGGCGACCGAGACCATCGCGATCCAGTCGGCCGCGCTCGACGCGATCGTCCTGGGCGAGCCGAGCGCCTTCCTCATGGAACGCCACGAGCTCGACCCCGGCGCAGAGACACTCACCGACGGCACCCGCCGCTCCGGCTGGTCGATCGTCACCCCCACGGCACAGACCGAGGAGGAGCGCGCGCTACGCAACATCGACGCCGGTGAGCTCCAGGCGTGCGACCGCACCTTCGGCCGCTACCTCGGGCTGCCCGTCGGGTCACTCCTGCAGCTCGTCGGTGGCGAGCTGCACTCGGCGCACCTCGTCGACCAGGCGAAGCTCGAGGAGGTCATCGAGCGGGACCCGCGCCGCCTGATGAGTGAGGTGCTCGCCTCGGGTGAGGTGTCTCGGCCGCTCTTCGTCGAAGGGAGCTGAACACCGGCCGGGCACGTCCCGATGGCCCAGCGCGCGCTGTCCCGTTGCGTCAGGCCTGCTCGGCGAGTCCAGGGTCCGCGGGCGCGTAGTCGTAGCGGCCCCCGACAAACTCCTCCCGGTACTGGGCGAAGCTCATCACCTCGCTCTCAGTGGAGGAGACGTAGTTCTCCCAGGCGGCCCACCTGCGGTCCCATGCCGCACTGCGCGCGTCGTCCTCGCTGTGTTCGTAGCCGCGCCCCTCCTCCGGACGGTTGTCCTCGAGCACCACCCAGATCCGTCCCGACGGCGCGGGACCACTGGGGGCGATGGTGTCGTCGTGTGAGTTCAGCGAGGCCGTGTCAGGCACCTTGTCGACCGTCCACTCCAAGTCGTGAATCTTGCGGTACTCCTCCCACGTGACCTCGAGGTCGACCCGCTCGTCGAGCTCCTCGAACTCCGACTTCGCAGCCGCGACGAGTGCGGTGGCGCGGTTGGTCGCGGCCTCCTCGGCGGTGAAGTACTCGCAGCGGACAGTCCCTCCGGCGGCGGGGTGGGTGACGATCCAGACGTTCTGCACGAGGTCTCCTCAAGAGGCCGGTGATGGGTCCCTCTCCCATCGATGTTTCACATGCTAGGGGCGAGGTACGACAACGCTCGGGGCTCGATCGGCCGCCGTGCGACGGAGGCTCATTCGTGCTCGTCAGGTGACTGCAGGGGTAGCAGCTCGAGGGCTTCGCTCGTGAGGCGCTCGGTGGTCTCGAGCAGCTCGCCAAGGGACTCCGACCGGAGCAACGTCAGCTGGTCGAAGGCACCCAGCGGAGCGATCCACGCCAGCTGCCAGCTGCGGGTCACCGGGTCGTCGGACAGCTCGACGTCGGCGGGCCAGACCTGTTGCCGGTACTCGCTCATCACCGCCAGGGCACGGCGGACGGTGCCTTCCGTCTCGGCAAGACGCGGGGCGTCCTCGCCGCCCCACGTCAGGTCCGGCAGGCGCCGCACCTCGGCCCGCGGGTAGGGGTCGTCGGGCAGCCACTCGACGATCTCGATGCGTTCCTGGCCGCGCGCCAGCAGTCCGACCCGACCGTCGGGCATCGGGCGCACCTGCTCGATGCCCGCGACGCACCCGATGGCGAAGCGCTCGTCTCCCCCACCGACCTCGAAGCCCCGCTCGATGAGCACCACACCGAAGCTCCCCTCCCCTTCGGCCACGTCCCGGAGCATCGCGAGGTAGCGCGGCTCGAAGACCTGCAGGGGCATGGGCTGCCCCGGCAGGAGGGGTGAGCCCAAAGGGAACATCGGCAGCACGTCCATCCGGCCAACCTTGCATATCCAGCGTCCCCGGGCATGGTCTCGGCCGACGGGAGGCCCGCCGGGACCGGCCACGGCGCAAGTGCTTGACTCGTGCACATGACGCAGGCAACGACGGACTGGACGAAGCCCGGACCCGAGGAGGTCGCGCCCGGGGTGCACCGCATCCCCCTTCCCCTGCCGATGGACGGGCTCAAAGCGGTCAACGTCTACGCGGTCATCGGCGAGGACCGGCACACGCTCATCGACGGCGGCTGGGA
>DXAR01000131.1 GCA_019116945.1 Candidatus Janibacter merdipullorum | reverse complement strand
GTGCCCTCCCCGACCCGGAACTGGTCGTACTCACCGTTGATCGCGAGCACCGGCACGTCGACCTCCGCGAGCGAACGGAGGTCGACCCCGTCGATGACCGCATCCCAGGCATCGGGGATCGCCTCGAGCCCGGGCCCGCGCCGGAGCACCGCGGCGGCCGTCCGGGGCCCGATGATCCGACGCAGCGAGGCGGCATCGGTCTCCCGGATGGACTCCGCCCGGCGCTCGTCCTCGAGCCCCGCCCGCAGGGCACTGCCGAAGGCGCGGTAGATCCCGGCCAGGCGCGAGGAGGGCTGGGCGGTCGAGCCCATGAGGACGAGGCCCGCCAGCACGTCGGGGTGAGTGGCGGCCCACTCCATCGCCACGTACCCACCGAGGCTGTGCCCGGCGAGGACGATCCGGTGGCGCGTCGGGTCGAGCGCCTCGACGGCCTCCCCGACGTCCGCGAGCGCGGCCTCCATGGTGAAGGGCCGGTCCTGCTCCAGCCCGTGCCCGGGCAGGTCGAGGTGCTCGCAGACGAGGCGGCCGAGCAGGATCTCCTCGAGCGGGATCCACGCGGCGGCGTTGAGCCGGCTGCCGTGGACGAGCAGCAGGCGCACCGGAGCGGCCGCGCGGGTCGCCATCAGGTCAGGAGCCGAGGAGCTTCGGCGCGAGGTAGCTCTCGACCTGGTCGATGGACACCCGCTCCTGGGCCATGGTGTCGCGCTCGCGGATCGTCACGGCGTTGTCCTCGAGGGTGTCGAAGTCGACCGTGATGCAGAAGGGGGTCCCGATCTCGTCCTGGCGGCGGTAGCGCTTGCCGATGGCCTGGGCGTCGTCGAAGTCGACATTCCAGTGCTTGCGCAGCTGCGCCGCGAGGTCCCGCGCCTTGGGCGACAGGTCGGCATTGCGCGAGAGGGGCAGGACCGCCGCCTTGACCGGGGCCAGGCGGTGGTCGAGGCGCAGGACCGTGCGCTTGTCCACGCCCCCCTTCGCGTTGGGGGCCTCGTCCTCGGCGTAGGCGTCGACGAGGAAGGTCATGATCGAGCGGGAGAGCCCGGCCGCCGGCTCGATGACGTAGGGCGTGTACTTCTCGTTGTTGGCCTGGTCGAAGTAGGACAGGTCCGTGCCCGAGTGCTTCGTGTGGCTGCTCAGGTCGAAGTCGGTGCGGTTGGCGATGCCCTCGAGCTCGCCCCACTCGTTGCCGGCGAAGTTGAAGCGGTACTCGATGTCCACCGTGCGCTTGGCGTAGTGGCTCAGCTTTTCCTGCGGGTGCTCGAAGTGGCGCAGGTTGTCGGGGTTGATCCCGAGGTCGGTGTACCAGCGCGTGCGCTCCGCGATCCAGTACTCGTGCCACTCCTCGTCCTCGCCCGGCTTGACGAAGAACTCCATCTCCATCTGCTCGAACTCGCGCGTGCGGAAGATGAAGTTGCCCGGGGTGATCTCGTTGCGGAAGGACTTCCCGGTCTGCGCGATGCCGAAGGGCGGCTTCTTGCGGGAGGTCTGCTGCACGTTGTTGAAGTTGGTGAAGATGCCCTGCGCCGTCTCGGGGCGCAGGTAGTGCAGGCCGGACTCGTCCTCGATGACGCCCAGGTAGGTCTTGAGCATCATGTTGAACTCGCGGGCCTCGGTCCACTGGCCGCGCGTCCCGCAGTCGGGGCAGACGATCTCGCTCATGGGGACCGTGTCGGGGTCGACCGTCTCCCCCTTCTTCGCCGCCTTGTCGGCCACGGCCTCCTGGAGGTGGTCCTGGCGGTGGCGCTTGTGGCAGTTGAGGCACTCGGTGAGCGGGTCGGAGAAGGTGCCGACGTGCCCGGAGGCCACCCACGTCTCGCGCGGGAGGATGATCGAGGAGTCGAGGCCGACGACGTCGTCGCGGCCGGTGACCATCGACTTCCACCACTGGCGCTTGATGTTCTCCTTGAGCTCGACGCCGAGGGGCCCGTAGTCCCAGGCGGAGCGCGTGCCGCCGTAGATCTCGCCGCAGGGGAAGACGAAGCCCCTGCGCTTGCACAGGTTGACGACGGTGTCCACGGTGGAGGTCTGCTTGGCCATGGGACAGAGGCTATCCGGGCGGGTGCGGAGGAGCCGCATCGGGCCACCTACCCTGTGGGGGTGCCGACACCCCCTTCGCCTCGCCCCGAGCCCGTCGCGACGAATGCCTTCGAGCGCGCCAGCCTCCCGGCCACCCGCTTCATCGCCGGGCTGCCGCCGGCCGTCCCCGTCATCGTCGTCTTCGCCCTCGTCCTCCTCGGCGGGTTCCTCGGGCCCTGGGGCGCCATCCCGCTGGGCCTCGTCGTCCTCTTCCTGCTGTGGATGCTCGCCCTGAGCTGGCCGCGCCTGCGCTCGAGCGAGCGGCTCATGCGGGTCGCCGTCATCGCGCTCGTCCTCGCCCTGACGGTCGTCAAGGCCCTCCCGCGCTGACCCACCCCGGTCCATATTGACAACGATTCTCATCGTCGGTGAGAATCGTTCTCGTGAATCTCCCCCGCGCCCTCGTCGCCACGGCCACCGTCGCCCTCGCTCTCTCCGCCTGCGGCAGCGGGACCGACAGCGGTGACGGCGACACGGTGCAGGTGACGACCTCCTTCTACCCCCTCGAGTACGCGATCGAGGAGGTCGGCGGCGAGCACGTCGAGGTCACCAACCTCACGAAGACCGGCGCGGAGCCCCACGACCTCGAGCTGACCCCCCGCCAGATCCTCGAGGTGAGCGAGGCCGACCAGCTCGTCTACCTCAAGCAGTTCCAGCCCTCCGTCGACGACGCCGCCGAAGAGGCGGGCGATGCCGCCTTCGACGTCTCGTCCGCCGCCCGCCTCGACATCGCCGCGGAGGAGCACGAGCACGAGGGCCATGACCACGAGGAGGGCGAAGGGGGCGACCACGCCGGCCACGACCACGGCTCCCAGGACCCGCACTTCTGGCTCGACCCGACCCGCTACGCCGACGTGGCCGACGCCATCGCCGAGCGCCTCGCCGAGGACGACCCGGACCACGCAGCGGACTACCGCGCCAACGCCAAGGACTTCCGGAGCACCCTCACCGGCCTCGACAAGGAGCTGAAGACCGGCCTCTCCGACTGCCGGCAGACCGACCTCGTCACCGGCCACGCCGCCTTCGCCTACTTCGCCGACCGCTACGGTTTCCACCAGGAGTCCGTCTCCGGGCTCTCCCCCGGCGCGCAGCCGAGCCCCTCAGCCATGGCCGACCTCATCGACCACATCAAGGAGGAGGAGATCACCACCGTGTATGCGGAGACCCTCGTCCCCCAGGACCTCGCCGAGACCCTCGCCCGCGACGCCGGCGCCGAGGTGGCCGTCCTCGACCCCATCGAAGGGATCACCGAGGAGTCCGAGGGCGAGGACTACCTCGAGGTGATGCGGAGCAACCTCGCCGCCGTGCAGAAGGGTCAGGACTGCTCATGAGCGGGCATCCGCCCACGGCGGTGATCGACCTCGCCGGAGCCGCCTTCGGCTACGAGGACCGCACCGTCGTCACCGGCCTCGACCTCACCGTGACCCCCGGTGAGGTCGTCGCCGTGCTCGGCCCCAACGGCGCCGGCAAGTCAACACTCGTCAAGGGCCTCCTCGGGCTCGCCGACCAGCACGGCGGGAAGGCCACGGTCCTCGGCTCCCCCGTCGCCTCGCGGGCTGCGCGCCGCGGCATCGGTTACGTCCCCCAGCGCCACACCCTCGCCTCCGCGGTCAAGGCCACCGCGGCCGAGATCGTGACGATGGGGCGCACGGTGCGGACCCCCTGGTGGGCGCCGTGGCGCATCCGCTCCCGCGCCGACCGCGCCCTCGTGGGCGAGGCCCTCTCCGTCGTCGGGCTGGGCGACCTCGCCGACCACGACGTGGCGACCCTCTCCGGTGGCCAGCAGCGGCGCGTGCTCATCGCCCGCGCTCTCGCCAGCCAGCCGTACGTCTTCCTCCTCGACGAACCGACCGCCGGCGTCGACCGGGGCCACCAGCAGGTCCTCGTCGCCGTCATGCGCCGCCTCGTCGAGCGCGGTGCCACCCTCGTCATCGTCACGCACGAGCTGGAAGCGCTCGCCGACATCGTCACCCGAGCCGTCGTCGTCCGCGGCGGACGCATCGTCCAGGACGGCCCGCCCGGGGCCATCCGTGACGGCGGCGACCACGGCCACCACACCGACGACGCCGGAACCCGCCCTTCGGTCATCCCGCAGACGATGGTGCCTCCGACGGGAGGTCTTCGGTGATCGACATCCTCAGCCTCGAGTTCATGCGCAACTCGCTCATCGCGGCGATGCTCGTCGGCGCCTCCGCGCCGCTCGTCGGCGTCTTCCTCGTCCAGCGCGGCATGTCGCTCGTCGGTGACGGCATGGGCCACGTCGCCCTCGCCGGCGTCGGCGTCGGTGTCCTCACGAGCCAGTCGCCGGTGCTCACCGCCCTCGTCGTCGTCGTCCTCGCGGCCGTGGCGGTGGAGCTGCTCCGCCACCACGGACGAGCCGGGGGCGACCTCGCACTCGCCGTGATGTTCTACGGCGGGCTCGCCGCGGGCGTCGTCATCATTGCCAAGGCACCGCAGGGGTCCTCGACGAACCTCGAGGGCTACCTCTTCGGCGCCCTCAACACGGTCTCGCGGACCGACCTCGTCGCCTTCGCCGTCCTCGCCGCGGTCGTCCTCGCCACCGTGCTCCTCCTCCGCGAGCGGCTCTTCGCCGTGGCGCAGGACGCGGAGTACTCCCGAGCCTCGGGCCTGCCGGTGCTCGGGACCAACATCCTCCTCGCGGTCCTCACCGGCGTCACCGTCGTCATCTCGATGCGGGTCATCGGTCTGCTGCTCATCAGCGCGCTCATGATCCTGCCCAATGCGACGGGCCAGCAGATCGGGCGTTCCTTCCGGGGGAGCCTCGTCTGGGCGGTCGTCATCGGGCTGGCCACGAGCATCGGCGGCGTCTTCACCAGCTTCTACGCCGACACCCCCTCCGGCGCGACGATCGTCCTCCTGGCCATCGCCCTCTTCGTCGCCTCCGCGGTCGGCGCGTGGGCCCTGCACCTGGCCACCCGGGGACGACACCGGGCCGCCGAGACGCACGAGCACGTCCACTGGGAGGAGTGCGGTCACGAGGTCGTCCTCCACGGCGACCTCGTCGACTACCTCCACGACGGTCATCGGCACGCCCGCCACGGTGACCACTGGGACGAGCACGATCCCGACCATGCCGACCACCCACTCGAAGGGAGCCCCCGGTGAACGACATCCGCAGCCGCCGCCCCACGAAACAGCGCACCGCCATCGAGGCGGACCTCGAGCGCTTCGAGGGATTCCGCTCCGCGCAGGAGGTGCACGCGAGCCTCCACGCCCACGGCGACAAGATCGGCCTCGCCACCGTCTACCGCACGCTTCAGACCATGGTCGAGGAGGACCTCCTCGACACCCTCCGCACCGATGACGGGGAGCAGGCCTACCGCCGGTGCAGCACCGGGCACCACCACCACCTCGTGTGCCGGGACTGCGGCCGCACCGTCGAGATCGAGGGGCCTACCGTCGAGCGCTGGGCGGCGGCGGTGAGCGCCGAGCACGGCTTCACCGACGTCTCGCACACCCTCGAGCTCTTCGGTCGGTGCCCGCACTGCGCCGGTGCGTGACGCCCGGCCTTACGAGGTCGTCGGCGCGTCAACCGCGCCGCCGTAGCGCCGGTCGCGGCGCGCGTACGTCTCGATGGCCTCCCACAGGTGACGGCGGTCGTAGTCCGGCCAGAGCGTGTCCTGGAAGACCATCTCGGCGTAGGCCGCCTGCCACAGGAGGAAGTTGCTCGTCCGCTGCTCGCCGGAGCTCCGGAGGAAGAGGTCGACGTCAGGCATCGTCGGCTCGGCCAGGTAGCGGGCGATGGTCCGCTCGTCGATGCCCGACCCCTTGAGCCGCCCGGCCCGGACGTCCTCGGCCATGCCGCGGACCGCGTCGGCGATCTCGGCACGACCGCCGTAGTTGACGCAGAAGTACAGGGTCATCGCGTCGTTGTCCCGGGTCATCTCCTGGGCGATCTCGAGCTCCTTGATCACCGAGCTCCAGAGCTTGGGGCGACGACCGACCCAGCGCATCCGCACGCCCCACTCGTGGAGCTGGTCCCGGCGGCGACGGATGACGTCCCGGTTGAAGCCCATGAGGAAGCGGACCTCCTCGGGCGAGCGTCGCCAGTTCTCCGTGGAGAAGGCATAGGTGGAGAGGTGCTTCACCCCGATCTCGAGCGCACCGGCGACGACGTCGAGAAGCGCTCCCTCCCCTGCCTCGTGCCCCTTCGTCCGCGGCAGGCCGCGCTGGTTGGCCCAGCGGCCGTTGCCGTCCATGACGATGGCCACGTGCTCGGGCACGAGGTCTGCGGGGACCGGCGGCGGGGTGGCTCCGCTCGGGTGGGCGAAGGGGGCTGCGTAGCGACTCATCCGGTCCTCTGCGGTGGGGTGCGATCGACGTGACGAAGGGAGAGCACCCCGCGCTCGAGGTGCCACTGGAGGAAGGCGGCCGTGAGGCCGGACCCCTCGCGACGGTGCCGCTCGAGGGAGGCGTCGGCGACGGGCCAGTCCCCGGCGAGCAGCGCGGCGAGGAGGTCGAGCGTCTCCGGCGCGGGGGCGGAGGCCCCGGGGACGCGGCAGAGGCGGCACAGCACCCCGCCGGAGGCGACGTGGAAGGCGCGGTGCGGACCCTGCTCCCCGCACTGCGCGCAGTCGTGGAAGCTCGGCGCCCAGCCGGCGACGGCGAGGGCACGCAGCAGGTAGGCGTCGAGGACGAGCTCGGGGGCGTGCTCCCCTTGGGCGAGGGAGCGCAGGGCACCCGCGAGGAGCAGGTACTGCTGGACCGCCGGTTCGTGCTCCTCGGTGAGCCGGTCCGCGGTCTCGAGGATCGCGGCGGCCGAGGTCCAGCGCCGGTAGTCCCGGGCGAGGACGTCACCCCACGCGTCGAGCGACTCGGTCTGGGTCACCGTGTCGAGGTTGCGTCCCTCGTAGCACTGGAGGTCGACGTGCATGCCGGGCTCGAGGCGGGCGCCGAACTTGGACTTGGTGCGGCGGACCCCCTTCGCCACCGTGCGGACCTTGCCCCGACCGCGCGTGAGCACGGTGATGATCCGGTCGGCCTCACCCAGCTTGTGGGTGCGCAGCACGACTCCGGAGTCGCGGTAGAGGGGCATGGACACATTGTCCCCCCTTCGCCGTGCCGCGACACGCGCCCCCACGCCGACGCCACGTCTCGAACAGACGTTCGATCCCTTGCTAGGCTCGGTCCATGCAGGCGCTCCAGTCCTCGCTCTTCGACACGGCCGACTCCCCCACGCTCGGTGACCTCGAGCGGCGGCACCGACGCTTCCTCGACGGCACCGCCTGGCTCGACCTCCTGCCCGGGTGGGCGTGCGGGACCGATGATGTCCTCGACACGCTCCTCCACGAGGTCCCGTGGCGCGCTGAACGACGCCAGATGTACGACTCCGTGGTCGACGTCCCCCGGCTCACCCGGTTCTACGACGGAGACGAGAGGCTCCCCCACCCCCTGCTCGCCGACATGCGCGAGCGGCTCTCCGCGCACTACGCCGAGGAGCTCGGCGAACCCTTCGTCACCGCCGGCCTGTGCCTCTACCGGCACGGCTCCGACTCGGTGGCCTGGCACGGCGACCGCATCGGCCGCAGCCGCGAGCAGGACACGATGATCGCCATCGTCTCCCTCGGCTCGGCGCGCCACCTCGCCCTTCGTCCGCGCGACGGAGGTGCCTCGCAGCGGGTCTCGCTCGGGCACGGCGACCTCGTCGTCATGGGTGGCGCCTGCCAGCGCACCTGGGACCACGCCGTGCCCAAGACCAGCGCCCGGGTCGGACCGCGGGTGTCCATCCAGTTCCGCGTGTCCGGCGTGCGCTGAGAGCACGCCGGACACTCAGTCGG
>DXAR01000130.1 GCA_019116945.1 Candidatus Janibacter merdipullorum | reverse complement strand
ACCGCCATGGTCGGCCGCGGTCGCGGGCAGATCATCAACGTCTCCTCGGTCGCCGGCCTGCTCGCGAGCGGGACCTACTCCGCGGCCAAGGCCTACGTCACGACCTTCACCGAGTCCCTCTCCGGTCAGCTCGCCGGGACCGGCGTCCGGGCCACGGTGCTGCTCCCGGGCTACGTGCGCACGGAGTTCCACGAGCGCGCCGGCATCGACAAGGGCGAGCGTTCCGGCCCCTTCTGGCTGGAGGCGCCCGACCTCGTCCGCGACGCCCTCGCCGACGCCGCATCCGGTCGGGTCGTCTCGGTGCCGAGCCCCCAGTACAAGGCGGTCGTCGGGCTCGTGCGCCACGTCCCCCGGGCCCTCATCCGCAGCAAGCGCGTGACGGGCCTGCACCGCAAGAGCGACTAGAGCGGGCCGAGGACCTCGTCCGGGTCCGCCACCAGGTCCAGGGTCGTGAGGACCTCGAGCAGGGCCCGCTCCTCGAAGCGGAAGTGCGACTCCATGATCGCGCCGAGCCCCTCGAGATGGGTGTGCACCTCGTCGGGCGGCGCCTCCCGCTGGAGTGCGCTCTCGAGTCCGGTGATGAGGTAGCTCATCATCGAGTGGTCCTGCGTCAGCGTGGCCAGGGTGTCCGCCAGCTGCGGGTGCTCCTCGGCGACCGCCGGGAAGAGGTGCCGGTCCTCCCCTTCGTGATGGCGGGTGAGGGCCGTGCAGAAGCCCCGGCAGTACACGAGCAGGTCACGGGCCGAAGGTGGGTCGGCGCCGCCGTCAGCCGCTGATCGCACGAGCTCGAGTGCCTCGCGCAGGCGGGCGTGGACGGCCCGCAATTCGTGTGCCCAGGCCACGAGCCTGGTGTGGTCGCCCTCAGTCACGGGAGGGCGAAGGGTGGGATGCGCGCACGCGTCTTCCTTCGGTTCGGCGCCTCCATGCCTGACACGGTCTGCCACCGGCACGCGACGCTGGCAGCGACCGTAGCGCATACGATGACCGCGTGACTGAGACCGCCACCGACAGCGCCCATCGAGCCCGCCTGCTCGAGATCGTCAAGGACAAGGCCATCGTCCACGGCCGCGTCACCCTGTCCTCCGGCAAGGAGGCCGACTACTACGTCGACCTGCGCCGCATCACCCTCGACGGCGAGGCCTCCCCGCTCGTCGGCCGCGTCATGCTCGACCTCGTCGCAGACCTGGACTTCGATGCCGTCGGCGGGCTCACCCTCGGGGCCGACCCGGTCGCCACCTCGATGCTCCACGCCACCGCGGCGAAGGGGGGACGCCTGGATGCCTTCGTCGTGCGCAAGGCGGGCAAGGCGCATGGCCTGCAGCAGCGCATCGAGGGCCCGGCCATCGCGGGGCGGCGCGTGCTCATCGTCGAGGACACCTCGACGACGGGCGGTTCCCCGCTCGAGGCCGCCACTGCCGCTCGTGAGGCCGGCGCGGAGGTCGTGGCCGTCGCGACGATCGCCGACCGGGCCACCGGGGCGGCGGAGAGGTTCGCCGAGGCCGGCTTCGAGTACCGGCACGTCTTCGGCCTCGAGGAGCTCGGGCTCGCCTCTGCGTAGACCGGAGGGCGAGCGGCAGGTTAGCCTCTCCTAAGTCATTCCGTCCGGCAGTGCAGGAGAGTCATGAAGGTCGCCGATCTCAAGGACAAGGTCGTCTTCGGGGCAGCCCGACTCTGGTACCGCAACTCCATGGCCGAGGTGGCCGAGCGCGAGGGGCACGCGCAGTTCGAGGCGACCGTGGCCCGGGTGGCCGAGCTGAGCTCGGTCGTCCGCCGGATCACGCTGGCCGCGCCCGAGCTCACCGGGTACGCGCTCGCCGGTCCGGACGAGTACTTCGGGTTGCTCGTGCCGGGCGCCGACGGGCGGTTGCACATGCCCGACGCCGACCGGGTCAACGTGCGGGCGGCCATCACCGAGATGCCCGAGGACGAGCAGCCCGGCCTGCGCTGGTACACGATCCGGGAGCTGCGTCGCGACCAGGGCGAGGTCGACGTCGACATCGTCACGCACGGGGACTCCGGCCCGGGATCGGCATGGGCCACGAGGGCCAAGGTCGGCGACCCGGTCGGATTCCGTTCCGGCGGAGCGCTCTACACGAGCTTCGACGCCCAGAGGCAGCTCTTCGTCGCCGACGAGACCGCGGCCCCGGCCCTCCTCGCGATCCTCGAGGAGCGGGAGCGAAGGGGGCTCCCCGGCCTCGGCGCCGGTGTGACCGCCCACGTCGAGGCGCCCACCGGCGAGACCCTCGACGGGATGGAGCTGCCCGCGGCCGTCACCGTCCACGAGCGGGGCGACGCCGACCCCGGGACGGCCGTGCTCGCCGCCCTGGCCGGCGACGCGGACGCCACCGCGGACCTCGACTACGCCTGGCTCTGCGGGGAGTCCGGCCTGGCCACCTCCCTTCGCCGGCACCTCGTCCAGGAGGTCGGCATGGACAAGAAGGCGGTCACCTTCTCCGGGTACTGGAAGCTCGGCGCGGCGCGGGGCTGACCTCCCTTCGCCCCTACGGGGGATAGCGTGCGGAGCATGGAGCCGCACCTCGTCGCCCTGGATGTCGATGGCACGATCCTCACCCACGACGGTGGGCTGGGGGAGGCGACCGGCGAGGCCATCCGCGCCGTCGCCGATGCCGGCCACCACGTCGTCATCGCCACCGGCCGCTCGGTCGTCGCCACCGTCCCGGTCCTCGAGATGCTCGGGCTCAGCCACGGCTGGGCGGTGTGCTCCAACGGGTCGGTCACGCTGGCCCTCGACCCCACCGAACCCGAGGGCTACCGCATCGAGGACACGGTGACCTTCGACCCACGGGCCGCCCTGACCCTCGTCATGGAGCACGCGCCGCACATCCTCGTCGCCGTCGAGGAGGTCGGGGTGGGCTTCAAGGTCGCCCGGCCCTACCCGGAGGGTGTCCTCCAGGGGGAGCAGGTCGTCGTCCCCTTCGAGGAGCTCGTGTCGCGACCGACGACCCGCGTGACCTTCCACGACCCCGACGCCGCGAGCGAGGACTTCCTCGAGCTCGTCGAGCGGATCGGCCTCCACGGCGTGAGCTATGCCGTCGGCTACACCGCGTGGCTCGACCTCGCGCCCGAGGGCGTCTCCAAGGGGTCGGCGCTCGAGCTCGTCCGCCGGCGCCTGTACGTCGAGCCCGCGCTGACCTTCGCCGCCGGTGACCAGCGCAATGACCTCGAGATGCTCCGCTGGGCCGCCCGCGGCGTCGCCATGGGTGGCGCGCCGCCCGAGGTCGTCGCCGCCGCCGACGAGATCACCGGGTCGGTCGACGAGGACGGGCTCGCGGAGGCCCTGCGCCCCTTGATCTGAGCGCTCAAGGATCCGCGCAGGACCGTCGCGGCCCGGACGCAGACAATCTGGTTGTCGCGGGCGAAGGGGGAGCCCTAGCCTTGGTGGGTCCGACCCGGCGGTGACAGCGCCCGGTACCTCCTGACGAAGGTGATGACCCCGCCGATGCGGCCCGAGATCTCCCGCGACTGAAGAGCGCGACCGACCGCGGCCCACGCACCGCGAGTCCGTCGGCGCGCGCGCCTCGACGGAAGAGATCTCCCATGTCCACCTCCCCTTCGCGGGCGGATGCCCTCGTCACCCTCACCGATGTCACCGTGACGTGGCCCGACGGCGCCCGGTCCCTCGACGGTGTCAGCGGGTCCTTCGGCCACGGCCGCACCGGCCTCGTCGGCCGCAACGGCTCCGGCAAGACCACCCTCCTGCGGCTCATGACCGGTGAGCTCACCCCGACCTCCGGCGCGGTCCACGTCGCCGGGTCGGTGGCTGCGCTGCCGCAGCAGCTCGGGCTCGACACCGAGCGGACGGTCGCTGCCGCCCTCGGGATCGCGCCGGTCCTCGAGGCCATCGCCCGGATCGAAGGGGGGTCCCTCGATCAGGCGGACTTCGACACCGTCGAGGACCGCTGGGGGACCGAGGCGGAGGCCCTGTCCGCGCTGGCGAACCTCGGTCTCGCGGGCGGAGCGGATCTCCTCGACCGCACCCTCGGCACGCTGTCCGGGGGCGAGGTCGTGACGATCGGCCTCGCGGCGCTGCAGCTGCAGCGGGCCGACGTCGCCCTCCTCGACGAGCCGACGAACAACCTCGACCGCACGGCGCGGACGCGTCTCGTCGAGGCCATCGACGCCTGGCCGGCGCAGCGGTCGCTCGTCGTCGTCAGCCACGACACCGAGCTGCTCGAGCACGTCGACCGGGTCGTCGAGGTCCACGGACGCGAGCTGCGGTCCTTCGACGGGCCGTGGTCGGTCTACCGGGCCGCGATCGACGCCGAGCAGCAGGCGGCCGCCGACGCCGTCCGGGCGGCCGAGCAGGACGTCCGGCGGCAGCGGCGGGACCGCATCGAGGCCGAGGACAAGCTCGCGGCCCGCGACCGCATCGCCCGCCGCGACTACACCAACAAGCGCGCGCCGAGGATCGTCATGAAGACGTGGGGCATGCAGGCGCAGCAGGCGGCGGCCAAGCACCGTGACCTGCACGACGACCGGCTCCAGCGGGCGGAGGGCACGCTCCGGGAGGCCGAGGCGCGGGTCCGTGACGACCGCAGCGTGCGGATCGAGCTGCCCGGGACGCGGGTGCCGGCCGGGCGGACGGTCCTCGAGCTGGCGGCGAAGGGGGCGGACCTCCCCTTCGTCGTCCGGGGGCCGGAACGGATTGCCCTCTCGGGCGCCAACGGGGCCGGCAAGACGACCCTCCTGCGCGAGATCCTCGGCCTGCCCACGGCCGTGGAACCGGTGGCCCGGCTCGTCCGGCGGATCGACGAGGTCGGGCACCTGCCGCAGCGGATCGAGCTCGACGAGGAGGCGACGGTCCTCGACACCGTGCGTGCGGCTGCGCCGCGAGCGCGGCCGCAGGAGGTCCGGGCGTCGCTGGCGCGGTTCCTCTTCCGCGGCTCGCTGGTCGAGCGACACATCGCCAGGCTCTCGGGTGGCGAGCGCTTCCGGGTCGCTCTCGCGCGGGTGCTGCTCACCGACCCCGCTCCCCACCTCGTCGTCCTCGACGAGCCGACGAACAGCCTCGACGTCGACAGCGTGGACCAGCTCGTCGACGCCCTGTCCGCGTACGGGGGAGCGCTGCTCGTCGTCAGCCACGACGAGGCCTTCCTCGAGCGCATCGGGGTCACCCGGCGCTGGGAGGTCCGGGCCGGCCGCCTCCTCGAGGCCCACCCGGCATCTCCCTAAGGAGATGCGGAGGGCGAAGGGGAGGGGAGAGGGCGGAGGAGGAGCAGGCCGAGGAGGGCCATCGCGGTGCCGAGGACCAGCCCGGCGAGGACATCGCTCGGGTAGTGGACCCCGAGCACGAGCCGGTCGGCCGCGGTGAGCGCGACGCAGGCCAGCACGAGCAGCGTCCCGACCCGGCGGGTCCACGCCGTCCGGACGGTCGTGAGGAGGGCGAGGAGGAGAACCGCCCCGAGGGCGATGTTCGTGGAGTGCCCACTCGGGTAGGACCAGCTGCCGACCTCGACGGACGCCTCCGCGGGCCGGGGCCGCTCGACGAGGACCTTGCACCAGCTGCCGAGTGCCCACCCGAGGGCACCGATGACCGGGACGAGCAGGGCACGGGCGGTGACGCGACCCCGAGCGTGGAGGACGAGGGTGACCAGGAGGACCACCGGGTGGACGACCCACGGCCCGCTCGCGGCCGCCCACGCCACGGCCGCGTCGTGCCGTCCGGGATGCCCGGCGAGCAGCGAGGTGGCCCGGGCGACGCCCCCTTCGTCGAGGCTCGTGACCGTCGCCGACGGGACGAGGACCCACTCGCCGAGTGCCGCGATGGTGAGCATCGCCGCCACCATGGCCGCCAGCGCGGTCATGGCGCGCAGGAGGGGGTGGTGCCGGTCCACAGCCATCCACCGATTGTGCGGCATGCTGGTCCAGCCATGTCCGATCTCGTCATCACCTCACCGGCCAATCAGCGCCTCAAGGACCTCGTCGCCCTGCGGCGCCGCCGCACGCGCGAGGCCGCGGGGGTCACGCTCCTCGAGGGCCTCGAGGAGACGACGCTCGCGCTCGACGCCGGCGTCGTCCCGCACACGCTCTTCCACTGCCCGGAGCTCATGCTCGACGAGGGCACCGGCCGCGCCCTCGTCGAGCGCGCGCGGGGCCTCGGCGCCGAGGTCGTCCAGCTCGGCCGGACGGCCTTCGAGAAGGCCGCCTACCGGGAGGGCCCCGACGGCATCCTCGCCAAGGTCCCCTCGCCGGGACTCTCCCTCGCGGACGTCGAGCTCTCCGAGGGCGCGCTCGTCCTCCTCTGCGAAGGGGTGGAGAAGCCCGGCAACCTCGGCGCCATGCTCCGCACGGCCGATGCCGCGGGCGTCGCCCTCGTCATCGCCGCCGACCCGGTGACGGACTGGGGCAACCCCAATGTCATCCGCTCGAGCAAGGGGACCGTCTTCTCCGTCCCCGTGGCGGCCGCGAGCACGGACGAGGCCTATGCCTGGTTGTCCGAGCACGGGGTCGAGGTCGTGGCGACGACGCCCGACACGGACGTCGAGCACACCGGGGCCGACCTCACCGGGGCCGTCGCCGTCGCCGTCGGCTCGGAGAAGTACGGCCTCACCGACGCGGCGCTGGCCCGCGCCGACCACCGGGTGCGGATTCCGATGGTGGGGCAGGCGAACTCGCTCAACGTGGCCACCTCGGCGGCCATCGTCGTCTACGAGGCCGTGCGCCAGCGGCGGGCGCGCTGATCGACCCCGATTACGGCCCGGTAGGCGGGCTGTGTCACGATGCCTGCATGCGCGTTGACCACGTCTCCTATGCTGCAGACCAGTCCGGTGTCAAGGCCACGGCCCAGCGTCTGGGCGAGGCCCTGGGGGTGACCCCGGTCGACGGCGGTCTGCACCCGCGCTTCGGCACGCGCAACATGATCCTCCCGCTCGCGCACGAGCGGTACGTCGAGGTCGTCGAGGTCCTCGACCACCCGAGCTCCGACAAGGCCCCCTTCGGGCAGGTCGTCCGCGCCCGCTCCGAGGCCGGCGGCGGCTGGATGGGCTGGGTCATCCGCGTCGACGACGACCTCGAGGCCGTCGAGAAGCGCCTCGACCGTCAGGCCGTCGACGGCAACCGTCGCCTCAGCGACGGCCGGGAGTTCGTGTGGAAGCAGATCGGCATCAAGGGCACCCTCGCCGACCCGCAGCTCCCCTTCTTCGTCAAGTGGGGCGAGGGCTCGCCGCACCCCTCGCAGGAGGCGGCCACCGAGGTGACGATCGGCTCGCTCATGATCGCCGGTGACCCCGACCGGGTCCGTGACTGGCTCGGCGGCCACACGGCGGAGGAGACCTCGTCGGTCATCACCTTCGACTTCGTGGCCCCGCACGGGACGCCGGGCCTCATGTCGGTCACCTTCAACACTCCGGGTGGCACGGTCACCCTCTGACCGCCCATGGGGACCTGGCTCGATCGCCTCGGCGAGTTCTTCGCCGTCGATGACGACTGGGTCCGCCCGAGCGGGGGTATCAGCCGCAGCGACGTCATCGTCACGCTGGCGGCGCTGGTCCTCTCCCTCTTCGTCCTCGAGTGCATGCGAGGGCTGGGGAGCCTCACGGTCGTCGATGCGTCGGTGGAGCTGCAGTGGGCCCTCACGGCCCTGCCCTGCTTCTTCCTCCTGACCCGGCGGCGGCTCCCCCTCATCAGCGCGTCGCTGGCGACCCTGAGCTACTGGGCGATCGGCACCTACGTCCCGCTCATGTCGAGCCTCCTCTCGACGCAGATCGCGTACTTCCTCGTCCTGCTCGGCGGTGTCGCCTGGGCGCGCAACCGCCGCGCCATGCTCGCGGTGTACACGGTGATCCTCGTGGCGATGTTCCTCTGGCTCGTGTGGGGTTTCGCGGTCGGCCGCACCCTCGCCGACATGGCCCAGGAGCACGACCCGGAGGCACTGCTCCCGTCGACCGTGGCGGCGCCCCTCATGGTGAGCATCATCAACATCCTCTACTTCGGTGGTGCCGTGGTCGGCGGTCAGGTGGCGTGGCGCAGCGCTCGCCAGCGGGACGGGCTGATCGAGCAGACCGCGACGATCCGGGAGCAGACCGAGCAGCTGCGGGAGAGCGCGGTCGTCGAGGAGCGCCTCCGCATCGCCCGGGAGCTGCATGACGTCGTGGCCCACCACGTCTCCGGGATCGGGGTGCAGGCGGCGGCGGCGCGGCGCGTCCTCGAGTCCGACCCCGAGGGGGCGAAGGGAGCGTTGGGCCACATCGAGACCGCGAGCCGGGACGCGGTGAGCCAGATGCGTGGGCTCCTCGGCACCCTGCGGATGCGCGAGGCGGGAGCCTCGTCGTCGGGGGAGGAGGACCATGCCCCGGAGCCGGGGCTCACGGACATCGCCGACCTCGTCGAGATCGGCAGCGACCGCGGCCTGCAGGTCCACCACCAGGTCGTCGAAGGGAGCGATGGTGATCTCGGGCGGGTCCCCGGTTCGGTCGGCCACTCCCTCTACCGCACCGCCCAGGAGGCCCTCATCAACGTCACCCGCCACTCGACGGCGCGCAGCGCCCGCGTCATCGTCCGGGTCGACGACACGCACGCCGAGGTGGAGGTCACCGACGACGGTCGGCCTCGCGCCGGCACGTCCGGCACCGGGATGGGGCAGCTCGGCATCAGGGAGCGGGTCCGCTCCCACCACGGCTCCGTCGAGGTGGGCCCCCGCCCGCTCGGCGGCTACCGCGTCCGGGCGCGGATCCCCCTTCGCAGCGAGGAGAAGGCATGACGGACACCCTGCGGGTCCTGCTCGTCGACGACCAGCCGATCATCCGTTCCGGCTTCGCCATGATGCTCTCCGTCGAGGCGGACCTGGAAGTCGTCGGCGAGGCGTCCACCGGCCGTGAGGCCCTCGAGATGGCCGAGGAGCATCGCCCGGACGTCATCGTCATGGACGTGCAGATGCCGGTCATGGACGGGATCGCGGCCACGCGGGAGATCGTCGAGCGCGACCTCGGGCGGGTCATCATCCTCACGACCTTCGACTCGGACAGCTACCTCTTCGACGCCCTGCAGGCGGGCGCCAGCGGCTTCCTCCTCAAGAACGCCGAGGCCGACCAGCTCGTCGACGCCCTCCGGGCCGTCGGCCACGGGCACGCGCTCCTCGCCCCCGAGGTCACCCAACGGGTCATCGCCCAGATGGCGGCCCCGCAAGCGCCCGCCGACGGGGGCGGGGGCCGGCACGCCGGGGTGCTGTCCCAGCTGACCGACCGCGAGCTCGACGTGCTTCGCCTCATCGGGGCCGGCCGGTCCAACACCGAGATCGCGCAGGACCTCGTCATCGGGGCCGCGACGGTCAAGACCCACGTGTCGAGCATCTTCGCCAAGCTGCAGGTGCGTGACCGCGTCGGCGCGGTGATCATCGCCCACGAGACGGGCGCCGTCCGGGGGGATTGACTCTCCCCCCACAGGGGGAGACCCCCTTCGCCCGAGGATCACCCCCGAGGCGGATCCGCCCGGAGGACCACCGCCATAGCGTGGTCCCCATGAGCACGACACCACAGACCATCACCGTCGAGGGGCTGACCCGACGCTTCGGGGACTTCACGGCCGTCGACCACGTCGACTTCACCGTCGAGCGCGGCCTGATGACCGGATTCGTCGGGGGCAACGGTGCCGGCAAGACGACGACCATGCGCATGATCATGGGCGTCCTCGGCATCACCGAGGGCCGGGTCCTCTGGGGCGACCGGCCGATCACGACCGCGGACCAGCGGGCTATCGGCTACATGCCCGAGGAGCGCGGCCTCTACCCCAAGCAGAAGGTCGCCGACCAGCTCATCTACCTCGGCCAGCTCAAGGGCATGGGCCGCACGCAGGCGCGGAACTCCGTCATGGAACTGCTCGAGCGGCTCGGCCTCGGCGAGCGGACCGGCGACAGCGTGGAGGAGCTCTCCCTCGGCAACCAGCAGCGGGTGCAGATCGCGGCGTCGCTCATGATCGAGCCGGCCGCGCTCATCCTCGACGAGCCCTTCTCCGGTCTCGACCCGGAGGCCGTCGACTCGATGGCCGATCTCCTCCGCGAGCACACCTCGCGCGGGGTGCCGGTCCTCTTCTCCAGCCACCAGCTCGACCTCGTCGACCGGCTCTGCGACAAGCTCGTCATCCTCGCGAAGGGGAGGGTGCGCGCCACCGGGACCCCGACCGAGCTGCGGGGCGGAGCGCCGAGGCGGCACCGCCTCGTCGCCCACGAGGACGCGGGCTGGGTCCGCGCGGTGCCGGGCGTCGCCGCCGTGGACGTCGACGGCCCCACGGCCGTCATCGACGTGCCCGCCGACTCGGTGGAGGAGCGCGACCGCGTCCTCGCCCAGCTCCTCTCCGAGGGGCTCCGCCGGGGTGGCATCTCCGAGCTGTCCCCGATCATCCCGCCCCTGTCCGAGGTCTACCGAGAGGTGACGTCATGACCACGAAGCACGCCTGGGCCATCGTCGCCCAGCGAGAGCTCTCCGTCCGGCTCCGCGACAAGACCTTCATCGGGTCCACCCTCCTGACCCTCGTCATCATCGCCGCCCTCATGGGCTTCCAGGCGTGGAACGCCGACAAGGAGCAGACCTACGACCTCGTCGTCACCTCCCAGGGGCAGGAGATGGGACAGGCGATCGAGGAGGCAGCACCCGACATCGACGACAAGGTGACCGTCACCCTCCAGGAGGCGGACGACGCCGACGCCGCCGAGGCCGCGGTCATGGACGAGTCCGCCGACGCCTGGCTCCGCCCCACGGACGACGGCTGGGAGCTCGTCGGCAAGTCCGATGTCCCCTCGGAGCTCGACGACGTGGCCAGCCAGTCGATCAGCCAGGCCGTCCTCGCCGGCAACGCGAAGGAGGCCGGGACCGACCTGGCCACGCTGCAGCAGGGGACGAGCGTGAGCACCGACATCCTCGACGGGGACGCGCAGGAGCAGGCGATCTCCCAGGCTGTCGGCTTCGTCATGGCGATCCTCTTCTACATGGCCGCGATGATCTTCGGCATGTACCTCGCGATGAGCGTCACCGAGGAGAAGCAGTCCCGGATCGTCGAGATCATCGCGACATCGATCCCCCTTCGCGCCCTCCTCTTCGGCAAGCTCGCTGCCGCAGTCGTGCTCGCCGTCGGCCAGCTCGTCCTCTACGGGGTCGTCGCGCTCATCGGGGTGACCTTCACCGACTGGGGCGACCTCCTCCCGAGCTTCACCTCCGGGCTGGCCTGGTTCGTCGTCTTCTTCCTCGTCGGCTTCACCATGCTCGCCGCGCTCTACGCGGTGGCCGGCGCCCTCGCCTCACGGCAGGAGGACATCCAGTCCACCTCGCTGCCGGTGACGATGATCATCATGGCGGTCTTCTTCGGGGCCCTCTTCGCCGACGGCATGATCGCCGAGGTGCTCGCCTGGATTCCGCCCTTCTCCGCGGTGCTCCAGCCCATGCGGCTCGTCTCCGGCGAGGGGCAGTGGTGGGAGGCCGTCATCAGCCTCGGTCTCCTCATGGCCGCCACGGCAGCGGTCATCCTCGTCGCCGAGCGGATCTACCGCCGAGCCCTCATGCAGACCTCCGGCAAGCTCAGCTACGCGCAGGCCTGGAAGGCCGAGGTCTGAGCCGGGGCGTCTCCACGGACAGGTCGGCCGGGTACTCGCAGGGGGAGTGCCCGGCCGATCGCCGTTCCGGACCGAAGGGGGAGAGGCCACCCATGGGGTGTCAGTCCCGTGGCCGGGGGGCCAGGGCGTCGATGACCTCGGCGGGGATGACGTCCAGGTCGTCGCCGTCGATGTCGTGGGTGGCCACGTAGTCGTTGTGCTCGTCCTCGAGGCGCTCGACGAAGATGCGTGCCCAGCGGCCGTTGGACCGGTCCTGCGGAGGGGTCTCGTCGTAGGCCCGCGCCACCACCTCAGCGAGGTGCTCCTCGTCGAAGGTCCAGCTCCTCGCCAGCCGGGCGACGACGATGCGGGCGACTTCCTCCGAGCTGTAGTCGGGGAACTCGATCCACTGGGGGACACGGGACCTCAGGCCGGGGTTGGCGGCGAGGAAGTCCGTCATCTGCTGGCTGTACCCGGCGAAAATCGCGACGAACTTGTCGCGGTCGTTCTCCAGACGAGGGAGCAGGGTGGAGATGACCTGGGCGCCGAAGTCCCTCGACCCCTCCTCGCCGAGGAGCTCGTAGGCCTCGTCGAGGAAGAAAACCCCGCCCATGGCCTCGTCGAGGGCGCGCGTCGTGTTGGCCTCGGTGTGACCGATGTACTGCCCGATGAGCTGGTCGCGGTTGACCTCCTTGACGGTCGGTGTCGCGAGGATGCCGAGGTTGTGGAAGAGCTCGGCGACGATCCTGGCCACCGTCGTCTTGCCCGTGCCGGGGTTGCCGGCGAAGACCATGTGGTACGTCGGCCGGGAGGAGGTGCCGTCGCGTTCCTTTCGCCGGCGGTCGACGACGACCCGGTTGACGAGGCGACGCACCCACTCCTTGACGGGGTCGAGGCCGACGAGGGCGTCGAGCTCCGCGAGCAGCTCCTCGACCCGGGCCTCCTTGTCCTCGGAGGTGCCGCCCGTCACGGCGTGGAGGTCCGCATCGGTGATGTGCGAGATGTCGACCTCCCCGGGGGCGTCGAGGACCCGCTCGGCGAGGGTCGTGATGAGCTCTTGGTTGAAGTTGCGGACCCAGCGCCCGTTGCTCCGGTCCGTCGTGCGTCCGTACTCGGTCGCGACGACCCGGCGGTAGAGCTGCTCGTCGACGGTGTGGTCCCCGTCGACGAGCTCCTGGTACCCGATCTCGGCGACCTCGGCGGGGGTGAAGTCCTCGAAGTCGAAGCGGTTGGTCACGCGCGACCGCAGGCCGGGGTTCATGCCGAGGAGGTCCTGCATCTGCTCGCCGTACCCGGCGAAGATGACGACGATCTCGTCGCGATGGTTCTCCATGAAGGTGAGGATCGTGTCCACGGCCTCCTCGGCGAACTGGTTCGAGTCCGACTTGTACAGCGTGTAGGCCTCGTCAATGAAGAGGACCCCACCGAGGGCGCTCTCGAGGACGGCGGTCGTGAGCCTGGCCGAGGAGCCGATGGTGTCGCCGACGAGGTCGGCTCGGCCGGTGACCTCGACGAAGGTGTCGCTGGGGATCGCCCCGGCCCGGTGCAGGGCCTGCCCGAGGAGCCGTGCGACCGTCGTCTTGCCGGTCCCGGGGTTGCCGAGGAAGAGGCTGTGCATGACGAGCGTGGTCGTCGGCTTCCCCTCCTGCGCCCGCAGCTGGTTGTACCGCACCATGCGGGTGAACCGGCGGATCTGCTGCTTGACCGTCGTCAGACCGGTGAGGGCGTCGATCTCGGCGAGGGGGTCGGCGGTGTGGCTCCCGTCCTCCCGCGTGCCCTCCGCGGTGACCTCCGGCGTGAGCGCAGCGTCGCCGTCGGGTCCTGCGGAGGGGCCCGTCTCCGGGGCTGGCCCTGCGCCGGCGCTCGCCGTCCCGTGGGCGACCGCGTCGAGGTCGGTGATGGTGACCTCGTGCCCCTCGACCCGGGCACTCCCACCGTCCTCGAGGAACACCCGAACCGGGCTCTCGTCGCGCGCCTGCAGCCAGCCGATGTCGAGTGAAGCGGCGCCCACGTAGGCCTCGAAGTCCACAGCGTCTGTCGTCACCGATTCGAGCGAGGCGCTCGCGCCGTCCTGGACGACCACCTGTCGCTGCCCTGCCGTGTTGTCCTCGACGAGGTGGCTCCCGCGTGAGCTGAGGGTGGACCCGCCGAGGAGCTGGAGCTGCTTCGAGGTGGAGTCGACGAGGCTCACCCGGCTCGCCTTGTCGAGCCACAGCCAGCCCAGGTCCGACCCGGTCGCCCGGAGCCGGGCGCCGTCGGTGACCGTGAGGACGCCCTGACGGGAGTCCGCGGCGGCGACGACCGTGCAGTCGGTCATCGTCGTCGTGCCTCCGCCGAGGAAGACGGGCGGGAAGGTCGTGCCACTGCCCTCGACGACGACGTCGGTCATCGTGAGGGACCGCCCCGTGCGGAGCGTGATGCCGTTGGCGTCCTGCGGAGCACGGATGGTCAGGTCACGGATCGATGCCTCGTGGTCCTCCATGACGTAGATGCGTCCGTGGATGACGGTGCGGCCGGCCCCGGCGCCGACGAGGTGGACCGCGACCCCGAGCGCATGGTCTGTCGTGTCCTCGAGGAAGTAGTCCCCCTCCTCGAGCTGGACGGTGTCCCCGGCGTTGACGTGCGGGGCGATCGCGGTCTGGAAGGCGTCGGCGTCGCTGAGGTGCCAGCGGACGACCTTGGGGGCGTTGGGGTCGATGACCTCCACCCGGTCGCTCGTGGTCTCGACGACGGAGTCACCCTCGGCAATGATCCGCAGGTCGCTCCCTTCGGGGGCGGTGGCGACGTCGATCTTGACGAAGCTGTCCTGGACGTAGGCCTCGCACGGGGCGTCGGTGACGCGGAGCGAAGGGGCGGTGAAGGCGGACTCACCGGAGAGGACGAGGAAGCGCCGGTCTGCAGGTGGGCTGATGTCGAGCCGTCCGTAGGCCTCCACCGACGCCCGGTCGCCGCCCTCGAGCTCGGTGGCCTGGACGTCGGCGAGCACCGCGCTGCCACCCCTGAGGAAGATCCCGGCGACGCTCGAGCGGGTGACGTGGAGGACGCTCTGCTCCGAGAGGTCGATGCTCCGGCCCCCTGCGGGGGAGTGGAACGTGCTGGAGGCCACGACCAGGGTGGCAGAGCGGCCGTGGACAGCGGGGTACTTGCCCACCGGCTCCGCGTGCACGGTCACCTCGGTCAGGTCGGCCCGGGCCCCCTGCTGGCGGAGGTTGATCGCGTTGTGGAAGTGGGCCGCCCGGAGCGTGAGCGCGCGGAAGCGACTCTCTCCCCAGACGTTGATCTGCCCCTCGACGACGACGCGCTCCGGGTCGCCGACCCCGGTGAGATGGATGCCGTAGACGTCGATGCTGCCCGCGCGGTGGTGGCCCTCGTGGATGAGCAGCTCGTCCCCCGGGCGGGACATCGCCAGCGCCTCCTCGAGGCTCCGGTTCGTGAGCATGGCCTTGCCCACGTGGATCTTCGCCATGGGTTCCCCTCTTCCCGGTCACGGCTCCGCCGCAGGATACGTGAGAGGGGGCGACCGCGCGCGGTCAGTCCGGCAGCACCCGCCGCAGGCGAAGGGAGTTGAGCACGACGAGCACCGACGAGAGGGCCATCGCGGCGCCGGCGACCATCGGGTTGAGCAGCCCGGCCATCGCCAGCGGGATCGCGGCGATGTTGTAGCCGAAGGCCCAGCCGAGGTTCTGCTTGATGACCCGCAGCGTCTCGCGGGAGAGCTGGATCGACCGGGGGACGGACTCGAGGTCGGCGTGGACGAGGACGATGTCCGCGGACTCCATCGCGACATCGGTGCCGGTGCCCATGGCCATGCCGAGGTCGGCCTTGACGATCGCCGCGGCGTCGTTGACGCCGTCGCCGACCATGGCGACGACCCGGCCCTCGGCCTGGAGCCGCGCGATGACGTCGTGCTTGTCCTGGGGGCGGACGTCGGCGACGACGTGCTCCGGATCGATCCCGACGGTGGCGGCGATCGCGGTCGCGTTGTGCGCGGCATCGCCGCTGAGCAGCCACACCTGGAGGCCCTCGGCCCGCAGGGCGCGGATGGCGTCGCCGGAGGTGGCCCGCACCTCGTCGGCGACGGTGAGCGTGCCCCGGGCCACCCCGTCCCAGCCGACGTAGACCGTGGTGCCGGGCCGGTCGAGCGTCGCCAGCTCCGAGGGGACCTCGTCGAAGAGGTCCGCGCGGCCCACCGTGACGCGGGTGTTCTTGATCGTCGCGACGGCACCGGAGCCGGGGAGGTTCTCGAAGTCCCGGATCTCCGGGATGCGGATGCCCTTGTCCTCGGCGCGACGCACGATCGCGCGCGCGATGGGGTGCTCGCTGCCGGACTCGACGGCCGCCGCAGCGGTGAGGACGGCGGCCGGGTGCAGCCCCGGAGCGGCCGCGAGGTCGATGACCTGGGCGACGCCCGTCGTGATCGTCCCGGTCTTGTCGAGGACGAGGGTGTCGATGCGCCGGGTGTCCTCGAGAACCCGCGGGCCCTTGATGAGGACGCCCTTCTGGGCACCGCGCCCGGTCCCGACGAGCAGGGCCATCGGCGTGGCGAGCCCGAGGGCGCAGGGGCAGGCGATGATGAGGACGGTCACGGCGACGCCGATCGCCGTCGTGGCCGAGCCGGACCCGATCCACCAACCGATGAAGGTGAGCAGGGCGATGCCGAGGACGGCCGGGACGAAGACCGCGGAGACCCGGTCAGCGAGACGCTGGACATCCGCCTTGCCCGTCTGGGCCTGCTCGACGAGCCGCACGATGGCGGCGAAGGTCGTGTCCGAGCCCACGGCGGTGGCCTCGACGACGAGCCGACCGGAGGTGTTGACCGTGCCCGCGTCGACGGTGTCACCGGCGCGGACGTCGACCGGGACGGACTCGCCGGTGACGAGGGAGGTGTCGATCGAGCTCGTGCCGTCGACGATGCGGCCGTCGGTCGCCACCTTCTCGCCCGGCCGGACGATGAAGTGGTCCCCGACCTGCAGGTCGTCGAGGGGCAGGATGACCTCGGTCGTCGCCCGGGTGCGCGAGTCGATCCGCTGGACGGCGACCCCCTTCGACCCCAGGTCCATGAGGTCGGTGAGGGCGGACCGCCCCTCGTCCTTGCTCCTGGCCTCGAGCCACCGGCCGATGAGGAGGAAGGCCGTGATGACCGCGGAGGTCTCGAAGTAGTAGTGGCCGTCCGCGCCCGCGCCGGTGAGGAGCGCGGCCACCGACCAGAGGTAGGCCGCGCTCACGCCGATGCTCACGAGGGTGTCCATCGTCGACGCGAGCCGGCGGGCGTTGAGGTAGGCGGCCCGGTGGAAGGGCCACGCCGCCCAGACGACGACCGGTGTCGCGACGAGCCACTGGAGCCAGGGGTTGGCCGCGAAGGTCCACGGGCCCATCGCGAGGACCACGACGACGAGGGCCAGCGCGCTCGCGACGATCATCCGGTTGCGGAGGTCAGTGCGGCCGACGTGCGTGTGCGTCGGCGGGGTGAGGCGGGACTCCGGCTCGATGACCGTGGCGCCGTACCCGGAGGACTCGACGGTCGCGATGAGCTCCTCGACGCTCACGGACCCGGGGTGACGGACCTGTGCCTTCTCCGTGGCGAGGTTGACCGTCGCCTCGACCCCGTCGAGCTTGCCGAGGTTGCGCTCGATCCGGGCGGAGCAGGATGCGCAGGTCATCCCCGTGATGGCGAGGTCGACGCTCTGCGCATCGTCGCCGGGGACGGTGTCACGGTCGGGGGCGGACAGGGTGCTGATGGCCATCCCTCATCTTCTCGTGTCGTGGTGCGGGACTGCTGGAGGTGTGGGTGGGCGCGTCGCCGTCAGGAGCGCACGAGACGGGCGATGGCGGCGCTGGCCTCGGTGACCTTCTCCGCCGCGGCCTCGTCGCTCTCGCGGGCCGCGTCGACGACGCAGTGCCCGACGTGGTCCTCGAGGAGGCCGAGGCTCACCGCCTGGAGGGCCTTCGTCGCCGCGGACACCTGGGTAAGGATGTCGATGCAGTAGGTGTCCTCCTCGACCATGCGCGAGATCCCGCGGATCTGGCCCTCGACCCGGCTCAGCCGCTTGAGGTAGTCGTCCTTGCTGCCACTGTAACCGGCCATGTCATCCTCCTGAGGGGGTCCTGGACGAGAACATCATACCCCCTGAGGGTATTCCTAGCCGATGATCCGGAAGAGCGGGCTGTCGGGCGGGATCGTCTCGATGGCCAGCGGTGAGGTGTCCATCCGGGCGAGGAGGGGGAGGAGGTCGTCCGGGTCCCCGAGCTCGAGGCCGACGACGGCGGTGCCGGTGTCCCGGTTGTTGCGCTTGATGTAGTCGAAGTAGGTGATGTCGTCGTCGGGGCCGAGCACCTCGTCGAGGAAGCGACGGAGCGCACCCGGCTCCTGGGGGAAGCTCACGAGGAAGTAGTGCTTGAGTCCTTCGTGGACGAGGGCCCGCTCGACGATCTCGGCATAGCGGGAGACGTCGTTGTTGCCCCCGGAGACGACGGCGACGACCGTCGACCCGGGCTCGATGTCGAGGTCGGCCAGGGCCGTCGTGGCCATGGCGCCCGCGGGCTCGGTGATGATGCCGTCGGTCTGGTACATGTCGAGCATCTCGACGCAGATCGCGCCCTCGCTCACCGTGGTCAGCTCGGCGCCGGTCGCATCGACCGCGGCGTGGGTCAGGTCCCCGGCGCGGCGCACGGCGGCCCCGTCGACGAAGGGGGAGACCTCCTCGAGGTCCACCGGCTGGCCGGCCGCGAGCGCGGCAGCCATCGAGGCCGCGCCCTCCGGCTCCACGCCGACGAGCCGGGTGTCCCCGGAGTGCGCGGCCATCCACGTCGCCATCCCGCCGAGGAGGCCACCGCCGCCGACCGGGACCGTGACGACATCGGGCGCCCGGCCGAGCTGCTGGAGGATCTCGACGGCGACGACACCCTGGCCGGCCATCGTCTCTACCGCGTCGAAGGCGGGCACGACCACGGCACCCGTGCTCGCGGCGTCCTCGGCCGCGGCGCGCGCGGCGTCGTCGTAGACCTCACCGGTGACGATGACCTCGACCATGTCCCCGCCGAGCGCGGCGACCCGGTCACGCTTCTGGCGAGGGGTGTTGCGCGGCAGGTAGATCCGCGCGCTGACCCCCAGGTGCTGCCCGGCGAAGGCCACGCCCTGGGCGTGGTTGCCCGCCGAGGCGGCGACGACTCCCTTCGCCCGCTGCTCCGGGCTCAGTCCGGCGATGAGTGTGAAGGCGCCACGGAGCTTGTAGGACCGGACCGGCTGGAGGTCCTCGCGCTTGAGCCAGACCTCGGCGCCGACCGCCGCCGACAGGCGCTCGCTGCGCTGCAGCGGGGTCGGCGGCAGGATGCCGGCGAGCGTCGCGGCGGCATCGTCGACGGACTGGGCGGTCAGGGGCGAGCGGGTCACGGCCCCACGGTAGTCCGCCCGGAGGGCTCCGCCTTCAGAGGAGGTCGAACTCCCGCAGCTCGTCCTCGGTCATCAGGCGCGACCGGATGAGGAAGCGCACGCCCTCGGGTGCCTCGACCGAGAAGCCGGAACCGCGCCCCGGGACGACGTCGACCGTGAGGTGGGTGTGCTTCCAGTACTCGTACTGTGACACGCTCATCCAGAACTCGATGGGTGTGAAGCCCTCGCCGGTGAGCGTGCCGAGGTTGATGTCGGCCTCGCTGGTCAGGAAGTCCCCCGCCGGGTAGCACATCGGCGACGACCCGTCGCAGCAGCCGCCGCTCTGGTGGAACATCAGCGGGCCGTGACGCTGCTCGAGCTTCGCGAGCAGTGCTGCTGCCTCGTCGGTGAGGTCGACGCGTGCACCCATGGCGGGGGACTCCCTTCGGTCCGGCTCGATCAGAAGAAGCCGAGCTTGTTCTGGTCGTAGCTGACGAGGAGGTTCTTCGTCTGCTGGTAGTGCTCGAGCATCATCTTGTGGTTTTCCCGGCCGATGCCGGACTGCTTGTAGCCACCGAAGGCGGCACCCGCCGGGTACTGGTGGTAGCAGTTGGTCCACACGCGGCCGGCCTGGATGCCGCGACCCATCCGGTAGGTGGTGTGGGCGCTGCGCGACCACACGCCGGCCCCGAGCCCGTAGAGCGTGTCGTTGGCGATCTGCAGGGCCTCGTCCTCGTCCTTGAAGGAGGTGAGGGAGACGACCGGGCCGAAGATCTCCTCCTGGAAGATCCGCATGGAGTTCTTGCCCTCGAAGACCGTCGGGGCGATGTAGTAGCCGCCGGACAGGTCGCCGCCGAGGTCGACCGGCTCGCCACCGGTGAGGACCTTCGCGCCCTCCTCGCGGCCGATGTCGAGGTAGCTCTTGATCTTCTCGAACTGGTCGTTGCTCGCCTGGGCGCCCATCGTCGTGTCGGTGTCGAGCGGGTTGCCCTGGACGATCGCCTCGACCCGCTTGATGGCGTCGGGGATGAACTGCCCGTACATCCCCTCCTGGACGAGCGCGCGGGAGGGGCAGGTGCAGACCTCGCCCTGGTTGAGGGCGAACATCGCGAAGCCCTCAAGAGCCTTGTCGTAGAAGGCATCCTGCTCCGCGGCGATGTCGTCGAAGAAGACATTCGGCGACTTGCCGCCGAGCTCGAGGGTGACCGGGATGATGTTCTGGCTGGCGTACTGCATGATCAGCCGGCCGGTCGTCGTCTCCCCGGTGAAGGCGATCTTGGCGATCCGGGGGCTGGAGGCGAGCGGCTTGCCGGCCTCGACGCCGAAGCCGTTGACGACGTTGAGCACGCCGGCCGGGAGCAGGTCGGCGATGAGCTCGACGACCTTGAGGATCGACCACGGGGTCTGCTCAGCGGGCTTGAGGACGATGCAGTTGCCGGCGGCCAGCGCCGGGGCGAGCTTCCACACGCCCATGAGGATGGGGAAGTTCCACGGGATGATCTGGCCGACGACGCCGAGCGGCTCGTGGAAGTGGTAGGCGACGGTGTCACCGTCGATCTCGGTGTTGCCGCTCTCCTGCGCCCGGATCGCCCCGGCGAAGTAGCGGAAGTGGTCGACCGCGAGCGGGATGTCGGCCGCGAGGCACTCGCGGACGGCCTTGCCGTTCTCCCAGGTCTCGATGACGGCGATGTCCTCGAGGTTGGCCTCGATGGTGTCGGCGATCTTGAGCAGGATGTTCGACCGCTCGCTGATGGAGGTCCGCCCCCAGGCGTCCTTGGCCGCGTGGGCGGCATCGAGGGCCTTGTCGATGTCCTCGGCGGTGCCGCGGGCGACCCGGGTGAAGACCTGGCCGGTCACGGGGGTGATGTCGTCGAAGTACTCCCCCTTGGCCGGCGGCACCCACTCGCCCCCGATGAAGTGCTCGTAGCGCTCCTTGACCTCGATCGTCGAGTCGGAGCTGCCGGGCTGGCTGTAGACGGCCATGTCTGCCTCCTGCGAGGTTGGCCGACGGCGCTCCGGTGCGCCGTCGTCGTGCCGGCGACGCTAGGACGAAGGGGGTTGGCCGAAGGTTGGTCGGCCCTACTGCCCCCCGAGGGCGGCGTCGACGACCCCCTTCGCATCGGCCTGGACCTGGGTGAGGTGCTCCGGCCCGCGGAAGGACTCGGCGTAGATCTTGTAGACGTCCTCGGTGCCCGAGGGGCGGGCGGCGAACCACGCCGACTCCGTCGTCACCTTGAGGCCACCGATGGCCGCGCCGTTGCCGGGGGCCTCGGTGAGGGCGGCCGTGATGCGCTCTCCCGCAACCTCGTCCGCGGTGACGGCGTCGGGCGTGATGGCCTTGAGCGCCGCCTTCTCCTCGCGGGTGGCGGGGGCGTCGACGCGGGCATAGGCCGGCTCGCCGTGGCGGGCGACGAGGTCGGCGTAGTGCTCGCTGGGGGAGCGGCCGGTGGTGGCGAGGATCTCCGAGGCGAGCAGCGCGAGGATGATCCCGTCCTTGTCGGTCGTCCACACCGACCCGTCGAAGCGCAGGAAGGAAGCGCCCGCGGACTCCTCCCCGCCGAAGCCGACCGACCCGTCGAGCAGCCCGGGCACGAACCACTTGAAGCCGACCGGGACCTCCCACAGCCGCGTGCCGAGGTCCCCGGCGACCCGGTCGATCATCGAGCTGGACACGAGCGTCTTGCCGATGACCTCGCTCGACCACCCCGGCCGCGCCCCGCCGTAGAGGTACTGCAGCGCGACGGCGAGGTAGTGGTTGGGGTTCATCAGCCCGCCGTCGGGGGTGACGATGCCGTGCCGGTCGGTGTCGGCGTCGTTGCCGGTGGCGATGTCGTAGCGGTCCTTCTGCTGCACGAGGCCGGCCATCGCCGCGGGCGAGGAGCAGTCCATGCGGATCTTGCCGTCCTTGTCGAGCGTCATGAAGCGCCAGGTCGGGTCGACGAGCGGGTTGACGACGGTCAGGTCGAGACCGTGGCGCTCGCCGATCTCGCCCCAGTAGTGCACGCCTGCGCCACCCATCGGGTCGGCCCCGATGCGCACACCGGCGTCGCGGATCCGTTGCAGGTCAACGACATTCGGCAGATCCGTGACATAGGCGGCGAGGTAGTCGTGGTCGGTCGCTGCGGCCCGGGCTCGGGCGAAGGGGACGCGCCGCACCTGCCGCAGCCCGTCGCGCAGGTGCGCATTGGCCGCGTCCGCGATGGCGCTCGTGACGTCGGTGTCGGCCGGCCCGCCGTGCGGCGGGTTGTACTTGAATCCGCCGTCGCCCGGGGGGTTGTGCGAGGGGGTGACGACGATGCCGTCGGCCAGCCCCACCCCCTTCGCCGTGAGGTCCTTGCCCCGGTTGGCCGTGAGGATCGCGTGCGAGATCGCGGGGGTCGGCGTGTAGCCGTCGCGGGAGTCGACGAGGACGGTGACGTCGTTGCCGACGAGCACCTCGAGGGCCGACGTCCACGCCGGCTCGGAGAGGGCATGGGTGTCGCGACCGAGGAAGAGCGGGCCGTCGATGCCGGCCGCGCGGCGATGGTCGACGATCGCCTGGGTCGTCGCGAGGATGTGGGCCTCGGTGAAGGAGGCGGTCAGTGAGGAGCCGCGGTGCCCGCTCGTGCCGAAGGCGACCTGCTGGTCGACGTCCTCGGGGTCGGGCTGGGTCGCGTAGTAGGCGGTGACGACGTGACTGACGTCGATGAGGTCCTCGGGGAGGGCGGGGGTCCCGGCACGGTCGGCGGCTGAGCTCATGTCCCGACGTTAGCGAAGGGCGGCGGCCAGCCGCGCCGTCAGCTCGGCCCGGGCCGGATGAGCGCCGTCGCCGAGGGCGTCGAGGGCGCGCTGGACCACCTCGGCATCGGGCACCACCTCGGCGTAGGCGAGGACCGCCTGCGGATCAGGGTCGAGGAGCAGGCACTCGCGCACGGCCACGGCGAGGTACTCGGCGAGCTCGGTGAGGAAGGGGGAGCTCGTGCCCGGCACGAGGTCGCCGCCGTAGGCCGAGACGGCCGTGCGGGGGTCGCCCCGTCGCACAGCCCTCCGCACGGCATCGACGTCGGTCGTCACGGGGAGGTCGAGACGGTAGGGGCGGGAGGCGAGCCGTCCGCCGAGGGCGGCGCGCAGGTGGCTGACCTCCGACTTCAGGGTGCCGGTCGAGACCCGCTCGTCGCCGTAGAGGTGGGCGTGCAGCTCGCCGAGGGAGAGCCCGTCGGGGTGCATCGCGAGCAGGGCGAGGATCTCGCCCTGCCGGCGGGTGAGGAGCAGGCGGGTGCCGTCGAGGTGCGCCTCGACCGCGCCGAGCAGCCGCAGGTGCAGCCCGGCCCCGGGCTCCGAGGAGGGCGGGGTTGGGACGGCCGTCGCGGGGATGGCGGTCTCGAGGAGTCGGGCGAGGGCCTGGGCGGTCGCGGTGCCGATCGGGTGGGCCCGGTCCCAGGTCGTCGTGAGGTCGAGCACGCCGAGCTGGATGCCGGTGACCGGGTCGTGCACCGGCGCCGCCCAGCAGACCCAGTTGTGGACGATGGGGGCGTAGTGCTCGGCGGCGAAGACCGTGGACACCTCGTCGGTGCGCAGGGCGAGGTTGAGGGCATTGGTGCCGACGCTCGCTTCGTCCCAGCGGCCGCCGGCGACGAAGTTGACCTCCTCCGCGGCGCCGCGCATCACTCGCCCGCCGTAGGTCCACAGGATGCGGGTCTGCGGGTCGGTCACCGCGACGACGAGGTCACCGTCCTCGGCGGCGGAGCGCAGGGCGCCCTGGAGCCGGTCCACCGCCGTGGACAGCGGTGACCCCTCGAAGAGGCTGCGGGTCTCCCCTTCGTCGGCCAGGGGCGCGGCGTCGACCTCGTCGGTGACGTGGGCGGCGGAGCGTCGCCACGACGAGAGGATCTCCGGGCGCACCCCGTCCTCGGCCCCGGTGCCCTGGTGCCACCGCTCCCACGCTCGCTCGAGTGTGCGTCGTCGGCCCGTCGAGCCGGATCGCGTCGTCGCCACTGCCCACCTCCGTGTGGTCGTCGCTAGCCTAAGGTGGCGGCGGCGCTAGGGTCGAGGGCATGAGCGCAGCAGCCGGCACCCTCACCTGGACCCCGGCGGCCGAGCACACCGACCTGCTCGCCGCGCCCGTCGCCGCCGCGATCGCGACGCTGCCGTCCGCCCGGGTCGCCGAGATCGACCCGGACCTGGCCGACACCGCCGCCTTCTGCGAGGCCTACGGGTCGCCGCCGGAGTGCTCCGCCAACTGCGTCGTCGTCGCGGGTCGAAGGGGAGGGGAGACCAAGCACGCCGCCGTCCTCGTCCTCGCGACCGACCGGGCGGACATCAACGGCGTCGTCCGCCGGCATATCGACGCGCGCAAGATCTCCTTCGCGCCCATGGACGAGGCCGTCGAGATCACCGGCATGGAGTACGGCGGGATCACCCCGGTCGGCCTGCCGGAGGACTGGCCGGTCCTCGTCGACGAAGGAGTCGTCGCCGCGGGCGAGGTCGTCGTCGGCTCCGGCATCCGGGGATCGAAGCTCCTCGTGGACGCCGCGGAGCTCGCCGCCCTCCCCACGGCCGAGGTGCTCGCCCTGACGCAGTGACGTGCCCCGGCTCGCCTTCGTAGACTGGGCCCGTGACGATCCAGCGCGTGATGGCGAACTCCGCGCGCATGCGGGTCCTCATGCGCACGATGCGCCACCCGGGGACGAACGGCTGGACCAGCGAGCGGGGCACCAACGCCCCACGGTGAGATCGCCGACTGCCCGCCACCGGCGTGAGCCCCGCGTCCTCGTCGACGCGCGCGTTGCCCATGTCCGGTCCCCCCGCGAAAGCCGAGCTCCCTCATGCCCGAAACCGCCCCGAGCACACCCATCCGCCGAGCGCCCCACGAGATCTGGCGAGAGGTGCGCGAGAGCGCGCGCAGCGACGCCTTCGGCGGCGCGCTGCTCCTCGGCGCCACCCTCCTGGCCCTCGTCCTGGCGAACTCGGGATCCGGACGAAGGACGAGCGCCTGGGCAAGACCCTGGAGATCGT
>DXAR01000129.1 GCA_019116945.1 Candidatus Janibacter merdipullorum | reverse complement strand
CCTCGGCCGAGCTGCGCATCGCCTGCTCCACCGGGCCGTCGCAGGGGTTGGTCACGACGCCGAGCATCGAGCTGGCCATGTCGTAGTGCGGCTTGAGCTCGGCCTGCCAGTCGGTGATGTGACCCCACTGCCGGTCCTGGAAGAAGACCGGCGGCGGCACGTAGAGGGTGTTGGCGTAGTTGAGCGAGCCACCGCCGACCCCCGCACCGGCGAGGATCATCACGTCCTTGAGCATGTGGATCCGCTGGATGCCGTACATCCCCACCTTGGGCGCCCAGAGGAAGTTCTTCAGGTCCCAGCTCGTCTCGGCGAAGTCCTCGTCCTCGAAGCGCCGACCGGCCTCGAGGACGGTGACCCGGTACCCCTTCTCGGACAGGCGGAGGGCGGCGACGGACCCGCCGAAGCCGGACCCGATGACGAGGACGTCGGTGTCCACGGAAGGTGCAGTCACTTCATCCCCATGATCTTCATCGCCCGCAGACCGATGGTCATGACCGCGGCATGCGCCTTGTCGCTCATCCCCAGGGCCGGCGCGATGGGCAGCAGGTGCTGGGCGCTCACGGTCTGGGCCTCGGTGTATTTGAGGATCCCCTCGGCGCCGTGGCGACGCCCCATCCCGGAGTCCTTCATCCCACCCATCGGGGCACCCATGGACGCCCAGGTCGCGGCATAGCACTCGTTGATGTTGACCGTCCCGGTCTTGATCCGGGCAGCGATCCGGCGCCCGCGGCCGACGTCCTTGGTCCACACCGACGAGTTGAGGCCGTACTCGGTGTCGTTGACGAGCGCGATCGCCGCATCGTCGTCGGCGACCCGGTAGATGGCGACGAGCGGGCCGAAGGTCTCCTCGTCGCGGCAGGTCATGGCCGAGGTGACACCCTCGAGAACCGTCGGCTCGAAGACGTAGGGGCCGATGTCGGGGCGGTGCCGCCCGCCGGCGAGGACGGTCGCTCCCTTCGCCCGGGCGTCGTCGACGTGCTCGGTCACGGTCTGCAGCTGGGCCTCGCTGACGAGGGAGCCCATGTCGTAGCCGTACTCGAGCGCCGTGCCCAAGCTCATCGCGTCGACGGCGGCGACGAAGCGGGGGATGAACTCGTCGGCGATCGCCTCGTGGACGATGACGCGCTCGGTCGAGATGCACAGCTGGCCGCTGCTGGAGAAGGAGGCCCGGACCGCGCCCTCGACGGCCTTCTTCACGTCGGCGTCGGCGGCGATGTAGACGGAGTTCTTGCCCCCGAGCTCCATGCTGAAGGAGACGAGACGGCTGGCGGCCGACTGGGCAACGCTGCGGCCGGTGGGCGTCGATCCGGTGTAGCAGACGTAGTCGGTCGAGTCGACGACCGCCTGACCGGCCTCGGAGCCCCGCCCGAGGACGACCTGGAGGGCCCCCTCCGGCAGGCCGGCCTCGCGCAGGAGGTCGACGCCGGCCAGGGCGGTGACCGAGCCCTGCTGGTCGGGGCGGAGGACGACGGCGTTGCCGGCCATGAGCGCGGGCAGGGCATCGGTGATCGCCAGGCTCAGCGGGTAGTTCCACGGCGAGACGACGCCGACGACGCCCTTGGGGTGGTGCTGGACCCGGGTCTGGGTGAGGAGGGGGTAGGCACCGGCAACCGAGGTCGTGCGCAGGTGGCTCTCCGCGGTCCGGGCGTAGTACCGGGCGCAGAGGGCGGTGTCGAGCACCTCCTCGAAGGCGTGCTTGCGCACCTTGCCCGACTCGATCTGCACGAGGTCGAGCAGCTCGACCTGCCGGTCGAGGACGAGGTCGTGGAAGCGCAGGAGGATCCGCTTGCGCTCGTCGAAGGAGGTCGCGGCCCAGCGGACCTGCGCCGCGCGGGCTGCGTCCACGGCCCGGGACACGTCGTCGGCCGTGGAGAGCGGCAGTGTCGCGATCGGGCCACCGGTGAGCGGGGAGACGCGCGAGAAGGTCTCGGCCGTCGGCGAGGCCACGACGCGACTGGCGAGGCGACGGGCGCGCCCCGGGTCGACCGCGTAGGTCGCAGTGGGGTCCAGCTCAGGATCAGCGATGGTCTCCGAGGTCATTACTACAAGGTAACCCTCGGCCGCCCCCCGGGCCACCGACCGACGTCCGGTGAGACGAGGAGCACGAAGGGGAGGTCAGCTCGGCTGGTGCGGCGCGACGACGACCTCGATGCGCTGCAGCTCCTTGACCTCCGTGTAGCCGGTCGTGGCCATGGCCCGGCGCAGGGCGCCCATGAGGTTGGTCGTGCCGTCCGCGGAGCTGCTGGGACCGAAGAGGACCTCCTGCATCGAGGCGACGGACCCGACCTCGACGCGCGCACCGCGCGGCAGCTCCGGGTGATGGGCCTCGGCACCCCAGTGGAAGCCCCGTCCGGGCGCCTCGGCCGAGCGGGCGAGGGCTGCGCCGAGCATGACGGCGTCGGCGCCGCAGGCGACGGCCTTGACGATGTCGCCGCTCGTCCCGAGACCGCCGTCGGCGATGACGTGGACGTAGCGACCACCGGACTCGTCGAGGTAGTCGCGACGGGCAGCCGCCACGTCGGCGATGGCACTGGCCATCGGCGCATGGATCCCGAGCGCCTGCCGGGTCGTCGAGGCGGCGCCACCGCCGAAGCCGACGAGCACGCCCGCCGCGCCGGTGCGCATGAGGTGCAGGGCGGCGGTGTAGCCGGCCGCGCCGCCGACGATGACCGGGACGTCGAGCTCGTAGATGAAGCGCTTGAGGTTGAGCGGCTCGCTCCGGCTGCTCACGTGCTCCGCGGAGACCGTCGTCCCGCGGATGACGAAGAGGTCGACCCCCGCGTCGACGACCGTCTTCCAGTGCTGCTGCGTGTTCTGGGGGCTGAGCGCACCGGCGACGGTGACGCCCGCGCGACGGATCTCGCCAAGCCGCTCCGTAATGAGCTCGGGCACGATCGGCGCCGCGTAGATCTCCTGCATCCGCGCCGTCGCGAGCGCCGGGTCGAGGGAGGCGATCTCCGCGAGGAGGGTCTCCGGGTCCTCGTACCGCGTCCACAGGCCCTCGAGGTCGAGGACCGGAAGGCCACCGGCCTCGCCGAAGGCGATCGCCGTCGCCGGTGACATGAGGGAGTCCATCGGGGCCGCGATGACCGGCATGTCGAAGTGGTAGGCGTCGATCTGCCAGTCGAGGGAGACCTCCTGGGGGTCGCGCGTGCGCCGACTCGGCAGCACCGCGATGTCGTCGAAGGAGTAGGCCCTGCGGCCCCGCTTGCCTCGGCCGATCTCGATCTCGTTCACCCCGACAGCCTAAAGGTGTTGGTCCCGGCGCGGACGGCGGCGCATACTTGTCTGCGGCGTGCAGATGTCCGTTGTCCGCGCCACCGACGGCGAAGACGCCGCCAGACCCCCTTCGCCACCGTCAGGAGACCCCTGTGTCGGCCCCCGCCCACGACCCCGCCCTGCTCGACGAGTACCCCGAGAAGATCGACGCCGCCGTCCTCAAGATCGCCGGCGTCGTCGTCCTCGGCTCGATCATGGCGATCCTCGACATCACCGTCGTCAACGTCGCCCTGCCCCACTTCCAGACCGACCTGGCCACGGGCGACACACCGCTCCCCTACTCCACCGTCGCCTGGACGGTCACGGCCTACACCCTCGCGCTGGCGACCGTCATCCCGCTCACCGGCTGGGCCGCGGACCGCTTCGGCACGAAGCGCCTCTACCTCACCGCCATCGCCTTCTTCGTCGCGGGATCGGTGCTCTGCGCCTTCGCGCCGACGATCGAGATGCTCATCGGTGCCCGCGTCGTCCAGGGCCTCGGTGGCGGCATGCTCATGCCTCTCGGTATGACGATCATGACCCGCGCCGCCGGCCCCGCCCGGATCGGCCGCCTCATGGCGATCCTCGGCGTCCCCATGCTCCTCGGCCCGATCGGCGGACCGATCCTCGGTGGCTGGCTCATCGACAACGCCCACTGGCTGGGGCGGCCGAGCTGGACGTGGATCTTCCTCATCAACCTGCCCATCGGCGTGCTCGCCCTCGTCTACGCGGCGATCGTCCTCCCCAAGGACCACACGGAGCCGAGCGAGTCCATCGACATCGTCGGGCTGGCGCTCATGTCGCCCGGCCTCGCCGCCTTCCTCTACGGGGTCTCCTCGATCCCCGACGAGGGCACCTTCATGGCGACGAAGGTCCTGGCCCCGATGGGCGTCGGCGCCCTGCTCATCGCCGCCTTCGGCTGGTGGTCGATGAAGCCCGAGCACCCGCTGCTCGACCTGCGCCTCCTCGCCAACCGGCAGTTCTCCGTCGCAGCGCTGACGATGTTCCTCTTCGCCACGGCCTTCTTCGGCGGCCTCCTGCTCGTCCCGACGTACTTCCAGCAGGTCCGCGGCGAGGACACCTTCAGCGCGGGCCTGCTCATGGCACCCCAGGGGATCGGCGCCCTCCTGACGATGCCCGTCGCCGGCGCCCTCATCGACCGCTACCCGGTCGGCCGCATCGTCCCGGTCGGCATCGCCCTCATCACCGGCGGCATGTTCGCCCTGACCCAGATCACCTCGACGTCGAGCTACTGGGGCTTCATCATCCCCGTGCTCTTCGTCATGGGGCTCGGTATGGGCGCGACGATGATGCCGCTCATGACGAGCTCGCTCAAGGCCCTCACCGGCCCCCAGGTCGCCCGGGGGTCGACCCTGCTCAACATCACCCAGCAGACGGCGAGCTCCTTCGGCGTGGCCGTCGCCTCCGTCCTCCTCACGCGCGGCTTCGACGAGCGCCCGATCATCGGGCAGGCCGCGGCCTACGGCGAGGCGGCCGACAAGGTCAAGGACCCGAGCCAGCTCGAGCAGCTCATGGCGAAGTTCCCCGAGGTCGCCGAGCTCGCGGCGCAGGTCTCCGACCCGCGCGACTTCGGCCCCCTCATCACCTCGACCGTGCGCCACGAGATGGCCGAGGCCTTCGCGAGCACCTACTGGGTCTCCGCCTTCCTCTGCCTGGCCACGCTCGTCGTCGCGCTCTTCCTCCCGCGCAAGAAGGAGGAGAGCCACCTGCTCGACGAGGAGCCGGAGGAGGACCGTCCGCCGGTGGTCATTCACTGAACGCGGTGGGCGAAGGGGCGGGCCGACCCCCTTCGCCAGGTCACGGATGTGTCACGAGTCGCCGAGGACTCAACCCGACGAGCCCGACCGTCGTGGGAAGGGGTGGGACGTCGCGCAGGGCGGCGTCCGTCACCGATCAGGGGGACAGATCCATGACACGCATCCGCACGACCATCTCCACCACCGCCGGCCTTGCCCTCCTCGGAGCGGGCTTGACCGCACCAACCTCCGTGGCGACCACCGCAGCCGCACCGGACGCCTGCGCCGACGCCGGGTCGAGCTGCCACATCGTCTCGCGCGCCGACGTCGACGGCGACGACAGGCGGGACTCGGTGGGGCTGACCGCGTGGGGCAAGAGCGACCACGGGTACAAGGCGACCGTCCGCGTCCGTACGGCCGACGGTGAGTCACTCACCACCGTGAGCCCCATCGACCTGCCTCAGGTGTCCGCGTGGTGGGGCGCCGCCGCGATCGACGGAGAGCCGGGCCACGAGCTCGTCCTGCAGTCCGACGAGGGTGCGCACACCGGGTGGTACCACGTCATCACCTACCGCGACGGGAAGCTGACGACGCTCAAGGACCCGCTGAGCACGCGCGACTTCAGTTACCGGTACCGGTGGGCCATCGACTCCTCGGCGACGACCGGGATGGGCTACCGCCGCACGGTGATGTCCAGCGGCAAGCCGCTCGTCTACGCCTACCGGGGCACCCTCAACCGCTACTCGGGCCGCTACGTCCAGACGACGAAGGCCGTCACGTGGAGCAACGGTGGCTGGCGCCAGATCTCGAAAAAGAGCGCCTCCGTCACGCCGGCGGTGATGGTCGCCAACGCCGAGTGGAATGTGCCCTACCTGCCTCAGCGGCACTGACCGGGCCGGGGACGAAGGGGGCGAGGCGCCCCCTTCGTCCCGCCGGATCTTTTTCAGCCGATGAGGCAACCGGCACCCACTGCCGAGCGTCTTCATGGGCAAGGCAGGACACAGGGGTCCTGCTCGACACAGGGGGAATCATCATGAAGAAGCACGTCCGCAGCACCATCGCCACCACCACCGGGCTGACCTTGCTGGGGTTCGGCCTCGCCGCCCCGGCCCAGGCCGCCGCACCCAATGCCTGCGCCGAGCGCGCCGACTGCGTCATCGTCTCCCGGGCCGATGTCGACGGCGACGGCGTCCGTGACTCCGTCGGGATGCGCGCCGCGCACCAGGGCGACGGGACGGACATGGTGACCCTGTGGGTCGCCACCGCTGACGGCGAGCGGCTGTCCACGGTCACCGAGACACTCGCCAGCAAGGACCACTACCGCGGTTCTGCCCGGATCGACGGCGAGGACGGCTACGAGCTCGTCCTGCGCACCGGCCTCGGCGCACACAGCGCCTACTACCGCGTCGTCACCTACCGCGACGGCCGGCTGACGACGCTCCAGGACCCGCGGAGCCGCTACCGGTGGACCACCGATGGCTCGGTGTGGTCCGACTTCGGCTACCAGAAGACGACGAGCGGCACCGGGGCCTACAAGTTCGTCGCCCGCGAGGCCGTCGACGGCGACCGGGACGGCGACTTCACCCAGCTCACCGTCGCCTCCGGCTGGAGCACGGCCCAGCGGACCTGGAAGCGGATGGGTACGACCACGCGGCACGACATCAGCGCGGCCACGGCGCACAGGTACACCGGCTGGCACGTGCCCCACCTGACGAAGGGGATCTGAGCGACCGATCGTCACGACGGGGCACCGCGCGGAATCCTGCGCGGTGCCCCGTCGTTGGCATGATGGAGTCCACCCGATCGAAGGAGCCCCCATGCCCCGATTCACGAAGGCCACGGCGATGTTCACCGCCGTCGAAGGAGCTCGACGCTGGGCCCGCCAGAACCCCGACAAGGCCCAGGGCTACATCGACAAGGCCACCGGGTTCGTCGACCAGCGCACGAAGGGCAAGTACCACTCGCAGATCGACGGTCTCTCCCGCAACGTCAAGAAGAGCCTCACCGGTCAGGACGGGCCCCGGTCCGCCGGCGAGCGCACCCAGGCCCCGCCCCCGCCGCGCGACAAGCGCCGCTTCCCCGACGTCCGAGCCTGAGGCGGGCGGCTGGCCACGCGTCAGACCTCGGTGACCTCGAGCACGCGGAGCACATTGCCGTGGGCGAGGGCCTCGAGGTCCGCGCGCGACCAGCCACGCTCCCCCAGCGCCGCGAAGAGCCGCGGGTAGCTCGACACGTCCTCCAGGCCCACCGGCGTCTCGTCGACACCGTCGTAGTCCGCGCCGATCCCCACGTGCTCGATGCCGACGACCTCCCGCAGGTGCTCGAGGTGCGCCACGACGTGCTCGATCGTCGCCACCGGGTCGGGCACGACGTCCGTGCGCTCCAGAGCCGCGTCCGCGCGGGCCTGGTTGACGAACTTCGGCACGACGTTGGCCATGACGATGCCGGCGTTGTCGGGGATGCGCTCGAGGACGTCGTCGGGGACATTGCGCGGGTGGTCGCACACGGCGCGCGCACCGGAGTGGCTGAACATCACCGGGACCCTCGTGGCATCGAGCGCGTCGTGCATCGTCTCCGCACTGACGTGGGAGAGGTCGACGATCACCCCGAGGTCGTTCATCCGGGAGACGATGGCGCGCCCCTCGTCCGTGAGGCCTCCGTGCACCCGGTCGTCGGTCGCGGAGTCGGCCCACTCCGTGTTGTCGTTGTGCGTCAGGGTCATGTAGCGAGCACCCCTCTCCGCGAAGGCCTCCAGCGTCGCCAGTGACCTGTTGATGGAGTGCCCGCCCTCCATCCCGATGAGGGCGGCGTGCCTCCCTTCCGCCCACGCCGCCCGGACCTGCGCGGCCGTGCG
>DXAR01000128.1 GCA_019116945.1 Candidatus Janibacter merdipullorum | reverse complement strand
TCGACGACACGACCCTCGGCCCCGGGTTCGGTGGAGTGCGCTACCGCGCCTACTCCTCCACCGCCGCGGCCGCCCGCGAGGCGCAGCGCCTCGCCTCCGCCATGACGCTCAAGCACGCCCTCGCCGAGCTCCCCTACGGCGGGGCGAAGTCCGTCGTCATGCTCGACGGCGACAGCCTCGCGCCGGGATCGCCGGAGCGCCGTGCGCTCTTCGCGCGCTTCGGCGAGATGATCGCCCGCACGGCCGGCACCTACATCCCGGGGGTCGACATGGGCACCCTCCTCGAGGACATGCAGACCATCCGCGACGACGGCGGTGCACGGGCCTTCTGCGACGAGGTGAGCCCCTCCCCCTTCACCGCCCGTGGCGTCTATGCCGCCATGCGGGCCGCGGCCGTCCACCACCACGGCGAAGGGGGCCTGTCCGGCCTCCACGTCGTCGTCCAGGGCGTCGGCAGCGTCGGAGCCGAGGTGGCTCGGCTCGCGCACGCGGACGGTGCCCGGGTCACCGTCGCCGACGTCGACACCACCCGGGCCGAGGACCTGGCCGGCGAGCTCGGTGGCGCGACCGTCCCGACGGAGCAGGCCCCCTTCCACCCTGCCGATGTCTTCGCCCCGTGCGCCGTCGCCCGCGTCGTCACCCGCGATGCCGTCGAGCGCATCCCCGCCCGGATCATCGCCGGCGCCGCCAACGACACCCTGGACGAGGCGGGCTGCGCCGAGGCGCTGCGCGCCGCCGGGATCACCTACGTCCCGGACTTCGTCGCCAACGCCGGTGGCGTCATCCAGGTCCACGGCGGGGTCGTCGGCTGGAGCGACGCGGAGACCCTCGCCGCGGTCGACCGCATCGGCGAGCGGGTCGGTGGGCTGCTCACGGCGGCCGAGGAGCAGGGCATCACCCCGGTCGCAGCCGCCCTCCAGCGCGCCTCCGCCGCCCTCGGCCGGGAGGTCAGCGGATGACCGCCACCGAGGCGGTCCGGCGCTACTACGCGCTCGTCGACTCCGGTGACGTCGAGGGCGTGGTCGCCGGCTTCGCCGAGGAGGCGGTCTACCACCGGCCGGGCTACGCGCCGATGGTCGGGCGGGCCGCCCTCGCCACCTTCTACGGGGGCGAGCGGGTCATCGCCGACGGCCGTCACGAGATCGACGATCTCCTCGCCGACGGCGCCCGGGTCGCGGTGCGCGGTCGCTTCGTCGGCTCGCTCAAGGACGGCAGCGAGGCGAGCGTCGGCTTCGCCGACTTCTGGGTCCTCGACGCGGACGAGCGGGCCGTCACCCGGCACACGTACTTCGAGGCCCCCGTCGTCTGACCTCCGGCCGCGCGTGCGGGTCAGAGGGCGAGGCGCTCCCGGACGACGACGGAGAGCTGCTCGGCGCTGCTCTGCGCCCGCTCATGGGTGTCCGCCTCGACCATGACCCGCACGACGGGCTCGGTGCCGGACTTGCGCAGGAGGACCCGCCCTTCGTCGGCCAGGGAGGTCTCCAGCTCCGCGACGGCCGCGCGCACGCCCTCGTCACCGTCGACGCGGTGCTTGTCGACGTCCTTGACGTTGATGAGCACCTGCGGCATCCGGGTCATCGCGCCGGCGAGCTCCGCGATGCTCTTGCCCGTCTCGGCGACCCGCGCCGCGAGCATGAGGCCGGTGAGGACGCCGTCGCCGGTCGTCGCGTGCTCGAGGAGGATGACGTGGCCGGACTGCTCGCCGCCGAGGGAGAAGCCGCCCTTGCGCATCTCCTCGAGGACGTAGCGGTCACCGACACCGGCCTGGACCACCCGGATGCCGGACGCCTCCATGGCGCGGATGAGGCCGAGATTGCTCATGACCGTCGCGACGAGCGTGTCCTCGGCCAGCGTCCCGTGGTCCTGGAGACTCAGCGCGAGGATCGCCATGATCTGGTCGCCGTCGATCTCCTCGCCGGAGGCATCCACCGCGAGGCACCGGTCGGCGTCCCCGTCGTGCGCGATGCCCAGGTCCGCATCGTGCTCCACCACGGCGGCCTGCAGCACCTCCAGGTGGGTCGACCCGCAGCCGTCGTTGATGTTCAGCCCGTCGGGACGGGCCCCGACGACGTGCACGGTGGCCCCGGCGAGGCGGAAGACCTCAGGAGACACCTCGCTCGCGGCGCCGTGGGCGGCGTCGATGACGATCGTCAACCCCTCGAGCTGCGGCTCCACCGAGTCGAGGAGGTGGCGGACGTAGCGCGTGCCGGAGTCCTCCATGACGGTGACCCGGCCGACGTCGACCCCCGTCGGCCGCTCCGGCGCCTCGTCCATGGCCGCCTCGATGGCGTCCTCGACGGCGTCGGGCAGCTTGTGCCCGCCCGCGGCGAAGAACTTGATCCCGTTGTCCGGCATCGCGTTGTGCGAGGCGGAGAGCATGACCCCGAAGTCGGCGTGCACCTCGCCGGTGAGGAAGGCCACGGCGGGCGTCGGGACGACACCGGCGTCGAGGACGTCGATGCCGCTGCTCGCGAGACCGGCGACGACGGCGGCGGAGAGGAACTCCCCGGACGCGCGGGGGTCCCGGCCCACGACGGCGACGGGTCGCCGCCCTTCGGTGCCCTCCGGGTCGCGCAGGACGCGGGCAGCGGCCTGGGCGAGACGAAGGGCGAAGTCGGCGGTGATGACCTCGCCGTTGGCGAGACCGCGGACACCGTCGGTGCCGAAGAGTCGGGACATGGTGGTTGAACCTTCCGTGGGACGACCGTCCGGGACCTGCGCGGCGGCGTACTGACGCCACCGTGGACGGGCGCGGCCACGATACCGCTCGGTTAGGCTGATCGGGCACCGTTCGGGCGTCGAGAGGCCACGATGATCGAGTTCACGCCGTCTGCGGGACCGACGCTCGGGGTCGAGTGGGAGATCGCCCTGATCGACCGGGAGACGATGGATCTCGTCCCGCTCGCGGAGAGCGTCGTCGACCCGCTCGCGGCCGAGGACGGGCTCTCCCCCAAGGTCCACCGGGAGCTGCTCAACAACACCGTCGAACTCGTCACGGGCGTCTGCGACACCGTCCCGGAGGTCATCGAGGACCTCTCCTCGAGCATGGACCGGCTCCGCGGGATCACCGACGGACTCGGCCTGGAGCTCCTCTCCGCCGGCACCCACCCCTTCGCGCGGTGGGAGAGCCAGGAGGTCACCGAGGGTGAGCGCTATGCCACCCTCATCGACCGCACGCGCTGGTGGGGTCGCCAGATGCTCATCTACGGGGTGCACACGCACGTCGGGGTGACCCACCGCGACAAGGTCCTCCCCCTCCTCGGGGGCATGCTCTCCTATGCCCCACATCTCCAGGCGCTGTCCGCCTCGTCCCCGTGGTGGGGCGGCGTCCCGACGGACTACGCGAGCAACCGGGCGCTGCTCTTCCAGCAGCTGCCCACGGCCGGACTGCCCTTCCAGTTCGAGGACTGGTCGGAGTACGAGCGCTACGTGGACGACCTGCTCGTCACGGGCGTCATCGACGAGCTCAAGGAGGTGCGCTGGGACCTACGCCCGGCACCGCACCTCGGCACGCTCGAGGTGCGCGTGTGCGACGGCGTCCCGACGATGCACGAGATCGCCGCGCTCACCGCCCTGACGCAGTGCCTCGTCGTCCACCTCGACGACCGCCTCACCGACGGCGGCACCATCCCCACCCTGCCGCCCTGGCACGTCCAGGAGAACAAGTGGCGCACCGCGCGGTACGGCATGGACTCGATCATCATCCTCGACTCGCGCAACCGCGAACGGCTCGTCACCGACGACCTCTGGGACCTCCTCGAGCGGTTGATGCCCATCGCCCGACGCCTTGGCTGCAGCGACGAGCTGGCCGGCGTCGAGGACATCATCCGCACCGGTGCGAGCTACCAGCGCCAGCAGGCGGTGGCCGCCGCGCACGACCGGGACCTCGTCGAGGTGACCCGCTCGCTCGTGGCCGAGATGCGCGCCGGCCGCCCCCTCCCCACCGCATCCACCTAGACATCACACCCAGCCAGGTGCGACATGGCGAAGGGCGCCGCCCACCGGGAGGTGAGCGGCGCCCTTCGACGAGAGGCGCGGATCAGCGCTTGCTGTACTGCGGCGCCTTGCGGGCCTTCTTGAGACCGGCCTTCTTGCGCTCCGGGACGCGGGCGTCCCGGGTGAGGTAACCGGCCTTCTTCAGGGTGGCGCGGTTGAGCTCGGGGTCGACGCCGTTGAGCGAACGGGCGACGCCGAGCCGGACGGCACCGGCCTGGCCGGAGGGGCCACCGCCGTGGACGCGGACGAGCACGTCGTAGGCACCGTCGAGCTCGAGCGCGGTGAGCGGCTCGTTGACGATCTGCTGGTGGACCTTGTTCGGGAAGTACTCCTCGAGCGGGCGGCCGTTGACCTTCCACTCGCCGGTGCCCGGGACGATCCGGACGCGGGCGATGGCCTGCTTGCGACGACCGGTGGCGGAGCCGGGAGCGGAGGCGGAGGGCCGCCGCACGGGCTCGTCGGAGCCACCGGCGACGGGGCCGTCGGACTCGGAGGTGTAGGAGCTCAGCTCGGGCTCGTCGCCCTCGAGGACCTGGGACTGGGTGTTGTCGGTGGTGTCAGCCACGATGAAGCCTCTGATTTCCTTCTCGGCCGGCGCTTACTGCGCGACCTGCGAGATCGTGTAGGGGGTGGGCTGCTGGGCGCCGTGCGGGTGCTCGGCACCGGCGTAGACCTTGAGCTTCTCCAGCTGCTGGCGGCCCAGGGAGTTGCGCGGGAGCATGCCACGGACGGCCTTCTCGACGGCGCGGGTGGGGTGCTTCTCGAGCATCTCGGTGTAGTTCATCGAGGACAGACCGCCCGGACGACCGGAGTGGCGGTAGGCGCGCTTCTGCTCGGCCTTGGCGCCGGTGAGCGCGATCTTGTCGGCGTTGATGATGATGACGAAGTCGCCCGTGTCCAGGTGGGGGGCAAAGGTCGTCTTGTGCTTGCCGCGCAGGAGCTGTGCGGTCTGGCTCGCGAGGCGGCCGAGCACGACGTCGGTGGCGTCGATGATGTGCCACTGACGGGTGATCTCACCGCCCTTGGGGGTGTACGTGCGCATGAGTGATGCCTTCTGCTCTCGTCGGTGCGTCCCCCTTCGCCTGGCGTCGGGGGTGGCGCCACCGGCCACGAAGGGCGGGGCGCCGCTGCACACCATTCTACGGACCCCGGCGGGTCGCCTGAAATCCACCGAACGGCGCCAAAACCCTTGGGACAGCAGGGTTCTGGCCGCAACGGCACTTGCCCGCGGAGTCGCGCGACCGATGATTGCACAATACTTGTGCAATCATCGGAGGCATGGCCGATGACCCCGTCGAGAGCAGTACCGACCCCGCGCCGGCGGCCTGGCGGCTGCTCGCCCACCCCCTTCGCTCCCGCATCCTCGCCCACCTGCGCCTCCACGGAGGCGCCACGGCCGCCGACCTCGCTCGCGCCCTCAGCAGCAACACCGGCGCCACGAGCTATCACACCCGGGTCCTCGCCGAGGCCGGCCTCGTCACCGACACCGGGCTCGGTGACGGCCGGTCGCGGGTGTGGGCGGCGGCCGAGGAGGAGGAGACCGAGGGTCTCGACAGCTCCGTGGCCGTGAGCACGATCACCGACAGCGACGAGCTCGCCGACGCCCTGTGGTTGGCCCACGACCTCGTGGACCACCACGCCCAGCGGCTCCACGGGTGGGTCGATGCCCAGGTCGCCTGGCCTCTCGTGTGGCAGGAGGAGTGCGGCCTCGACGACCGCGAGGTCCTCGTCGACGAGACCCAGCTCGCCGCCCTGCGCGCCGAGCTCGGCGCCGTCCTCGACCGCTACCGCCGTCGCGGCGCCGGCACCCCGGGCGCCCGCCGAGTCACCGCGGTCGTCGGGCTCACCCCCCTGCCCCGCCGGGCATAGTCTGGCCCGGTGAGCGAAGGACAGGAGCGCCCGCAGCGGCACTGGGTCGTCGACGTGCTCGTGCGGGTCGTCATCTCCTTCGCCGTCATCGCGGTCGTCACCCACACCCTCATCCGGCCCTTCGTCGTCCCCTCGGAGTCGATGGAGCCGACGGTCATGACCGGGGACCGGGTCTTCGCCCAGGTCGTCGGCGTCGACGAGGAGGACCTCGACCGCGGCGAGGTGGTCGTCTTCGGCCACGGCAGCACGTGGGAGGAGGACCGGATCGAGGACCCCAACGCGCTGACGAATGCCGTCCGCTACCTCGGTGACCTCCTCGGCGTCGGCCCCAGCCACACCGCGCACACGGTCAAGCGGGTCGTCGGGCTGCCCGGGGAGACGGTCGAGTGCTGCGACTCCGAGGGACGGATCCTCGTCGACGGCGAGCCCATCGACGAGCCGTACGTCACCAACGACCTCCCCCACTCGGGGTCCTGCGCGGACGAGGCCTCGCCCCGCTGCTTCCCCGAGGTCACGGTCCCCGACGACGCCTACCTCGTCCTCGGTGACAACCGGGTCAACAGCGCGGACTCGATCTCCGCCTGCCGCGGCCGCGCCGACGCGGCGGGCTGCCACCCGCGGTACGTCCGGACCGACCAGGTCGTGGGTGTCCTCGGCTGGCGCTGGTGGCCGCTGCCGCCGGGGAGCGCGCTGCGGGAGTGATCACTCCTCGCGTCGTGCCCGGGCCTCCTCGGCGCGGGCGGCGAGCTGCTCCGCCGGCGGATAGCTCACCTCCATGAGGCACAGCCCGTGGGCGGGCATGACCTTGACCCGCGGGTCGCGGACCCCCTCGGTGAGCACCTGCTCCGGCCACTCGACGCCTCGCTCACCGGCACCGACCGGGACCAGCGCACCGATGAGCGCACGCACCATCGAGTGGCAGAAGGCATCGGCGAGGACCACCGCCTCGAGCACCCCGTCCTCACGGCGCCGCCAGTCGTAGCGCAGGAGCGTGCGCGTCGTGGTCGCCCCCTCGCGCTTCTTGCAGAAGGCCGCGAAGTTGCGCAGGCCGAGCAGGTGCCGGGTCGCGGCGTTCATCGCCTCGACGTCCAGCGGGGCGCGCAGACCGACGACCTCGCGACGACGAAGGGGGTCCAGGGTGGCCGGGTCGTCGGCGACGAGGTAGCGGTAGCGCCGGCTCGTCGCGGAGAAGCGGGCGTCGAAGCCCTCGGGCGCCTCCGCGGCCGACCGGACGACGACGTCACCGGGCAGGACCCCGCGCAGGCGGGTCTCCAGCGCCGCGAGCGGCGTGCGGTCGGAGCGTCCGCGGGCCCGGTCCAGGTCGGCCGGGTCGAGGTCGAGGTGGACGACCTGGCCGCGGGCGTGGACGCCGGCGTCGGTGCGCCCGGCGACGGTCACGCGGGCCGGCTCGGGCAGCCGCATGACCCGCGTCAGGGCCTCGGTGAGCTCGCCCTCGACCGTGCGCAGCCCCGGCTGCGCCGCCCAGCCGTGGAAGTCGGTGCCGTCATAGGCGAGGTCGAGGCGCAGCCGCATGGGGGCCAGCGTAGGTGAGCGCCGCCCTTCGCCCGGACACGACGAAGGGCGGCGCACCCCTCGTGGGGTGCGCCGCCCTTCAGCGATGAGCAGGTGCTCAGGCGTCCTCGGAGGACTCCTCCTGCTGCTTGGCCTCGCCACCGGCCGGCTCGAAGCCGGCCGCCTTGGCCGCGTCGGCGGTCTGGAACCAGACCTCGGCAACGGTGCTGTCGAACCACTGCGAGCCGGCGACGTGGTACTTCTTCGAGTCGAGGTTGCCCTTGACCGTGTACTCGTCGCTGGGGGCCGCGCCGTCCTCGAGCGCCGCGACGGCGCCCTCGGGCAGCTCGGTGGCCGGAGCCTCGGTGGCCTCCTCCGCGGCGGCCTCGGTGGCCTCCTCCGCGGCGGCCTTGTCCTTGGCGGAGCGCTTCGCAGCGGCCTCCGCCTCGGCGACGACGGCGCGCTTCGGCTTGGCGTTGACCGGCTCACGGACGAGCTCGATGACGCACATGGGGGCGTTGTCGCCCTTGCGCGGCGCGATCTTCGTGATCCGGGTGTAGCCGCCCTGGCGGTCGGCCACGTCCGGCGCGATCTCGACGAAGAGGCGGTGGACGACGCCCTTGTCCTTGATGACGGTCATGACCTTGCGGCGCGCGTGCAGGTCACCGCGCTTGGCGAAGGTGATGAGCCGCTCGGCGAGCGGACGCAGCCGCTTGGCCTTGGCCTGGGTCGTCGTGATCTGGTCGTGCTCGAAGAGCGACGTGGCCATGTTCGCCAGGATGAGGCGCTCGTGGGCCGGGCCGCCCCCGATACGGGGTCCCTTGGTCGGGGTGGGCATGGTGTTCTCCTCAGAGGTTTGACCTCACCGATTCGGTCAGGTCGAAGGGCGGTGGGTCAGAGCTGCTCGTCCTCGGCGAAGGACGCATCCTCGTCGACGGACTCGTCGTAGTCGTCCTCGCCGTAGCCGGGGACGGCCGTCGGGTCGAACCCGGGGGGGCTGTCCTTGAGGGCCAGGCCCATCTCGTGCAGCTTGGCCTTGACCTCGTCGATCGACTTCGCACCGAAGTTGCGGATGTCGAGCAGGTCCGCCTCGCTGCGCCCGACGAGCTCACCCACGGTGTGGATGCCCTCGCGCTTGAGGCAGTTGTAGGACCGGACGGTGAGGTCGAGGTCCTCGATCGGCAGCGCCATGTCGGCGGCGATCGCGGCGTCGGTCGGCGACGGGCCCATGTCGATGCCCTCGGCCTCGACGTTGAGCTCGCGGGCCAGGCCGAAGAGCTCGACGAGGGTCTTGCCGGCGGAGGCCAGCGCGTCCCGGGGGGCGATCGAGTTCTTCGTCTCGACGTCGACGACGAGCTTGTCGAAGTCGGTGCGCTGCTCGACTCGGGTCGCCTCGACCTTGTAGGTCACGGCGAGGACCGGCGAGTAGATGGAGTCGACCGGGATGCGGCCGATCTCCTGCTCCGCGGACTTGTTCTGCTGCGCGGAGACGTACCCGCGGCCGCGCTCGACGGTGAGCTCCATCTCGAGGGAGCCCTTGTCGTTGAGCGTCGCGATGTGCAGGTCGGGGTTGTGGACCTCGACACCGGCCGGCGGGTTGATGTCGGCGGCGGTGACGGCGCCGGCACCGGACTTGCGCAGGTACATCACGACCGGCTCGTCGTTCTCGCTGGAGACGACGAGGGACTTGATGTTGAGGATGACCTCGGTGACGTCCTCCTTGACCCCGGGGATCGTGGAGAACTCGTGGAGCACCCCGTCGATCCGGATCGAGGTGAGCGAGGCACCGGGGATGCTCGAGAGCAGGGTGCGACGCAGGGAGTTGCCGATGGTGTAACCGAAGCCGGGCTCGAGGGGCTCGATGACGAACCGCGAACGGTTGTCGGCGAGGACCTCTTCGCTGAGATTCGGGCGCTGTGCGATGAGCACGGTGTTCTTCCTTCCCACGGGCGACCGCTATATGACGCCTCGTGAAGGTGCCCGGGCGTGACCCGGGCGGTGACCCCCGCATCGGTCCGCGGGGGCCACCCTCAGGGGAACTGGATCAGTTCTTGGAGTAGAGCTCGACGATGAGCTGCTCGGTGAGCGGCGTGTCGATCTGCTCGCGGGTGGGCAGCTGGTGGACGAGCACCTTGAGGCTGCCGGGGATCACGTGCAGCCAGGCCGGGACCGGGCGCTCGCCGAAGGTCTCGCGGGCGAGCTGGATCGGGAAGGCCTCGACCGACTGCTTGCGGACCGTGATGATGTCGTACTGCTCGACGCGCTGGCTCGGCACGTTGGTGCGCGTGCCGTTGACCTCGAAGTGACCGTGGGTCACGAGCTGACGGGCCTGACGACGCGTGCGGGCGAGCCCGGCACGGTAGATGACGTTGTCGAGGCGCGACTCGAGGATGGTCAGCAGGTTGTGACCGGTCTGGCCGGGGCGGTTGGCCGCCTCCTTGTAGTACCGGAGGAACTGCTTCTCCATGACGCCGTAGGTGAAGCGGGCCTTCTGCTTCTCCTGCAGCTGGGTGAGGTACTCCTTCTCCTGGATCCGGCGACGGCCGTGCTGGCCGGGCGGGAAGGGACGGAGCTCGAAGTTCTTGTCACCGCCGACGAGGTCGAGCTTGAGCCGACGGGACTTCTTGGTGATGGGGCCGGTGTAACGAGCCATGTCTTATCTGTCTCCCGTATCTCTGCTGCTCAGACGCGACGGCGCTTGGGCGGGCGGACACCGTTGTGCGGGCTGGGCGTGACGTCCTGGATGGCGCCGACCTCGAGGCCAGCGGCCGTCAGGGAGCGGATCGCGGTCTCGCGACCGGAGCCGGGGCCCTTGACGAAGACGTCGACCTTCTTCATGCCGTGCTCCATGGCACGACGCGCGGCGGCCTCGGCCGCCATCTGGGCGGCGTACGGGGTGGACTTGCGCGAGCCCTTGAAGCCGACCTGGCCGGCGGAGGCCCAGGAGATCACGGCACCAGTGGGGTCGGTGATCGAGATGATGGTGTTGTTGAACGTGCTCTTGATGTGGGCCTGGCCCACGGACACATTCTTCTTGACCTTGCGACGCACCTTGGTGGCGCGGGTCTTGGGGGGCATGCTGTTCTCCTACGTAGTCTTCGGGGTCCTCGTCAGGCCTTCTTCTTGCCTGCGACGGTGCGCTTCGGGCCCTTGCGGGTCCGGGCGTTGGTCTTGGTGCGCTGACCGCGCACCGGGAGACCGCGACGGTGACGCAGCCCCTCGTAGGTGCCGATCTCGACCTTGCGACGGATGTCGGCGGCGACCTCACGACGGAGGTCACCCTCGTGCTGGACATTCGCCTCGAGGTGGTCACGGAGAGCGACGAGCTGGTCGTCGTTCAGGTCCTTGACGCGGGTGCTCGGGTCGATGCCGGTGGCGGCAACGGCCTTCTGCGCGGTCGTGCGTCCCACACCGAAGATGTAGGTCAGGGCGACCTCGACGCGCTTCTCGCGCGGCAGGTCGACTCCAACAAGACGTGCCATGTGATGGCTTCCTTATCTTCTGCTCGGAGGTCTGGTGCACCACCGGTCCGCCGGGTGTCCCCGCGATCTACGCGGGCCGTGCGGTCCTCGGCCTCCGAGCCGAGGGTGACGTCCACTCCCTTCGAAGGGGGCGGGGCCGGGTGGTGCATGCTTCTTGAGTTGGCGTTGCTCGAGGATCTGGGCGACTGGCCCGGCTCCCCGCCTACCGGTCCTGGTGGACCGCGATCAGCCCTGGCGCTGCTTGTGGCGCAGGTTGTCGCAGATCACCATGACCCGGCCGTTGCGGCGGATCACCTTGCACTTGTCACAGATCTTCTTGACGCTCGGCTGAACCTTCATTGCCGTCTCGCATCTTTCTCGATCTCCTCCCGCCCCCGGTGCGTGGTGACGGGTCGTGCTCGTGTGCCTCACTCGTCGGTCGTCGCGCGGCGACGACCGCCTCGGTCAGCGGTAACGGAAGACGATTCGGCCGCGGGTCAGGTCGTACGGGCTGAGCTCCACGACGACCTTGTCCTCGGGGAGGATCCGGATGTAGTGCTGCCGCATCTTGCCCGAGATGTGGGCGAGAACCTTGTGACCATTGGTCAGCTCGACCCGGAACATTGCGTTCGGGAGCGCTTCGATGATCGTGCCCTCGACCTCGATGACACCGTCCTTCTTGGCCATACCCTCTCAATCCGTTGGTGGTGGCGCCTGGATGGCCGCCACCGTCGTCCGGCCACGCTGTCGACACCCCCTCGGTCGTCCGGGGAGGCGAGACACACGTGACCGACAGTCAAGAGTAGGGCACCGGCCGCCCCAGACGGAAATCGATGGGTCCTCAGGGCCCGCCGCGGGCACGGTCATGGCTAGGGTCACGAGACCGGCCGTCGTCGGCACCGACGGCGGAACACCTCGACGGGAAGGACCGACGATGGACGCACTCGCACGCAGGCTGGGGCTGCGCACCCAGCCGACCATCTTCTTCGTGTCCGCAGGACTGATGATCCTCTTCCTCATCGTCCTGCTGCTCTTCCCCGACCAGCTGAACTCGAGCTTCAGCACCGGGCGGGAGTGGATCGTCACCAACCTCGGGTGGTACTTCATCTTCGGCGTGACGGCATGGGTCTTCATGCTCCTCGCCGTCGCCTTCAGCCCCTACGGGCAGGTCCAGCTCGGTCGCAAGGAGGAGCCGCCCCAGTACAGCTTCCCCTCATGGTTCGCCATGCTCTTCGCCGGCGGTATCGGCACGATCCTCATGTTCTGGGGGGTGGCGGAGCCGATCTCCCACTTCGCCACACCGCCGAAGGCCGGCGTCGACCCCTACACGCCCCAGGCGGCCACGGACGGGATGAACTTCGCGCTCTACCACCTGAGCCTGCACACCTGGGCGATCTTCTGCCTCCCCGGGCTGGCCTTCGCCTACTTCATCCACCGCTACGAGCTGCCGGTCCGCGTCAGCTCGGTCTTCTACCCCTTCCTCAAGGACGGCATCTACGGCCCGATCGGCCGCGCCATCGACATCCTCGCCATCCTCGGCACGCTCTTCGGCGTCGCGGTCTCCATCGGCCTGGGCACCTCGCAGATCGGCGCCGGCCTGAGCGAGCTCTTCGGCTGGGCGAACGACACGACGATGCAGGTGCTCATCATCGTCGTGCTCACGACCGTGGCCACGAC
>DXAR01000127.1 GCA_019116945.1 Candidatus Janibacter merdipullorum | reverse complement strand
GCCTACGACCTCCTCGGGGTGGACCCGGCCGCGGAGCGCTCGACCTCGGGCATGCCGCGGGCGCGCACGCTCTACGGCACGCTCGAAGAGCAGATGGAGCAGCCGGACTCCTTCGTCACGCGGCTGCGGGAGATCCTCCACCTGCGGGGCTACTTCGCCATCGCCACGACCCGGCAGGTCGACATCCCCGACGTGGCGCACGAGGCGATGCTCGTCATGGTGCACGAGTACGAGCAGGTGCCGGGTCAGCTGCAGGTGACGGTGCTGAACTTCTCGCCCGAGCCGATCTCCGGCACGGTCATCAGCGACCACCTCGATCCGGGGTCGCGGCTCATGGACATGGGGGACGGGTCGGCCTTCGGTGAGGTGGACCAGCTGCACGGCTTCCACGTCGAGCTCGACGGGCATGCCGGGCTGGCGCTGCTGGTGACGCCGGCGAAGGGGGAGGTGTGAGGCCCAGGTGGGCTTCCGAGCCTGGCTTCGTCACTCAAGGCGGGCGTGAGTACGCCCAGGTAGGCGATCGGCTCTACACGCGACACGCGGTAGACCGCATGCAACCGAGCGGCCTTGGTGCGCCGGCGGGGGCGTCTGGCCCCGGTCGAAGCGTCTCGCCCAATTACGTCGAGGACGTTCTAGGAAGCACGAAGGGAGTCCAGTCAAGGGTCCGAACGGGGAGCCTCGGCTCTCCTACACAAGCGGCACGGTGCAGGTCATCACCGAAAACAACATCGTCATCACGGTGATCACGCGATGAACCTGAGCGCCTACAACCGGACCATCCTCGACAGAGTTCGTAACTCTGCTGCGGTTTTCGCGTCCGGCGGCATCGAGATGGATGACGTCCAAGCTGTGCTCCAGAGCGCCGCGGGGCTGCTTGAGAATGACGGCAGCGGGGCGGCCGAACTCGTGCGGATTGCCGAGGCGGATATCGAGGAGATCCGGTTCACCCGGCTTCTCGATGAGCAGCGGCCTGCCGTGACATTCCGGCTTGACGCTCTGCTCGAAGCTCTTCAGAGCGAGGATCCATGATGCGGGACTGCTGCAGGGACTGTTGCACGGATTGGTGACAAACGGCAGCGACGTGCTGTCCATCACCGAGTGATTGGGTCCACAGACCTTGAGCGCGGGAAGTGCCCGACCCATGTTCGCCGACGGCATCTGGGACGGCTGGCCCAACTCGGTTCACGGCCCGAGGTGGCGCTGCGGGACGGGTCACTCCCCCCTCCCTTCGTCCCGCGTTGCGCTCAGGGCGAACACGTGCGGGAGGCGGGAAACATGCGCAGGGAGCGGGCGTTAGGGTCAGTGACAGTCTCGAAGACCACCAGAGCACCGCCAGCAGGCGGAGAAGCGAGTGAGCGTGAGCAACAGCAGCGAGATCGTCGCGGCCGGCCCCCAGGGCGGGATGGGTCTCGACGACCACATCTACCAGCGCCTCCTCAAGGAGCGCATCATCTTCCTCGGCTCGGACGTGCGTGACGACAACGCCAACGCCATCTGCGCCCAGATGCTGCTCCTCGCCGCCGAGGACCCCGACAAGGACATCTGGCTCTACATCAACAGCCCCGGCGGATCCATCTCCGCGGGCATGGCGATCTACGACACGATGAAGTGGGTCCCCAACGACGTCGCCACCGTCGCGATGGGCCTGGCCGCCTCGATGGGGCAGTTCCTCCTGTCCGCCGGGACGAAGGGCAAGCGCTACGCCACCCCGCACGCCCGCGTGATGATGCACCAGCCCTCCGGCGGCATCGGCGGCACCGCCTCGGACATCAAGATCCAGGCCGAGCAGATGCTCTTCGTCAAGAGGCAGATGGCCGAGCTCATCGCCGAGCACACCGGGCAGACGGAGGAGCAGATCCGCAAGGACTCCGACCGCGACCGCTGGTTCGGTGCCCAGGAGGCCATGGAGTACGGCTTCGTCGACCACGTCTTCGAGCGCTCCGAGCAGGCGGGCCGCGGGGACACCAACCCCATCAATGACTGAGCCCCTTCCCGCGAGCCTTCAGGAGACACCCATGAACTTCGACCCCCAGCTCCGCACCCACCAGCCGGACGATGCCCCGATGCGCCCCGGCCCGTCCAGCCGCTACGTCCTGCCGCAGTTCGAGGAGCGCACCTCCTACGGCATGAAGCGGACCGACCCCTACACCAAGCTCTTCGAGGACCGGATCATCTTCGTCGGCGTGCAGATCGACGACGCCTCCGCAGACGACATCATCGCCCAGCTGCTCGTGCTCGAGTCGATGGAGCCCGAGCGCGACATCCTCATGTACATCAACAGCCCCGGGGGCTCGTTCACCGCCATGACGGCGATCTACGACACCATGCAGTACATCCGGCCGGACATCCAGACCTTCGTCATCGGTCAGGCGGCCTCCGCGGCCGCGGTCCTGCTGTCCGCCGGTGCGCCGGGCAAGCGCTTCGCCCTGCCGAACGCGCGGGTGCTTATCCACCAGCCCGCCCTCGCCGGGGGCTCCGGCGGCCAGGCCAGCGACATCGAGATCCAGGCCAACGAGGTGCTGGGCATGCGCACCTGGCTGGAGGAGACCTGGGCCCAGCACTCGAACAAGAGCGTCGAAGAGGTCCGCGAGGACATCGAGCGCGACAAGCACCTGACCGCGCTGGAGGCCAAGGAGTACGGCCTCATCGACGAGGTGCTCAGCCCGCGCAAGGCCTCGCTCGAGGACTGATGCGCGACCCGAAGGGCCCCGGTGCGTCCGGGGCCCTTCGTGCTGCTCGGGGAGCCATCGCCTCGTTCCGCTGATAGCGGAACGAGGCGACGCACCCGCCTCCCGGGGTGTCGAATGGGTCAGGAGACACCCCGGTGTGGGTAACGTCGGCGGGGTCGACCGGAGTGGTCGGCCCCTTCAGCAGAGAGGACGGCGCACGTGGCACGAGTCGGAGAGAGCGGCGACCTGCTCAAGTGCTCCTTCTGCGGCAAGTCGCAGAAGCAGGTGAAGAAGCTCATCGCCGGACCCGGCGTGTACATCTGCGACGAGTGCATCGACCTGTGCAACGAGATCATCGAGGAGGAGCTCACCGACTCCGGTGACCTCGGCCTCGACGAGCTGCCCAAGCCGCGCGAGATCTTCGACTTCCTCGAGACCTACATCATCGGCCAGGACACGGCGAAGAAGGCGCTGGCCGTCGCCGTCTACAACCACTACAAGCGCATCCAGTCCGACGACGGGGCCGCCGCCAAGCGCGACGAGGACCACGTCGATATCGCGAAGTCCAACATCCTGCTCATCGGCCCGACCGGCTGCGGCAAGACCTATCTCGCCCAGACCCTCGCGCGGATGCTCAACGTCCCCTTCGCCATCGCCGATGCCACCGCGCTGACCGAGGCCGGCTACGTTGGCGAGGACGTGGAGAACATCCTCCTCAAGCTCATCCAGGCCGCGGACTACGACACCAAGAAGGCCGAGCAGGGGATCATCTACATCGACGAGGTCGACAAGGTCGCCCGCAAGTCGGAGAACCCCTCGATCACCCGTGACGTCTCCGGCGAGGGCGTCCAGCAGGCGCTGCTGAAGATCCTCGAGGGAACGACCGCCTCGGTCCCGCCCCAGGGTGGCCGCAAGCACCCGCACCAGGAGTTCATCCAGATCGACACGACGAATGTTCTCTTCATCGTCGGCGGTGCCTTCGCCGGCCTGGAGAAGATCATCGAGTCGCGCGTCGGCAAGAAGGGCCTGGGCTTCGGCTCCGAGCTGCACAAGGCGAGCGACCTCGCCGAGGCGATCACCGACGTCATGCCCGAGGACCTCATGAAGTTCGGGCTCATCCCCGAGTTCATCGGCCGCCTGCCGATCATCACGACGGTCACCCCCCTCGACCGCGAGGCCCTCGTCCAGATCCTCAGCGAGCCGAAGAACGCCCTCGTCAAGCAGTACCGCAAGATGTTCGAGATCGACGGCGTCGAGCTGCAGTTCACCGACGACGCCCTCGAGGCGATCGCCGACTCCGCCATCGCCCGCGGCACGGGAGCCCGAGGCCTGCGCGCGATCATGGAGGAGGTCCTCATGCCCGTCATGTTCGACACCCCCAGCGACGACGGCATCAAGAAGATCGTCGTCAACGCCGAGGTCGTGCGGGACAACGTCCTGCCGGCGATCGTGCGCCACGACGAGGGCGGGTCCAAGCGCAAGCACAAGCGCTCCGCCTGAACCCCTGACAGGATGAAGGGGTGAGCGCACCCTTCCGGCTGTCGGTCGGGTCGCAGGGCCCGCAGCAGCAGAGCCCGACGACCTGCGGGTCCGCGTGCGCGACCGTCGCCCGGATGCTCGTCGATCCTCCCTTCGCCCGGTGGATCGAGTCCGGCGAGGGGCACACCGTCCCCGGTGCCGAAGGGAGCACCCGGGCCGAGCGCTTCGCCGCCTGGGAACGCACCGTCATGGCCCGGACCAACGGCGTGGGGCGACCCGGTGAGGGCTTCTCCCTTCCGTGGCCGCACGCGCTGGGCACGCCGCCCTGGGGTCTGAAGCGGGAGCTGGAGAACGGCGGGTCGAGCCGAGGGACTCGCTATCGGATGGTCTCCGTGCGCGCTCACTCCGAGGAGTCCCTCCGCGCCCGCTACCGGCGCCTGCTCGACCTCGTCGTCGACGGCGAGCCGGCCGCCCTCTACGTGGGGAGCCTCCTCCTGCCACGGCACGTGACCCTCGTCCTGCCGGGCGGACGCGAGGGAGGCCTCGCCGTCTACGAGCCGGACTCGGGCAGGGTCCTGCCGCTGGACGAGCAGGCCTTCGTCACCAAGAAGCTCGCCCTCGGTGGCTGGCGTGTCCCGTGGATCCTCGTCCAGCCGACCGGCCACCGCCGAGCCCGCAACGGGACGTCGGCCACGTACGGCTGGCGCGTCCCGCACCTGGCGCCCGACCCCTCACCGGAGATGCTTCACCGCGACGAGTAGCCCGTGCTCGGTGGAGGGGGTCAGCTCTTCGGGGGCTTGACGAAGGGGATGAGCTCCACGTCGCGGAGCGTCACCTCCTCGCCCTCCACGTGCTCGAGGGGGCCGGTGAGTCGACCGGCGGCGCGCAGGTCCGCCTCGGCGGTCCGGACGCGCTCGGCGGTGCGCCCCGGGGCGACGAGCGTGGCCGAGGTGATCTCGCTGCGCATGCCGACCTTGGCGTCCGACTTCGCCTTGCGCACCTGGCTCAGCGCGGCGCCGACGGCGGCGAGGACCTCGGCGTCACCCGGGTCGGCGAGGGCGAGCTCGGAGGCCTTCGGCCACGTGGCGCGGTGCACGGAGCCCTCCTGCCACCACGACCAGACCTCCTCCGTCGCGTAGGGGATGACGGGGGCGAGCAGGCGCAGCAGCACCGACAGCGCGAGCCGCAGGGCCGCGCGGGCCGAGGCGTCGCCCCCGTGGGCGCGGTCCTTGATGAGCTCGATGTAGTCATCGCAGAAGGTCCAGAAGAAGGTCTCGGTGACGTCGAGCGAGCGCGTGTAGTCCCACTCCTCGAAGCCCTGTGTCGCGTCCTTGACCACCCGCTCGAGCGCCGCGATCATCGCCCGGTCGAGGGGCTCGGTGATGACCGACGCCAGGCCCTGACGGGGCTCGAGGTCCGGCTCGCCGAAGCCGAGCGCGAACTTGCTCGCGTTGAGCAGCTTGATCGCCAGGCGGCGGCCGATCTTCATCTGCCCGGTGTCGTAGGCGGCGTCCGTGCCCAGGCGGCTCGAAGCCGCCCAGTAGCGGACCGCGTCGGCGCTGTGCTCGACGACGACGTCCTCGGGGGTGACGACATTGCCCTTCGACTTGGACATCTTCTTGCGGTCCGGGTCGAGGATCCAGCCGGAGATCGCGGCGTTCCGCCACGGCGCGGTGCCGTGCTCGGCGTGGGCCCGCACGACGGTCGCGAAGAGCCACGTGCGGATGATGTCGTGGCCCTGCGGGCGCACGTCCATCGGGAAGACCTTGTCGAAGAGGTCGCTCTCGCCACGCTCCCGCCCGAGCCAGTCGCCGGCGATCTGCGGGGACAGCGACGACGTCGCCCACGTGTCCATGACGTCGGGGTCTCCCGTGAAGCCGCCAGGCTGGTCGCGCTGGTCCTCGGAGTAGCCCTCGGGGACATCGGCCATCGGGTCGATCGGCAGCTGGGCCTCGGCCGGCACGAGCGGCGTCTCGTACTGCGGCTGGCCGTCGCCGTCGAGGGCGTACCAGACGGGGATCGGGATGCCGAAGAAGCGCTGGCGGGAGATGAGCCAGTCGCCGTTGAGCCCGGCGACCCAGTTCTTGTACCGCGACTTCATGAAGTCGGGGTGGAAGGCGATCTCGTCGCCACGGTCCTGCAGCGCCTGGTTGAGATCGGCGTCCCGGCCACCGTTGCGGATGTACCACTGGCGGGAGGTGACGATCTCCAGCGGCTTCTCCCCGCGCTCGTAGAAGTTGGCCTTGCGCTGGGTCTTCTCCGGCTCGCCGTCGAGGTCACCGGAGGCGCGCAGCGCCTCGACGACGACCTCGCGGGCGGAGTGGACGGTCTTGCCGGACATCTCGGCGAAGACCTCGGCCCCCTTCGCCTCCTGCACCCACTCCGGGGTCTCGCCGAGGATCCGGCCGGACCGGGTGACGACCGAGCGGGTCGGCAGCTGCAGCTCGCGCCACCACACGACGTCGGTGAGGTCACCGAAGGTGCAGCACATGGCGATGCCCGCGCCCTTGTCCATCTCGGCCCCGGAGTGCGCGAGGACGGGCACCTCTACGCCGAAGAGGGGAGAGGTCACCGTCGAGCCGAAGAGGGGCTGGTAGCGCTCGTCGTCGGGGTGGGCGATGAGTGCGACGCACGCGGGCAGCAGCTCGGGCCGGGTGGTCTCGATGTGCACCGGGCCGTCGGCGCCGTGGAAGGCCACGCGGTGGTAGGCGCCGGGGTAGTCGCGGGCCTCGAGCTCGGCCTGGGCCACGGCGGTCTGGAAGGTCACGTCCCACAGGCCGGGTGCCTCGGCGGTGTAGGCCTCGCCGCGGGCGAGGTTGCGCAGGAAGGCGGTCTGCGCCGTCGCGCGGGAGTGCTCGTCGATGGTGCGGTACTGGATGTTCCAGTCGAGGCTGAAGCCGAGGCGACGGAAGAGGGACTCGAAGGCCTCCTCGTCCTTGACCGTCAGCTCGTCGCAGAGCTCGATGAAGTTCTGCCGACTCACCGGGACCTGGTCGGCGGCCTTGATCGACTTCGTCGTGCCCTCGAAGGGGGGCGTGAAGTCCGGGTCGTAGGGCAGCGTGGAGTCACCGCGCACGCCGTAGTAGTTCTGCACCCGCTTCTCCGTCGGCAGGCCGTTGTCGTCCCAGCCGATCGGGTAGAAGACGTCGTAGCCCTGCATCCGCTTGTAGCGGGCCATGCAGTCGGTGTGGGTGTAGCTGAAGACGTGCCCCATGTGGAGGCTGCCGCTCGCCGTCGGCGGCGGGGTGTCGATGGAGAAGACCTGCTCGCGAGCACCCTCGCGGTCGAAGGTGTAGGTGTCCTGCTCGCGCCATACGGCGCCCCACCGCTCCTCGAGTCCGTCCAGCGAGGGGCGGTCCGGGATGCGGGCGGCGTCGGGGGCAGGAGAGTGCTCGGTCATGGGCCAGATCTTCCCATTGCCGAGTGTGACCGGACCAATCGGGCAGGACCTCCCCGGACAACCTACGAGGTCGTAGGCTGTGGCTCATGCGTCGTCCCGAACCCCTGTACCGCGCGGTCATCATCTTCGCTCGGATCGTCTTCCTCATCAACGGGTACCGCTTCACCATCAAGGGGGACGGCCACGTGCCCCGGAAGGGGGGCGCGGTCATGGCGATCAACCACACCGGCTACATCGACTTCGTCCTGGCCGGGCTCGGCGCCCGCAAGAGCAACCGGTGGGTCCGCTTCATGGCCAAGAAGTCGATCTGGCAGCACCGGCTGGCCGGCTTCTTCATGCGCGGCCTCAAGCACATCCCCGTCGACCGGCACTCGGGCGGGCCGGCCTTCAAGGAGGCCGTGCGCAAGCTCGAGGAGGGGGAGGTCGTCGGGGTCTACCCCGAGGCGACGATGTCGCGCTCCTTCGAGATCAAGGAGCTGAAGTCGGGCACCGCACGGATGGCCCAGGAGGCCAGCGTGCCGATCCTGCCGACGATCGTCTGGGGTGCCCACCGCATCTGGACCAAGGACGTCCCCAAGCGGCTGGGGCGCACGAAGTTCCCCATCCACATCACCATCGGCGAGCCGATCCACGTCGGTCCGGAGGACGATGTCGCCGAGGTCACCGAGCGCCTTCGCGAGGTGATGAAGCGCCTGCTCGACGAGACGATCGCCCGGTACCCGGAGCTCACCGGCGACGAGCTGCGCTACCACCCGGCGCGCCTCGGCGGCACGGCCCCGACGTACGAGGACGCCTACGCCAAGGACCACAAGGACATGACGCGCAAGAAGGACCAGTTCACCAAGGACTAGCTCCGTCCCCGTGGCCGCGCCTCAGAAGCGGCTGTGCCCCAGGTGGGCCAGCGCCTGCTGGAGCAGCGCGCCGTGGCCGCCGCCCATCTCCGCGTGCAGACCGGTCTCGCCGGCCTCGTCGGGGGTGAGCCAGGCGAGGTCGAGCGCGTCCTGCTGGGGAGCGCAGTCCCCGCGCACCGGGACGATGAAGCTCAGGGCCACGGCGTGCTGCCGCGGGTCGTGGAAGGGAGTGACCCCCGGCGTCGGGAAGAACTCGGCCACGGTGAAGGGCACCGGCGAGGCGGGTACGGACGGCAGGGCCATCGGGCCGAGGTCCTTCTCGAGGTGGCGGACGAGCGCGTCGCGGACCCGCTCGTGGTAGTTGACGCGCCCGGCGATGAGCTCGCGCTCCATCGTGCCGGAGGGCTGGGCGCGCAGGAGGAGGCCGACGCGGCTGACCTCACCGTTGTCCGCCACCTGCACCGGCACGGCCGCGACGTAGAGGATCGGTACGCGCCCGCGCACGTTGTCCAGCTCCTCGCGGCTCAGCCACGCTTCCTGTCGCTCCACGTCGGTCGGCATGCGCGCCATCCTCGCAGACGACAGAGGCAGGATCAGCGGGAGGAGAAGGAGGCCCGGCGGGCGGCCCGGCGCAGGGAGGAGAGGATCGGCCGGCCGGTGAGGGCGATGAGCAGGACATTGGTGAGGGAGCGCCCCAGGTCCCAGGCGAGCGAGGTCGCGAGGGAGAAGGCGAGGAAGCGGGTGAGGTTGTCCCGCACCGGATCCCCGGCGACGAAGGAGAGCGACTCCTCACCCTGGACGGTGAAGGGCCAGAAGGAGAAGTTCAGCGCCGCGCCGTAGAGGAGGCCGGTTAGCAGGCCGTAGGCGCAGAGCAGGACGATCTCGGCGACCCCCTTCGCGCGGGGGAGCAGGCCGGCGCCGAGGCCGACCCACGCGGCGGCGAGCATCTGGAAAGGGAGCCACGGCCCCACGCCCGCGGTGACGAGCGCGCTGGCCGCGAGCGTCGTCGCGCCGAGGATGAAGCCGAAGCCCGGCCCGAAGACCCGACCGGCGAGGATGAGGAGGAAGAAGACCGTCTCCAGCCCGGCGGTCCCGGCCCCCAGCGGGCGAAGGGCGGCGCCCACCGCCGAGAGGACGCCCAGCATCGCGACGGCCTTGGTGTCGAGGCCCCCTTCGCTCACCTCCGCGAGGACGACGGCGAGGACCCCGATGAGGATCGCGGCGAAGACGAGCGGGGCGTCCCCGGAGTGCGAGAGGGCGGAGTCCGGGGAGATGAAGAGCGGCCAGAGGAAGGCGAAGAGGCCCGCCACGCTCGTCAGCCCGATGGCGACGACCGCCCGCGGACGCAGCTCGATCGCGGTGCGGGTCACGGGGACACCCCACCCGCGCTCGCCGAGCGCACCGCCCCGACGGTGAGGAAGGGGGCGGGGGCGAGGACCTTGGCCACCTGCGGCGCGAAGGCCGGCGAGGACGTGATGACCTCGGCGGTCGGCCCGTCGGCGATGACCTCGCCCTCGGCCATGATGACGACGACATCGCTGACCTCGGCGACGAACTCGACGTCGTGCGTCGACAGCAGCACGGTGCGCCCTCGCTCGACGAGGCGCCGGAGGGCTTGTCGCAGAGCCGCCTTGGCCGTGTAGTCCAGTCCGCGGGTCGGCTCGTCGAGGAGGAGGACGGGCGGGTCCGCGGTGAGCTGGACGGCGAGGACGAGGGCGAGCCGCTGCCCCTCCGATAGGTCGCGCGGGTGCACGTCGGGGGAGATGCCCGGCGCGATCTCCTCGAGGGTCGCCGCGCACGTGCCGGAGTCGGCCCGCGCGTCGGCGTCCGCGCGCTCGCACTCGGCGCCGACGGTCTCGAGGTAGAGGAGGTCGGCCGGCGTCTGCGGCACGAGCCCGACGACCCGGCGCCGGTCCGCCGGCGTGAGCTCGGCCGGGTCGGTGCCCTCGACGCCCACCGTCCCGCCGGACCGCGCGCCGGAGCCCTGCAGGGCCCACAGCAGCGAGGACTTGCCGGCGCCGTTGCGTCCCATGAGCGCGGTGATGCTGCCCGGGCGGAGGGTGAGGTCGACGTCGTCGACGGCGACGAGCTGGCCATGGGTGACGGACACCCCCTTCGCCACCAGGCCACCGAGCCGCTCGGGCAGCGGTGCGGGAGAGGGGAGGTGCTCGCCGAGCTGCCGACGAAGGGGGGCGGCCGCCCGCCGGGCGTCCCGCACCGACAGGGGGAGCGGCACCCAGCCGGCCCACCGGCCGAGCTCGACGACCGGCGGTGCCACGGTGGCCCGCGTCATGATCTGCTCCGGGGGGCCGTGCTCGACGCGTCCGTCGGCGACGTGGATGACCGAGTCGGCATGGTGGATGACGCGTTCGATGCGGTGCTCGGCGACGATGACCGTCGTCGAGAGGTCGTGGACGAGGCGGGAGATCGCCCCGAGGACGTCCTCGGCGGCCGTCGGGTCGAGGGCAGAGGTCGGCTCGTCGAGCACGATGACCCGGGGGTGCTGGGTGAGGACCGCGCCGATGGCGACCCGCTGCTGCTGCCCGCCCGATAGGTCCCGCAGCGGGGCATCGCGCAGCTCGGCGATGTCCATGACGTCGAGGGCCTCCTCGACCCGTCGGCGCATCGTCGCCGGCGGCAGCCCGAGCTGCTCCATACCGTAGGCGAGCTCGGACTCGACGACCTCGGTGACGAATCCAGAGGCGGGGTCCTGGCCGACGACCCCGACGACGTCGGCGAGGTCACGGGGTGGGTGGTCGGCGGTGTCCCGTCCCGCGACGAGGACCCGCCCGGCGACGTGACCACCGGTGAAGTGCGGTACGAGGCCGTTCATCAACCCGAGGAGGGTGGACTTGCCCGAGCCGGTGCGGCCGATGACGAGGGGGAGCTCGCCCTCCTCGATCGTCAGGTCGACCCGGGCGAGGGCGGGGGAGTCGCTGCCCTCGTAGGTGATCGTCACGTCCTCGAAGACGACGGCGGGGTCGGGTGCCCAGGTCACGGGTGGCTCCCTTCGGTCGTGGCGGTCTCGGCGGTGCGGCGCGGTCGGGTCCGCTGCCGAGGGCGTGGTGGCTCGGGGGTGAGCACGGCGGGCAGCGTCGCGACGAGGAGACCTCCGGTGAGCAGCCACGGCAGCGGCGGCGGGCCGATCGGGGAGAGCGGCATCGTCAGGGCGGACCCCTCGAGCTCGATGCTCGCGAAGGCCGCTGCGGCAGCGACGATCCCGCACGCAGCCGTGAGCGTCTCGGGGAGGCGCCACGGTGAGGGGCGGTAGGTCGTGCGCGCCACCGAGACCGACCCGCTCGCCAGGCCGAGGGCTCCGAGGACCACGCCGGCGAGGAGGACGGGTAGCCCGATCCACTCCGGGCTCTCCGTGTCGAGCAGGCCGTAGCTGCCGACGGCCATCCCGAGGAGCCCGCCGAGCATGAGCACCCCGGTGAGCCGGTGCCGGCCCGGCGAGGTCGCGCCCCGACGGCCGTAGCCGCGGGAGTCCATCGACGCCGCGAGGGCCATCGACCGCTCGAGGGTGTCCTCGAGGACGGGCATCGCCACCCGCCGGAAGGCCCGGAGGCCGCGGGCCCCGTCCCCGCGCAGCAGCCGCGCCCGATGCACCCGCCGCACGGACTCGGCGAGCTGCGGGGCGACGCTGATGGCGACGATGATCGCCGTGCCGATCTCCTGGAGGGCGCCGGGGAGCGCGGCGAGGAGCCGCTTGGGGTCGGCGAGCGCATTGGCCGCACCGACGCAGAGGATCATCGTCGCGAGCCGCAGCCCCTCGAAGGTCGCCGCGAGCAGTCCCTCCAGGCGGACGTCACCGAGGAGGTTGATCCCGGCCGCCCAGCCGGGCAGGTCGACCGCCGGCAGCGGGAGCACGACGATCTCGCCCCACTTGAGCCCGACGAGCACGTGGAGCACGATCCGCAGCCCGATGATGAAGGCACCGAGGATCACGTAGAGCCGGAAGGCCCGGGCCCACGGCGATCTGCTCCGCCGGGCCATGACGACGAGGGTGACGGCGCTCGCCGCGAGGAGCAGGACGAGCGGGTTCGTCGTCTGCGAGACCGCCACCGCGAGACCGATGGCCCACAGCCACCATGCCCCGGGGTGGACGGCTCGCGGAGTCCGTTCCGCCACGAAGGGGGTCAGTCCCGCCTCATGCGGGCCACGGCGAAGGCGCTGCTCCCGAGGACGACGAGGAGCCCACCGCCGATCGCGGCCGGCACCATCGAGCTGCCCGCCCCGTCGCCGTCGGCGCCGGTGTCCTCCGGGGCCGCGGTCGCGTCGTCGTCGCGGTCCTCACCGTCGGTGGCCGGAGAGGTCACGGGTGAGCGCGGGGAGCTGGAGGAGCTCGAGTCGTCCTCGGCCGTCGTGGTCTTGTCCTTCTCGTCCTTCGCCTCGTTCCGCTTCGCGGTCGACGACGAGGCGGCCTTCGGCCGGTCCGAGCGCTTCTCGGACTGCTGCGTCGAGCTCGGTGCGGCCGCGCTCGAGGAGGCGGGGGAGTCCCCCTTCGTCTGCGGGGCCGAGGTGCCGGGCCGCTGCGAGCCGGGGTGCGACGAGCTCGATCCTCCGGGAGCGGATGTCCCGCGTGGCGCCGAGGAGGACGGACGGTCCGGGGCACTCGACGTGGGGCGGGGCCGCTGCGTCGGCCGGGGCTTCTGGGTGGGCTTCGGCTCCGCGACCTTCGGCGGGGCGACGCTCGGGGCGGCTCCCGAGCCGAGCCGGAAGCCGACGACGGTGCCCGGCTTCGGGTCGTAGGCGTAGGCGCCCTGCGACGAGTAGCTCCACGAGCCGCCGGCCGGAGCCGTGTGGAAGGCCCAGTACCGGCTGGTCGGTGGCATCCGCACGCAGGAGGTGTCGGGGACACCGCCGATCGTGCAGATGGCGCCCGGCTGCGTCTGGACCTGCTGGACGGAGAAGCCCGCGGACTGCAGGGCGGCGCCCGCGGAGCCCGGGTCGCCGGAGGCGCAGCGCACGTCGGCCGACCCGCCGCTCTGGACGACGACGGTGACCCCGCTGCTGCCGGTGCAGGGCGCGGCCTGGGCGGGGGAGGAGACGGCGAGGCCGCCCCCCGCGAGGAGGGCGGCGACGCCGAGACGGGCGAGCAGGCGGCGCATCAGTGGCGCTGCTCCGCACCCCGCCGGCGAAGGGCGAGGGTCACCACGGCAGCGAGGCCACCGGCGCCGAGGGCGAGGAGACCCGAGGAGCCCCCGGCGGCGCCACCATCGGTCTGGACGACGGCCGGGATCTCGGGGGAGTCGCCGGCACCCGAGCTCGCGTCGTTACCGGAGCTCGCGTCGTCACCGGTGGCGTCGTCGTCGCTGCCCGCGTCGTCCCCGGGCGTCGGGGCGGAACCCTCGCAGTCGGGGGTCGGGGTGGCCGCGGACTGGCCCTCGGCCGTCACGGTGCCCCAGGACTCGCCGGCCACGCCGAGCAGGGCCTGTGCGGTGGCGCGGGTGCTCGTGCCGGTGGCAGCGGCGTCCTCGCCCTCGGCCGTGAGGGTGTCGAACTCGCTCTTGTCGTAGGCGATCGCACCCGCGATCGCGGGGGTGTCGCAGTCGAAGGTCAGCGACTCGACGTAGCCGAGCGCCGCCGCGCGGGCGTCGTCGCGCCCGGCGATGTCGAAGGCGATGGCGGCCAGACCCGTGCTGTTGGTGTTGGCGGCCTCGGTCGTCGCGCCACCGCCGACGCCTCCGTCGGGCTCCTGCCGTCCCTCGAGGAAGTCGGCGGCGTCCTGGACGGCGTCGTCGTGGCCACCGACGGTCTCGAGGGCCTGCACGGCGGTCGAGGTGGCGTCGGGGTCCGAGACGCAGTCGCCACCGAACTCGAGGGTGAACCCGCCGTCGTCGCACTGCTGCGCGAGGAGGGCGTCGACGGAGGCGGTCGAGGGGTTGACCCCGGCCCGCTCGAGACCGATGAGCCCGAAGGCCTGGCCGAGGGTGTTGGAGTAGTCGCCGTACTCGGACCGGTCGACGAACTGGCCGTCCTCCTCGAGCCCCTGCAGCTGCGCGACGAGGTCGACCCCGCCGACATCCCTCGGGTCGAGGCCGCGGACGCTGGCGAGGGTGAGCATCTTGGCCGTCGCCGCCGAGTAGACCTCGTCGCCGGAGCCGACATAGCCCGCGGCGTTGTCGACGAGGTAGTCGGTGGCGGTCGCCGAGACGTCGCCACCGCTGCCGGCGGCGCTCATGCTCGCGACGGCGTCGATGGTCAGGCCGAGGTCGTCGAAGGTCTGGCCGCCCGACTCGGTCGTCAGCCGCCCGTCGCCGGCCTCGATCTGGGCGGCGAGGTAGGCGACGGAGTCATCGGGCGCGTCGGCGGTGGCGGCCGGGGCCAGGGCGATGCCCACGACGCCGACGGCGGCGGTGAGGGCGAGGGTGGAGGTGGAACGCATGATCGCGACCTTTCGGACCGGGACTGGTGCCTGACCCGGGCGCGATGCGTCGGGCTCGACCCGCTGTCCTCGACGGGTTGTGGCGGAGCCTCGCGTCGCCCCAGGTGCTCCGGCTCGCCGATGACGGCTCACGGTTGCGGGTCAGCGCCGGAATCGCACCGGCTTCCCCTCGGGCGCGCGACTGCCTGACGGCAGTGCTGGGGCCATCGTACAGCGGGGCTACACTCGGAGGGCAGGCGTTCGAGCCGTCATCAGCGGCGAGCCTTCCGGAAGAACGGGATCGCTGCCCGGGGCAGCACTCCTCACTAGACCCGGACGGGTGGTCACGTCACGACCGAAGGACCAAGAGCGGTCTCCTCCCTTCGCAGCGAAGGGGGCGGACAAGCGGGGTGGTACCGCGGCGGGTGACCGTCGTCCTCGCGGCACAGCCGAGACGACCACACCGAGCCCCCACGGAGCCGCCGCGATGACCTACCCCAAGGTCTCCACCACCGACGCGACCACCGTCGCCGCCTCCCCGAGCTTCCCCGACATCGAGAAGCACGTCCTCGACTACTGGGCCGAGGACGGGACCTTCCAGGCCTCGATCGACGCTCGGGACCCGGGCGAGGACGGGGTCAACGAGTTCGTCTTCTACGACGGACCCCCCTTCGCCAACGGCCTGCCGCACTACGGCCACCTGCTCACCGGGTACGTCAAGGACGTCGTCCCGCGGTACCAGACGATGCGCGGCAAGCGCGTCGAGCGGCGCTTCGGCTGGGACACCCACGGCCTGCCCGCCGAGCTCGAGGCGATGCGCCAGCTCGGCCTGAAGACGACCGACGAGATCCGCGAGCTCGGCATCGAGAAGTTCAACGACGCCTGCCGCGAGTCCGTCCTCAAGTACACCGGTGAGTGGCGCGACTACGTCACCCGGCAGGCGCGCTGGGTCGACTTCGACAACGACTACAAGACCCTCAACCCCGGCTTCATGGAGTCGGTCATCTGGGCCTTCAAGCGGATGTACGACCAGGGCCTGGTCTACGAGGGCTTCCGGGTGCTGCCCTACTGCTGGCAGGACGAGACCCCGCTGTCCAACCACGAGCTGCGCATGGACGACGAGGTCTACCAGCAGCGCCAGGACCCGGCCGTCACGGTCGGGCTCGAGATGCACACGACCGGTGAGGACCCCGTGCTCGACGGCGCCCACCTCCTCGTGTGGACGACGACCCCGTGGACCCTCCCGAGCCACCTCGCCGTCATGGTCGGGTCCGAGATCGACTACGTCGTCGTGGAGGCCCCCGTCCCCGGTGTCGAGGGGAGGAGCGCCAAGTACCTCCTCGCGGAGGCGCGCCTCGGGCACTACGCCCGCGAGCTCGGCGAGGAGCCCACGGTCCTGGGCCGGTACACCGGTGCCCAGCTCCTCGGCCGCACCTACACCCCGCCGATGTCCTACTACACCGGCCACGAGGGCGCCTTCCGCGTCGTCGCCGCCGACGACGCCGTGACGACGACCGACGGCTCGGGTCTGGTCCACACCGCCGGCGCCTTCGGTGAGGTCGACAAGGAGGTCACCGACCGCGAGGGCATCGCCGCCGTCATGCCGGTGGCCAAGGACGGTCGCTTCACCGCGCCGGTCACCGACTACGAGGGCATGCTCGTCTTCGATGCCAACGGCCCGATCATCGACGCGCTCAAGGCAACGACGCGCGGGGAGCAGGTCGACTCGATCAGCCCCGGCACGATCCTGCTGCGCCGCGAGTCCTACGAGCACTCCTACCCGCACTGCTGGCGCTGCCGGCAGCCGCTCATCTACAAGGGCGTAGAGTCGTGGTTCGTCGAGGTCACGGCGATCAAGGACAAGATGCTCGCCAACAACGAGCAGATCACCTGGGTGCCGGAGCACGTCAAGCACGGCCAGTTCGGCAAGTGGCTGGAGAATGCGCGCGACTGGTCGATCACCCGCAACCGCTTCTGGGGCAGCCCCGTCCCGGTGTGGAAGTCCGACGACCCGGCCTACCCGCGGCTGGACGTCTACGGCTCCTTCGAGGAGATCGAGCGCGACTTCGGTCGTCTCCCGCTGGGTGCCGACGGCGAGCCCGACCTGCACCGGCCCTTCATCGACGACCTCACCCGGCCCAACCCGGACGACCCGACCGGCCGGAGCACCATGCGCCGCGTCGAGGACGTCCTCGACGTGTGGTTCGACTCCGGGTCGATGAGCTATGCCCAGGTGCACTACCCCTTCGAGAACGCCGACTGGTTCGAGCACCACTTCCCGGGCGACTTCATCGTCGAGTACATCGGCCAGACCCGCGGCTGGTTCTACACCCTCCACATCCTCGCCACCGCGCTCTTCGGCCGGCCGGCCTTCTCCTCCGTCGTCAGCCACGGCATCGTCCTCGGCAACGACGGGCAGAAGATGTCCAAGTCGCTGCGCAACTACCCGGACGTCTCCGAGGTCTTCGACCGCGACGGCGCCGACGCCATGCGCTGGTTCCTCATGTCCAGCCCGATCCTGCGCGGCGGCAACCTCGTCGTCACCGAGCAGGGGATCCGTGAGGGCGTGCGACAGGTCCTGCTCCCGCTGTGGAGCTCGTGGTCCTTCTTCTCCCTCTACGCCAACGCGCTGGGCGGTGCCGATGGGACCGGCTACGAGGCCACGTGGTCGACGGACTCCACCGACCCGCTCGACCGCTACCTGCTGGCGAAGCTGCGCGAGTACGTCGAGGACGCCACCGCCCGGATGGACGTCTACGACATCGCCGGCGCCTGCGACAGCACGCGCACCTTCACCGACGTCCTCACCAACTGGTACATCCGGCGCAGCCGGGAGCGCTTCTGGGCCACCGGCGAGGACGCCGACGCGCTCGCCGACGCCCGCCGCGCCTGCGACACCCTCTACACGGCGCTCGAGGTCCTCTGCCGGGTGGCCGCCCCCCTTCTCCCGCTGACGACGGAGGAGATCTGGCGCGGCCTCACGGGGGAGCGGTCGGTGCACCTCGCCGACTGGCCCGACGCCGAGCAGCTGCCCGCCGACCACGACCTCGTCACGGCGATGGACGCCGCGCGGGCCGTGTGCTCCACGGCGAGCGGTCTGCGCAAGGCCAACAAGCTGCGCACCCGGCTGCCGCTCGCCGACCTCACCGTCGTCGTCCCCGACGCGGCGGGGCTCGCCGACTTCGGCGCGATCGTCGCCGACGAGGTCAACGTGCGCCAGGTGAGCCTGCTCGACATCACCGACCCCGCCGCGCAGCGCTTCGGCGTGAGCCAGAAGCTCACCGTCAACGCCCGGGCCGCCGGCCCCCGCCTCGGCAAGGACGTGCAGGGCGCGATCAAGGGCAGCAAGTCCGGCGACTGGTCGGTGGCCGAGGACGGCAGCGTCACCTCCGGCGGCATCGCGCTCCTCGAGGGGGAGTACACCCTCGAGACGGTCGCCGCCGATGACGAAGGGAGCAGCCGCGCCACCGCAATGCTGCCCGCCTCCGTCGGTGGCTTCATCGTCCTCGACACCGAGGTCACCGACGAGCTCGCCGCCGAGGGGCTGGCGCGCGACGTCATCCGCGCGGTCCAGGATGCGCGCAAGCAGGCGGGCCTCGAGGTCTCCGACCGGATCAGCCTGACGATCACCGGCAGCCAGCCGGTGTGGGAGGCCGTCGCCACCCACCAGAACCTCATCGTGGAGGAGACGCTGGCGAAGCAGTTCGGCTCCGCACCCCAGCTCGAGGCGCTGCCGCACGGCGACGGCGTCGTCGAGGCCGAGCTCTCCGGCAGCGAGAGGGTGCGGCTCAAGGTCACCCGCCTGTGACGGCGCGATGATCAACGGCATCCTCTGGGTCCTCGGGTGCCAGCTCGTGGGCGAGGTCCTCGTGCGCTCGCTCGGGCTCGCGATCCCCGGGCCGGTCGTGGGGATGGTGCTCCTCTTCGGGGTGCTCTCCCTGCGCCGGCCCGGACCCGAGTCCGGGACGCTGCGCTTCTCCGAGGGGCTGCTCACGCACCTGCAGCTCTTCTTCGTCCCCGTGTCGGTCGGGATCATGGTCCACGCCTCCGAGATCGGTCGGCAGTGGCTGCCCATCGGCGGCGGCCTCGTCATCTCGTGGGCGGCGGGACTGCTCACCGTGGCGCTGCTCGGGTCGTGGCTCGCCCGCCGTCGTGGGGTGGAGGCCGCCGGTGACTGAGACGCTCGAGTGGCTGCGGGACTCACCGCTGACGTGGATCTTCGTCACGCTGCTGGCCTACCGGGCCGGGCTCTGGGTGCGGAGCCGCACGCACGGCCACCCGCTCGCGCAGCCCGTGCTCGTCGCCGCGGCGCTCATCATCGCGCTGCTCGCGGTGCTCGGTATCGACTACGACACGTACATGACCGGCGGCAGCCTCATCCATCTCGTCCTCGGACCCGCGACCGTGGCGCTCGCGGTTCCCCTGCACCGGCAGGCGCACCACCTCCGGGCGATGGCGCTGCCCCTGGCCGTCTCCCTTCCCGCTGGTGCGCTCGTCTCGATCGGGTCCGCTGTCCTCACGGTGCGGGCGCTCGGTGGCGGCGAGGCCCTGCAGAACACCATCGCCCCCAAGGCGGCGACCACCCCCGTGGCGATCGGCATCGCCGAGAGCTTCGGCGGGGTGCCGGCGCTCGTCGCGGTCTTCACGATGCTCGCCGGCATGCTCGGGGCGGTCTTCGGGCCCTGGATCCTCGACCGGATGGGGGTGACGGACCGGCGCGTGCGCGGGCTCGCGATGGGTGCGGCCTCGCACGGCGTGGGCACCTCGCGCTCCCTGCACGACAGCATCGTCGAGGGTGCCTTCGCGGGACTGGCGATGGGGCTGACCGCCCTCCTCACGAGCCTCCTCGTCCCGGTGGTCCTCGCCCTCCTGTGACGCGGGACAAATACACCCCGCACGCAGGCACGTGCGGGGTGTATTTGTCGGGGGGAGGTCAGGCCGCCGGCCCCTCCATCGGCTTGCCCGTCTCGAGGACCGTCTTGATGCCCGAGAGGACCCAGGGCCAGCCACCGCCGCCCATCGCGGCGGGGTCGGGGTTGCCGGCGACCTGCTGCGCCGTGGTCGGGCGGCCGGTGACGTCGTGGGTGAGGGTGAGCCGGGTGGCGCCCTCGCCGGTGGGCTCGATGTCCCAGGTGACGGTGCCGGGCTCCTCGTCCTCGATCCAGACGGGTGCCCAGGTCTGCACGAGGCGGCGCGGCGGGTCGGACTCGAGCACCTCGCCGGTGACGACGACGTCAGGCATGCCGACGGACCTCATCTCCTCGCTGGCCCGGTGCTCGTAGTGCCCTCCGGGCGCGAGGTCGTAGGACGCGTCGCCGGTGTACCCGTACAGCCGGCTGAACTCCGGCGTGGTGATCGCCGCCCAGACCTGCTCCGGGGTGGCGTTGATGAAGATGCGGTGGATCTGGATCTCGCTCATGGTCATTCCTCTTCGAGTGCTCGCTTGAGATCGAGCAGCGCGGAGGTCCGCGCCGCCGTGTACTTGTCGATCCAGCGGTCGTGGACCGCCCTGATGGGGACGGGGTTGAGGTAGTGGCGCTTGATCCGTCCCTCCTTGCGGGAGACGACGAGGTTCGCTTCCTCGAGCAGCCGCAGGTGCTTGGCCACCCCGAACCTCGTCATCTCCGTGTGCCCCTGCACGACCTCCTCGAGCTCGGACTGGGAGCGCCCGTCCTGCTCGAAGAGCGCGTCCAGCAGCACCCGGCGGATCGGATCCGCCAGAGCCTTGAACACGAGGTCGTCGTCGGTCACGTCGTCGACGATAGGTGACCAAAAGGTCACCTGTCAACGCTCTAGCCTCGGAGCATGGATGCGCAGCTGCAGTTCGTGGACGGCTTGCTCGATCTCGCCCCGACCGGCGAAGGGGGGCGCCCCGGCGTGAAGAAGGCGCTCGTGGGTCATGGGGCGCGGGTGGTGATGTTCCGCTTCGCGGCCGGTCAGGTGCTCCAGGAGCACACCGCGGCCTTCCCCATCCTCGTCCAGTGCCTCACGGGCACGGTGGAGTTCGTCGTGGGAGAGCAGTCGGTGACCCTGTCGGCGGGGGCGGTCGCCACCCTCGGTGCCCGGGTGCCGCACGAGGTCCGCGGCGTCACCGACGCCGTCTTCCAGCTCGTCATGCTCGACCCGGCGGCCGCCCCGCCGCCGAGCGCCTCCTAGGTAGGGGTCAGTCGTCGCGGTGGACCCGGTGGCCGTCGCGGTCGAAGATCATGATCACCTCGGCGGGTCCGCCGGCGGCGCCGAAGGCGTGGGGTGTCATCGTCTCGAACTCGGCCGCCTCGCCGGCCTCGACGAGGACGACGCGCTCGCCGAGGTGCAGCTCCACCCGCCCCTCGAGGACGAAGAACCAGTCGTGGCCCGGGTGGACGCGCTGCTCGGGCGCCCGCGCGCTGGGCTCGAGGCGCACCTTCATCGCGGTCGTCGCGCCGGTGGCCTTCGTGAGCATCCACGTCGTGCGGCCGTCCTCCTCGGTCGGGGTCGGGCGGATGACGACGTCCTCGTCGACGTCCTCGGCGAGGAGGGTCTCGACATCGGTCCGCAGGGCGCGCGCCAGAGGGAGGAGTACGTCGAGGCTGATCGCCCGCCGGCCCGTCTCGATCCGGCTGATCGTCGACGGGCTGAGGTGGGAGCGCTCGGCGAGGTCGTCGAGGGAGAGGGATTGTGCCCGGCGCAGTCCCCGCAGTCGGGTGCGGACGGTCTGCTCGATCTCGGTCATGGGTGGCCCTCTCCTCGGTCTTGCTGATTCTGCAAGGAAGTATGCCGTATACGCCAGAGGCGCCTACGCTGACGCCATGAGCAGCCACGACCACTCCAGCCCCCAGCCCGTCATCGAGAGGCACGTCGACGTCGCCGTCGTCGGTGGCTCCGCCGCCGGCCTCGCCGCCGCCCTGCAGATCTCCCGGCAGCGCCGGTCGGTCATCGTCGTCGACTCCGGCGAGCCCCGGAATGCCCCGGCCGAGCACATGCACAGCTACCTCGGGCACGAAGGGCGGCCCCCGGCCGAGTTCCTGGCGACCGCCCGCGAGGAGGTGCGTTCCTACGGGGCGGAGGTGCTCGCCGGCCGGGTCTCCGACGTCACGCGCGAGGACGGCGGCTTCCGCGTCGCCCTCACCGGTGCGCACGTCGTCCACGCCCGGCGGGTCCTCGCCGCGACCGGGCTCACCGACGAGCTGCCGGACGTCCCGGGGCTCGCCGAGCACTGGGGAGGCGCGGTCTTCCACTGCCCCTTCTGCCACGGCTACGAGGTACGCGACCAGCGCATCGTCGCCCTCGTCACCTCGCCCATGGGCCTGCACCCGCTGCCCCTCCTGCGCCAGCTCACCGCCGATCTCACCGTCCTCGTCCACGAGGGCGTCACCGCCGACGAGCCCCGGCTGCAGGCGCTGCGTGACGCGGGGGTGCGGGTGGTCGTGGAGCGTGCCGCCGCCGTCGTCACCGACGACGCCGGTGCCCTGAGCGGGATCCGGCTCGAGGGCGGCGCGGTCGTCGAGGCCGACGCCGTGCTCGTCGGGACCCGACTGCACGCCCGGGTCGCCCCCTTCGCTGGGATGGGCCTCACGGCCAGCGAGCACCCGAGCGGCATCGCGACCCACGTCGAGGCCGACGCGATGACCGGTGCCACGGAGGTCCCGGGGCTCTACGTCGCGGGCACGCTCGCCGAGCCGATGCTCCAGGTGCTGCCGACCGCTGCCGCGGGGAGCCGGGTGGGCAGCATGATCAGCCTCGACCTGGCCGACGAGGACCTCGCCGCGGCCGCCCGACCCAGCGCCCACGCCTCCGACTGGGACGGGCGCTACGCCGGCGACGTGCAGTGGAGCGGCAACCCCAACGGCTCGCTCGTCGCCGAGGTCGAGGGGCTCACGCCGGGCTCCGCCCTCGACGTCGGCGCCGGCGAAGGGGGAGACGCCGTCTGGCTGGCCGGGCAGGGGTGGCGGGTCACGGCCAGCGACATCTCCGGCACGGCCCTCGAGCGGGTCGGTGCGCTCGCCCGGGAGCGGGACCTCGACGTCGAGGTGCTGCTGGCGGACGTCAACGCCGCGGACCCCTTCGGCGGGCAGGAGTACGACCTCGTCACTGCCGCCTACGCCTCCGTCCCGCGGACCCCGGACGGGCGTGGAGCGGCCACCGTCCTCGACGCCGTGGCCCCGGGCGGGCACCTCGTCGTCATCAACCACGACACCGCGGCCATGGACGCGGCTGCCGACGAGGCCGACCCCGAGCAGACCCGCCCCTTCGACCACCGGGCCTTCGTCGGCACCGAGGACATCGCCGCCGCGATCGCCGCGCGGCCGGAGTGGACCATCGACGCCACCGAGCGCCGGGAGCGTCCCGCCGGTGCCGTGTCCACGCACCACGTCCACGACGTCGTCCTGCACGCGCGACGGGCCTCGTGACGATGCGACAATCGCCCCCATGAGTCCCGCCCCCGATGCCCAGCAGCGTCAGGCCGCCGAAGCCCTCGAGCTGCGCAAGCGCATGCGCCAGGTCGAGGAGAGCATCCTCGAGCGCGCCCCCGAGCACGACCTCCAGCCGAGCCTCGACCGGATCCGGGCGGTGATGGACCTCCTCGGGGACCCCCAGCGCACCTTCCCCGTCATCCACGTGACGGGGACCAACGGCAAGACCTCGACCGCCCGGATCATCGAGTCGATCCTCCGCGAGTCGGGACTCAAGACGGGCCGCTTCACCTCACCCCACCTCCAGGACATCCGCGAGCGGATCACCATCGGCGGCGAGCTCATCACCCGCGAGGCCTTCCTCGATGCCTGGTCGGACATCGCCCCCTTCGTCGACGCGGTGGACACCCGCTCGGTCGCGGAGGAGGGCCCGCGGATGACCTACTTCGAGGTGCTCGTCGCGCTCGCCTACACGGCCTTCGCCGATGCGCCCGTCGACGTCGCCATCGTCGAGGTGGGGATGGGTGGATCGTGGGACGCGACCAACGTCGTCGAGGCCGACGTCGCCGTCGTCACGCCGATCGCCCTCGACCACCAGCACTTCCTCGGGGACACGATCCTCGACATCACCCGCGAGAAGGCGGGGATCATCCACCCCGGTGCCATCGCCGTCACCGCACCCCAGGAGGGTGAGGTCCTCGACCTCCTCACCGAGCGAGCCGAGGAGGTCGGCGCGCGCCTCGCCGTCGAGGGGGTTGACTTCGGCGTCCTCGAGCGGGATGTCGCCGTCGGCGGCCAGATGGTCTCCCTCCGCGGGCTCGCCGGTGACCACCCCGATCTCCTGCTCGCCCTCCACGGCGAGCACCAGGCGAGCAATGCCGCGCTCGCCGTCGCCGCCGTCGAGGCCTTCCTCGGTGGCGGGGAGCAGCCCCTCAGCGAGGAGGTCCTCTCGGCCGGCCTCGCCGCGGCCACCTCGCCCGGGCGTCTCGAGATCGTCCGCCGGAGCCCGACGGTCATCGTCGACGCCGCACACAACCCCGCCGGGGCCACCGTCCTCGCGAACGCCCTCAAGGACTCCTTCACCTTCACCCACCTCGTCGGGGTCATCTCGATCTTCACCGACAAGGATGTCGTCGGTGTCCTCGAGGCGCTCGAGCCCGCCCTCGACGAGATCGTCGTCACCCGCAGCACCTCCCCCCGGGCGATGCGCCCGGCGCGCCTCGGCGAGATCGCCGCCGAGATCTTCGGCGACCACCGGATCACGGTCGTCGAGGAGCTGCCCGATGCCCTCGACCGCGCGGCCCAGCTCGCCGACGACGGGGGAGTCTCCGGAGGGGTCGTCGCGACCGGGTCGATCGTCACCGTCGGCGAGGTGCGCCTCCTCCTCGGCGTCAGCGAGGTAGAGCCCAGCGTCGTCCCGCCCGTCGAGGTCCCCGTCGACCTCGGCGAGGACGATTGAGGGAGGGCTCCGCTCGCCGCTTACCCTTGTCCACTGTGACTTCCGACGACCAAGCGCCCCCGCAGGGCAAGTTCATGTGGCGCATGCTCGCCACCGTCCTCGGCGGCCAGGGGCTGGTCATCTTCTTCGGTGCCCTCGCCGGCCGCGGCCTCGACCCGGACCAGGACCCGGTCCTGGCCGGGCTCACCCCCTTCGTCCTCATGTGCGTCCTCGCGGTCCTCGCGATCGTCGCGGCAGGACTCGTGCGGCGCCCCTTCGGGCCGGCGCTCGGGTGGGTCATCCAGGCACTGACGATCCTCTCCGGCGTGTGGGTGACGATGATGGTCGTCGTCGGGATCGTCTTCGCGCTCCTCTACGGCTACTGCCAGCGCGTCGGTCGCCGGGTCGACCGTGAGCAGGCCGCCCTCGCCCGCGACCACCAGGAGCCCTGATGGACTACCTCACCGCCATCCTCCTCGGCCTCGTGCAGGGGCTGACCGAGTTCCTGCCGATCTCCTCGAGCGCCCACATCTCGATCGTGGGCCAGTTCCTCGGCGAGGAGGACCCCGGCGCCGCCTTCACGGCGATCACCCAGCTGGGGACCGAGCTGGCCGTCCTCATCTACTTCTGGCGGGACATCGTCCGGATCATCCGCCAGTGGTGCCTCTCGCTCGTCGGCACGGTCGCGCGCACCGACCCGGACGCGCGGATGGGCTGGTTCGTCATCATCGGCAGCATCCCCATCGGCGTCCTCGGTCTCGTCTTCAAGGACCAGATCGAGACCTCCCTGCGGAGCCTGTGGCTCACGGCGACGATGCTCCTCGTCTTCGCCCTCGTCATCATGGTCGCCGAGCGCGTGGGTCGTCAGGAGCGCGAGCTCACCGAGCTCACGTGGAAGCACGGCATCGGCTACGGACTCTTCCAGGCGCTGGCCCTCGTCCCGGGCGTCTCCCGCAGCGGCGGCACCATCGCCGGTGGTCTCTTCATGGGCTACACGCGCAAGGCCGCGGCCCGCTACTCCTTCCTCCTCGCCATCCCGGCCGTCGTGGCCTCGGGCGGTCTCCAGGTCGTCGAGGTCCTCGGGGGAGAGGCTGAGGGCTCCGGCACGGCCTGGGGGCCGATCTTCGCGGCCACGGCCGTCGCCTTCGCCGTCGGCTACGCCGTCATCGCGTGGTTCATGAAGTTCATCGAGACCCACACCTTCACCCCCTTCATGATCTACCGGATCATCCTCGCGCTCGGTCTCTTCGCCCTGCTGGGTACGGGCACGATCCAGGCGTGACTACGCTGGGCCCCGTGACCGAGACTGTGCAGACCGAACGTTCCCTCATCCTCATCAAGCCCGACGGCTTCCGCCGCGGGCTCACCGGTGAGGTCATCCGCCGGATCGAGGCGAAGGGGTACACCCTGGCCGCGCTCGCGGTGGTCACCCCGACCCGTGACCAGCTCACGGCGCACTACGCGGAGCACGAGGGCAAGCCCTTCTACGAGCCGCTGCTGGAGTTCATGTCCTCCGGCCCGGTCGCGGCCGTCGTCATCGAGGGCCAGGAGTGCATCAAGGGCTTCCGCTCGCTCGCCGGCGCGACCAAGCCGACGGACGCCGCTCCCGGCACGATCCGCGGTGACCTGGGCCGCAAGTGGGCCGGCACCGTCGACGAGAACATCGTGCACGGCTCCGACTCCCCGGAGTCCGCAGAGCGCGAGATCGGCATCTGGTTCCCGAGCCTCTGACGTGGCCCGAGGGACCCGTGGGCCGCGCCGCACCCTTCCGGGCTTCGGGCGCGACCTCGCGATCGACCTGGGGACCGCCAACACGCTGATCCACCACCAGGGGCGGGGCATCGTCCTCGACGAGCCGAGCGTCGTCGCCGTGAGCGTCGAGTCCGGGGAGCTCGTCGCCGCCGGTGGTGCGGCCAAGGAGATGCTCGGTCGCACGCCCGGCGCCGTGCGCGCGGTGCGGCCGCTGCGCGCCGGTGTCATCAGCGAGCCCGATGCCGCCGAGCAGATGCTGCGGTGGTTCACCGACCGGGTCGGCATGTCCAGCGTCATCCGCCCGCGGGTCGTCGTGTGCATCCCCAGCGATGTCACCGGCGTCGAGCGAAGGGCGGTCGAGGAGGCCGCCCTGCGCGTCGGCGCCCGTCGGGTCTACCTCGTGGAGGAGCCGATGGTGGCCGCGATCGGTGCCGGGCTGCCGGTGACCGACACCCAAGCCTCGATGGTCGTCGACATCGGCGGTGGCTCCACCGACGTGGCCGTCATGGCCCTCGGCGGTATCGTCGCCTCGCGGAGCACCCGCACCGCCGGAGACGCCGTCGACGACGCCATCGTCGACCACGTGCGCCGCCACCTCTCCCTCCTCCTCGGGGAGCGCAGCGCCGAGCACATCAAGGTGGCGGTCGGGTCGGCCTTCCCGCTTGCCCGCGAGGTGAGCACCCGCGTCAGCGGGCGTGACCTCGTCACCGGCCTGCCCAAGACCGTCGACATCGGCTCCGCGGAGATCCGCCGAGCCATCGCCGCCCCGGTCGGCGAGATCATCGGACTCGTGCGAGAGGTCCTCGACCGCTGCCCGCCCGAGCTCGCCGGCGACGTGCTCGAGCGTGGGGTGACGCTCACCGGCGGCGGAGCCCTGCTCCGCGGTCTCGACGCCCGGATGAGGCACGAGCTGGGCGTCCCCGTCGTCGTGGCCGAGTCCCCCCTTCGTGCGGTGGCCCGGGGCGCGGGCCGGTGCGTCGACGACTTCACCGCCCTCCAGCCCGTCCTCGTCGACGGACATCGGTTCTGATGCGTCGTCGGCTCCTGCCGGCGCTCCTCGCGCTGACCGCCCTCGTCCTCGTCGCGGACCTCGCTGGGGCGCCGCTCGGTCCGCTGCGCGGCGTCGGCACGGCAGTGCTCGGCCGGGTCGAGCGCGCCGTCGCCCCCGGTGATGACGAGGCGGCGGAGCGAGAGCGGGAGACGATCCGCTTGCGGGAGCGCGTGCGCCGACTCGAGGACGAGCGCGGCGTCGCGGGGGAGGAGGACGAGCTGTCGACGAAGGGCGCAGACAGCGTCACGGCCCGCGTCGTCGGCGTCGACCGGACCGGGGTCTCGGGCCCCGAGCGGATCACCCTCGACGTGGGGATGCGCGACGGCATCCGCGTCGACCGGGCCGTCATCGCCCCGGACGGGCTCGTCGGCCGCGTCGTCGACGTCGCCGAGGGGACCTCCGACATCGAGGTCCTCGGCTCGGCCCGGGCCGCGGTCGGCGTCCGCACCGGCTCGAAGGGCGTCATCGGCACCCTCACCGGGTCGGACCCCACGACCTCCCACGACGCCGACGAGCTCGTCGTGACCCAGCTCCGCAGGGACCGTGCCTCCGTCGGCGACGAGGTCGTCACCCTGGGCAGCCCCGGGCAGCGTCCCTACCCACCGGGGATCAGCGTCGGCCGCGTCACCTCCGTCGCCAAGGCGCCCGGTGAGCTCACCGACACCGCCCTCGTCGAGCCATCGGTCGACCTCGCCACCCTCGACGTCGTCGCCGTCCTCACCGGCCCCACCGAGCGCGACGGGGACGACCGGTGACCGGGCTGCGCTGGCCCCTGCGGCTGCTCCTGCTGGCGGCGGCCCTCCTCGGGGTGCTCGCCCTCGGCGCCAGGGGAGTCCTCGCCGCACCGGACCTCGTCGTCATCGTCGTCGTCGGCTGCGCCCTCGCCGCAGGATCGTCCACCGGAGCCCTCCTCGGGCTGGCCGGCGGCTGGCTCGTCGACCTGGCGCCGCCGGTCGCCGACCCACTCGGTGTCTCCGCCCTCGGCTACGCGGCTGCGGGCTGGGTGGCCGGGACGGGCCACCGCCGCGCCGGGCACACGTGGTGGTGGCCGGTGCCGGTCGTCGTCCTGGCCTTCGCGATCACCCGGGTCGCGCCGGTCGTCCTCGACCTCGCGAGCGCCCGGCCGGTCGCCTGGGGAGCCCTCGCCTGGCAGGTGCTCGCCACGGCCACCCTCGGCCTCGTCCTCGTCGGTCTCGTCGAGCGCCTCGAGGCGGGGCTCGTGCGACGGCGGTGGGCGTGAGACGGCGGGCCCCGCGGCTGCAGGCGCGGATGCTCGCCTCCCTCGCCGTCCTCACCCTCCTCGCCGGCGTCCTCCTCGGGAGACTCGGCCAGCTCCAGCTCACCGACGCGCCGGCGGAGGCAGCCGGCACGAGCCCGGGCACGTCGACCGTGGCGGTCCCCGCCCTGCGCGGCCGGATCCTCGACCGGGACGGACGGCCCCTCGTCGACAACGCGGTGCGCACCGACATCACCATCGACCGGGCGGCCCTCGCCGATGCCGACGACGGCGGCCGGGCCGTGGTGCGCCGCCTCGCCGCGGCGCTGGACCTCCCCTTCGCCAGCGTCTGGGGGAGGACCACCCTCTGCGGCGCACCGGGGGCGGCCGACCCGCCGTCGTGCTGGCCCGGCTCGGCCCTCGTCCCCGTGCCGGTCGCCGTCGACGTCGACCCCGCCGATGCCGCGACGATCACGGAGCGCCCGGAGCGCTTCCCGGGCGTGAGCATCGAGACCCAGCCGGTGCGCGCCTACCCGCAGGCGAAAGGGGGCGGCGCCCCGCAGGTGACCGGGTACCTCACGCGACCGGACGAGGAGACCGTCGCGGCCTCCGACGGCCGGATCACCGATGACGGCCTCGTCGGTGCCGCCGGGCTGGAGCAGGAGTACGACGAGCTGCTCCGCGGGACCCCCGGTGAGCGCGAGGTGCGGGTGGACGGACGCGGCGTGGCCGTCGAGGAGCTCTCCCGCACCGAGCCCGAGCCCGGACGGGACCTCGTGACGACCCTCGACCTCCCGATCCAGCGCGCGACCGAGAGGGCCCTCGTCGACGGGGTGCGGGACGCACGCGACCGGGGGCACCCGGCGGACACCGCTGCCGCCGTCGTCCTCGACCTGCGCGACGGCGGGGTCGTCGCCTCGGCCAGCCACCCCTCCTACGACCCCTCGGTGTGGTCGCAGGGCGTGGGCCAGGAGGAGTACGAGCGGCTCACCGGCAGCGCCCGCAGCCCCCTCATCGACCGGGTGGCCGCCGTGGCGCAGCCGCCCGCCTCGACCTTCAAGGTCGTCTCCCTGCCGGGCGCCGTCGCCGCGGGCACCGACCTCGAGGAGCCGGTGAACTGTACGTCCTCGCACCGCATCGGTGACCGGACCTTCAACAACTTCGAGTCCCGCTCCTACGGCCGGATCTCCTGGCGGCGGGCGATCACCGTCTCCTGCGACACGGTCTTCTACCGGGTGGCCGAGCAGGTGTGGCGCGACCAGGGCGGCACCGAGGCGGGCAGCGACGACGGGGACCCGCTCATCGAGACGGCCACCGACCTCGGTCTCGGGAGCGCCACGGGCATCGACCTGCCGGGGGAGTCCTCGGGCCGGATCCCGGACCGGCAGTGGAAGCGTCAGTGGTGGCGGGAGACGAAGGACGACAGCTGCGCCGAGGCGAAGCGCGGGTACCCGGACATCAAGGACCGGGCCGAGGCGCGCTACCGCACCGCCCTGGCGAGGCAGCACTGCGAGAGCGGCTACCTCTTCAACCCGGGTGACGAGGCGAACCTCTCCATCGGGCAGGGGGATGTCACCGCCACCCTCCTGCAGATGGCCCAGGTCTTCGGCACGATCGCCGGGGACGGGCGTCAGCCGAGCCCGCACCTCGGCCGGGCGAGCATCGACGCGAAGGGGGACCGCTCGGCCCTCGAGACCGCCGACGCCGGGCGCGTCGACCTGCCCGAGGGGTCGGGGTCCTTGCTGCGCAAGGCCTTGCGCGACGTCGTGGAGAAGCCGGAGGGCACCGCCCACTCGGCCTTCGCCGACTTCCCCCTTCGGCAGTGGCCGGTCGCCGGCAAGACCGGCACCGCCGAGGTCTACGGCAAGGAGGACACGGCGTGGTTCGTGTCCTACGCGCCGGCCACCCGACCCCGCTACGTCGTGGCGGTCGTCGTCTCGCAGGGCGGCACCGG
>DXAR01000126.1 GCA_019116945.1 Candidatus Janibacter merdipullorum | reverse complement strand
CACCCTGCCCGAGCCCCGCGAGCTCGGCGAGATCGAGATCGACACCGAGGCCCTCGGTGACGTCGAGATCGCCGACCTCCGAGTGCGTTCCGGGGACACCGACGAGACGGTGACCGTCAAGGACGGCACGGCGACGATCGACCTCGGCGGGGAGCGCACCGAGGAGATCGAGCTCACCGTGGACCGCATCCGTGGTGGTGGCTTCAGCCTCGTGGGGATCGCGGAGATCGACCTCGGCGACGAGGACCTCCGCGCCGCCCGGACCACCCGGGCGCCGGACACGTTGAGCCGCCTCTACTCCGGCCTGTCGGCCAGCGACCGGCGGGACTTCGCCGACCAGCCGCTCGATGTCGCCTTCACCCGGGTGAAGAACACCGACGCCACGACCGACGACACCGAGCAGGACCTCCGGCGCGACTTCACGATGCCGGACGACCGGACCTTCCGGGCCAGCGCCCAGGTCCGGGTCCACGGCGACCGGGAGCCCCTCGCCGATGAGCTGGCCGGCATGGACGACACGTACCGCGCGCGGTCAAACTACACCTACTTCGACTCCCTCAACCACCGTGCCTCGCAGGCCGCCGACGACTCGACCTCGACGGCCTGGGTGCCCGGCGGGACGATGACCAAGTCGTGGTGGGAGATCACCGGACCCGAGCGCGGCCTGTCCGAGGTCTCGGTCACCCAGGCCCCCGGGCCCGGCGACGAGGACGACACCGCGTGGGCGACCCGCGCCAGCGTGCTCGTCGACGGCGAGGAGGTCGCGAGCGGGCGGATCGGCGAGGGCACCTCGACGATCGACCTGCCCGCCGGGACCCGTGGCAAGACCGTGCGGCTGGCGATCGACGACGTCGACGACTCCGACGGGTTCCGCCCGGCCCGCTTCACGAGCATCGACACCGGCGCCACGATGACGAAGGGGGGCGGCAGCGAGCAGCAGTGCGTCACCGTCGCGATGATCGACGACAAGCCGGTCCGGATGCGGCCGCAGAACCCCGAGTCGATCGCCGGCCCCGGGGGGCCGGCCACCGAGTGGGTCGGCTGCGGTCAGCAGTCGGTCGTCTGGGGCGAGCACCGGCTGCGTCCGGTCGAGGACATCCAGCTCGACGGGCTCACCCTGCGTGATGTCCAGGGGGAGAAGACGTCCGAGGAGGTGCCGGCGCCGGTCGTCGAGGTCGAGCGCAGCGCCATCAGCTCGTCGATGACGGTCGACGTGGGCCCCTCGTCCGAGCCCTACTTCCTCTCGATCGGCCAGGGGCACGACCCGCGCTGGAATGCCACGCTCGAGGACGGGACCGACCTCGGCCCGCCCGTCGTCGTCAACGGGTACGCCGCAGGGTGGTACGTCGACGACCTCGCTGGGCACACCGTCACCATCGGCTACGGTCCGCAGCGTCGCGCCAACATCGGCCTGGCGCTCTCCGGTCTCGGTCTCCTCGCCGCGACCATCGTCTTCGTGGCGCCGCTCGCCCGGCGCCGGGCCGCGGAGATCCGGTCCCAGCGCGCGAGCGAGTGGAGCGACGAGCCTCCGGAGGCGGACGACGAGTCCGCGTGGGTCGACGACCTCGACGTGACGACCTCACCGCAGCACACGGCTCCCGGGCCGGAGACCCAGCCGGAGACCGAAGGGGACACCGCGACCATCACGCCCATCGCACCGAAGCCGCGCCCGACGCGTGGTCTCGGCGACGTCCTCGCCGGTCGGAGCGGCCGACAGCGGCTCGCGGTCGAGGCAGCGGTCGTCCTCGGTGCCGGCGCCCTCACCGGGATCGGCGGTGCCCTCGCGGCCGTCGCCGCGCTGGTGCTCGTGCGCCGGAGCGGTCCTCGCGCCGGGCTCCTCATCACCGCGGGTGCCGGCCTCGTGCTCCTCTCCGCCCTGGCCTTCGTCCTCCAGAGCGCCGTCGGCGACACCTTGGGTACGGTCAGTGCCGACGCGGTGAAGGCGGCGATCGTGCCGCACCACATCGCCGGTGCCGGACTCGTCCTCGCGATCATCGGCACCTTCATGCGCCACGACCCACCAGAGGAGATCGACCCGTGACCCGTCCGGAGGACCAGCCCGTCGCGGGGTCGGTGACCGTCGTCGTCCCGACCCGGAACAACATCCGCACCATCGAGGCCTGCCTGCGCTCGGTCACCGAGCAGACGCACCCGGACGTCGAGCTCATCGTCGTCGACAACCACAGCGACGACGGCACCCCCGAGGTCGCCGAGCGCATCGCCGACCGGGTCATCACCGCCGGGCCCGAGCGCTCCGCCCAGCGCAACACCGGCATCAAGGCGGCGTCCTCGGAGTGGGTGCTCTGGCTCGACAGCGACATGATTCTCCCGCAGCGGGCCATCGCCCTCGCCCTCGGCACGGCGGAGGCGACCGGCGCCACGGGGATCGCCCTCCCGGAGCGGACCATCGGCGAGGGGTACTGGACGGCCTGCCGCGCCCTCGAGCGGGAGTGCTACCTCGACGAACCGTGGCTGCACAACCCCCGGCTCGTGCGGCGGGACTACCTCCTCGGGGAGGGGGCCTTCCATCTCGACATGTCCGGCCCGGAGGACGCGGACCTGAGGATGAAGATGCGGTCGACGGGAGCCGGGATCGAGCTGGCCCCGATCATCATCGACCACGACGAGGGCCGACTCACGGTGCGTGACGTGTGGAGCAAGCGCTACTACTACGGGCG
>DXAR01000125.1 GCA_019116945.1 Candidatus Janibacter merdipullorum | reverse complement strand
GACATGACGAGCGCGAGCGTGGCCATGGCGGCGGCCTTGCTGCCGACCCCGGCGAGGGCGGTCATCATGCCGAGCTGGCTCACGGTGCCGTAGGCGAGGAGGAGCTTGATGTCGTCCTGGCGCAGGGCCCGCCAGCCGCCGAGGATCATCGTCCAGATGCCCAGCCCGATGACGACGGGGCGCCAGCCGGGCACGGTCGCGAAGGCCGGGGCGAGCAGGAGGATGAGGTAGATGCCCGCCTTGACCATCGACGCGGCGTGGAGGTAGGCGCTCACCGGCGTCGGGGCGGCCATGGCGCCGGGCAGCCAGAAGTGGAAGGGGAGCTGGGCCGACTTCGTCAGCGCGCCGACGAGGACGAGCAGCACAGCGATGGTCGTCAGGGTGCCCGCGGGCGGCGGATCCGCGAGCATCTCGCTGATCGTGTAGCTCGAGGTCTCACCGAGGATGATCGTGCCGACGAGCATCGCGAGCCCGCCGAAGGTCGTCACGAGGAGGGCCTGGGTCGCCGAGCGACGGTTGGCCGAGCGCACCGGGTTGTGACCGATGAGCGTGTAGGAGAAGACCGTCGTCAGCTCCCAGAAGATGTAGAGCGCGAGGAGGTTGTCGGCGACGACGAGGCCGAACATCGCGCCGGCGAAGGCGGTGAAGACGCCCGTGAAGCGCCAGAGGCTGGGGTCGTCGTGCTTGAAGTACCAGGCGCAGTAGAGGAGCGCGAGGGCGCCGACGCCGGTGACGAGGAGCCCGAGCAGCCACTGGAGGGTGCCGAGCTGGAGGGTGAAGTCCATCCCGAGGGAGGGGACCCACGCGACCTCCTCGGTGACGACATCGCCCGCCGTGACGAGGGAGGTCTGGGCGAGGAGCCACACGAAGGCCGCGCCGGGCACGAGGGCCAGGACGAGGAAGGACCGTCGGTGGAGGACCTTGGCCAGACCGGGCGCACCTGCTGCCGCCACGAAGTGGGCAAGCAGCAGCAGGGTCACGAGGGCCTCTCGACGTGGACCGGGGGTGAGGTCAGTTTACCGGCTGCTCACCTGTGCTCGGCGACCGGGCCGTCACCCCTCCGAGGGAGACGGATCTGGCTCTGCGGGGTGATGTGCGCTCCGGCGGTTCGGCCGGAGGGTCTTCGTCATGACCACCATCCTTCGCCCGACACCGACCGCCCGCATCCGGGACGACAGTCCGCCGACATCCGTCGTGGAAGCGGCGGTGGCGCTCGCGCTCGCCCTCGTCGCCGGCATCGTCGAGGCACTGGCCCGGGCAGCGGAGGCCGGGCCCACCGACCTGATGACGACGCTGCTGACCTTCATGCCGCGCCTGCTCCTCTACGGGGTGGTCGCCGTCGTCATCCGGCAGCTGCTCCACCGCCGGCGCTGGGCACTGTGGGCCCTGCTCATCGGCATCGGCGGCATCGGCACCGCGTCGCTCGTGGTCGACCCGATCATCTGGCTCGCGTCCGGGCCGGACATCCGTGGGGTCGTCGCCGGGTGGAGTGCGCTCGAGTGGCTCGCCGCGGCGGCCCGGACGGTCCACCTCGCGGCGGTGCTCATCGCCGTCGTGCTCCTGCTACGCCCGGCGACGTGGCGCTTCGTGCGCAGGGAGCGGCGCCCCCGGCAAGATTCGAACTTGCGACACCTTCTTTAGGAGAGAAGTGCTCTTCCCCTGAGCTACGGAGGCATGGCGCCGAGGCGCCATGGGACAGGGTACGCGTCATACTCCCTTCGGTGACCACCACCGCCACGACCCAGCGCCGCACGGTGGCGACCCTCGCCGGCTCCCAGGTCCTCGGCGGGGTGGGCGTGAGCGCGGGGGCGGCCGTGGCGGCGCTGCTCGCGGCGGACCTCTCCGGCAGCGAGGCGTGGGCGGGGCTCGGCGGCACCGCGCAGACCCTCGGGGGAGCGCTCGCGGCGTACGTCATCGCCCGGGTCATGGCCGCGAAGGGGAGGCGCCCCGGGCTCGTCCTCGGCTACGGGATGGCGATCGCGGGCGCCCTGCTCATCGTCCTCTCCGCGGTCGTCGTCTCCTTCGCCCTCCTGCTCGTCGGTTCACTCCTCTTCGGCGGGGCGGTGGCCTCCACCTCGCAGGCGCGCTTCGCCGCCACCGACCTCGCCGACGAGGACCATCGCGGCCGCCACCTGTCGGTCGTCGTGTGGGCCACGACCGTCGGTGCCGTCGCCGGACCCAACCTCACCGGGCCCGGCCGCCACGTGGCGGAGGTCCTGCACCTGCCGATGCTGGTCGGGCCCTACATCCTCTCGCTCGTGGGCCTCGGCCTGGCCGCGCTCGTCCTGGCGACCGCCCTTCGCCCCGACCCGCTCCTCACGGCACGTGCCTTGCAGGCCGATCACGTCGAGCCGGGGCAGCCCCGGCCGCCGGCGAGGAGTGGGTGGACAGCGATCCGGGGCCACCGCGATGCCACCGTGGGCGTGGCGGCCATGGCCCTGGGCCACACCGTCATGGTCTCGGTGATGATCATGACGCCCCTGCACATGCGCCACGGCCATGCCTCCCTCGAGGTCATCGGCCTCGTGATCTCGCTGCACGTGGTGGGGATGTACGCCTTCTCGCCGGTCACGGGGTGGGCCGTCGACCGGTGGGGTGGCCGCGTCGTCATCGGGGTCGGAGCAGCAGTCCTGTTCGCGGCGAGCGTCCTCGCGGCGAGTTCCCCCGAGGGGCACTCCTCGGTGCTCACCGTCGCCCTCGTCCTGCTCGGTCTGGGGTGGTCCTGCACGCTCATCGCCGGCTCCACCCTGCTCACGGCCGCCCTCCCCCTTCGTCAGCGGCCGGCGGCCCAAGGCCTGGCCGACGTGGCCATGGGCATCGCCGGGGGTGGTGGGGGAGCCGCTGCCGGTGTCGTCGTCGCGGGTTGGGGCTTCCCCGCGCTGGCCGTCGTCTCCGGCGGGCTGGCCTGTCTCATCGGCCTGCTGGTCACGCTCAGCGGGTCCCGCGATTGTTAGCGTGGCCCCCGTGACCGAGCCGCCGTCGACCCCAGCCCCGGTCCCGGCCGCCGTGACCGCGCTGAGCCGGGAGCTCATGGAGCTCGGCGGACCCAACACCCTCATCTGGCCGGCCCGCGACCCCAACATCGTCGACCTCACGACCGCCCACCCCGGGGGCGTCGCCATGCTCCTCTCCGGCAGGGACGCCCGGCTCTCCGACCTCGTCCGCGAGCCCGGCGCCCTGCTCCGCGCCCAGCGGCACGCCGGCGCCCTCGCGGCGCACGTCGACCGGATCGCCGAGGAGCACGGTGTCCGGACTTGCTTCCTCGCCATGGGGGCGGCCTCCTGGGATGTCCGGGGTGAGGCCGAGCGCCCGATCGCCCCGATCCTCCTGCGCCGGGCGACCCTGCGCCGCCTGCGTCCCGGGCCGGACTTCGCCCTCGACCTCGCCGACCGGGTCGAGGTCAACCCGGCCCTCCTCACCTACCTCCGGCGCGCCCTGCACCGGGACATCGACGGGCAGGCGCTCGTCGACCTCGGGCGGGGCGACGGCCGCGGGTTCAACCCGTCGCCGGTCTACTCCGCACTCCGACAGCAGTGCGCGGACCTGCCGGGGCTGAACATCACCTCGCGGATCGTCGTCGCCTCCTTCCCCTACGGCAAGGCGGAGGCCCTCGAGGACCTCAGCGCGCTCGCCGTGCCCCGCCAGCTCACCGAGACCGTCGCCGTCCGTGCCCTGCTCACCGGCACGACCGTCGCGCCCCGCGAGGACATCCCGAGCACCGCCGACGCGGCGGTCATGGACGTCACCTCCGACCAGCAGGGTGTCCTCGACCGGGTGGCCGCGGGGGAGAGCCTCTTCGTCGATGCCCCTCCGGGCACCGGTGCGGCCCGGCTCGTCGCGGCCACCGCCGCCGCCACGACCGCGCGTGGCCGCAGCGTCCTCCTCCTCTCGGAGAAGCGCGCTGCCATCGACGGGGTGCGGACGGAGCTCGAGCAGGCCGGACTGTCCGACCTCATGATCGACGTCGTCGACCCGGCCGGCGAGGTCGACCCCGCCCTGGTCGTCGACCGCTGGCCGGCACGTCCCGCGGAGGACGAGCGCTCCTTCGCCGCCCCCGGGAGGCGCGCTGCCGAGGCCGCCCGCCTCCTCGAGGGTCACGCCGAGGCCATGCACACCAAGCGCGCACCGTGGGATGTCTCCATCGCGGACGCGCACGACGCCATCGTCGGTCTCGGCACGCGCCGCCCGGCGCCGCGCTCCCGCGTACGACTCCACGGACCGGTCCTCGCCGCCATCGACGCCGAAGGGCGGGACGCGCTCGTCCGCCAGATCACCGGCCTCGCCACCCGCAAGGCCTGGCGCCCCGGACGGGCGGAACAGCCGTGGGCCGGCGCCCGCCTGCACACCCAGGACGACGTCGACGACGTCCTCGCCGCGCTCGAGCGGCTCCGTGCACCCGAAGGGGGCCTGGCCGACCTCCGCGAGACGATCCGCGAGGTCTTCGCCGACATCGCCGAGCCCCGGGCCGCCTGCCCGGCGGACCACGGCCGCTTCCTCGCCGGCATCGAGGAGATCCGGGACACCCTCGAGGTCTTCCGGCCGGAGGTCTTCGACACCCCGATCGACCACCTCCTCGCGGCCACCGCGCCGAGCGGCACCACCGGAGGGGAGCAGCTCGGCATCTTCGAGCGGCGGCGGCTGCGCTCGCAGGCGCACAAGCTGCTGCGTCCCGGACGACCGCCAGCCGACCTGCACGCCGCGCTCCAGCTGGCCCACGACCAGCGCCGCACCTGGTCACGCCTCACCGGGGGCGGCGGCCGCCCCCGCATCCCCGCGGAGATCGACCGGGCCCACACCGCCTACGAGAGGGTCTACGCGGACCTCACCCACGTCGGCGCCGTCCTCCCGGACATCGAGTCCGGCGCCGTGCTCCTCGAGCTCCCGTGGGAGGAGCTCACGACCCGCCTCGATGCCCTCGCCAAGGACGTGTCCGGCGCCCGGGTGGTCCCGGAGGTCATCGAGGACCTCGACGACCTGCGCTCCCGGGGGCTCGGTGACCTCGTCGACGACCTCGCCGCCCGCCGGGTCGAGCCCGCCGCCGTCGGCGACGAGGTGAGGTTCGTCTGGTGGACCTCCGTCCTCGCCGAGGCCAGCCGCGACGAGCGGTACGCCGACGTCACCGGCGACCACCTCGACGAGGCCCTGCACACCTTCGTCGAAGCCGACCGAGCGAGCCTGGGCGCCAACGCTGCCCGCATCGCCGCCCGCCAGCGGGAGCACTTCCGGGGTGTGGGCCGCCGCATGCGCTCGGTCGCCCGTGACGTGGAGGCCGCCCACGAGGGCTGGACGCCTCGACCTGCCTGGGGGGAGGCCCTCGACCGCTGGGGTGGGCTCCTGCGTGCCGCGGCACCGGTCTGGGCCATGTCTCCCTTCGTCGTCGGGCAGGTGCTTCCGCTGCGGGAGCGCTTCGACCTCGTCATCGTCGACGACGCCTCCCGGTCCACGCTGGCCCGGACCCTCTCCGGCATCGCCCGCGGCACCCAGCTGCTCGTCATCGGGGACCGGACCCAGCTGCCGCCGCACACGTGGACCGCCGATGCCGGCGTGGCCGCGCCCGCGGCACCCAAGGAGTCGCTGGCCGACCGGGCCGCCGAGGCTCTGCCGACGGCGACGCTGCGGGACAGCGCCTATCCCCGGCCGAGCATCACCTCCCTCCTCGCCGGGTCGAGCGCCGGTGAGGTCGTCCACCCGCCCGCGCCGCGAGCGCGCGAGAGCGTCCGCCTCGTCACCGTCGAGGGCCTCGGTGTCCTCGACGAGCGCACGGGCCTCGTCGAGACGACCCCGGACGAGGTCCGGGCCGTCGTCGCCGCCGTCCGAGCGCACCTCGAGGGTCATCCGCAGCGGTCGCTCGGCATCGTCACCTTCGGCCAGCGGCACGCCGACCGGGTGGGCGAGGCCGTGGCGGAGCTCCTCGAGTCCGACGCCGACCTGTCCCAGGCCGCGCGAGAGCTCCCGGAGCCGATGATCATCAAGCCGGCCGACCGCTGGCAGCGCGAGCAGCGGGACCACGTCATCGTCTCCGTCGGCTTCGGCCGCACTCCCGATGGCACCGTCGTCCACCGCCTCGGCGGGCTGAGCGGACCCGCGGGCGAGCAGCTCGTCGTCCTCGCCGCGACCCGGGCCCGGCGGACGGCCACCTGGGTCACGACCTTTGCCCCCGCGGAGCTCGAGGGGACGAGCAGCAACCTGCCGGGCCACCGTGCGCTGCGGACGCTGCTCGCCTGCCTCGCGGAGGGCAACCCGCCGCCGAAGCAGGAGGAGAGCGAGCTGAGCCCCCTCCTGGCGGGCTTCGTCGAGCGCCTGCGCGCGGGGGGCCTCGTCGTCCAGACCGGGGTCGGGGCCGGCGAGCACCGCATCGACATCGCCGTGTCCGACCCCAGGGACAGCTCACGGATGCTCGTCGCCGTCGACGTCGACGGCCCCGGCTATGCGGGTCTGGCCTCGGCCCGGCAGCGCGACCGCGTCCTCGTCGAGCGTCTGGGCGACCTCGGCTGGCACCACCTGCGGCTGTGGGCCGTCGACATCTTCGCCGATCCGGCCCGGCAGGAGGCCCAGGTGACGCGCGCGGTCCGGCTGGCGGTCGAGGAGGAGGGCGACGCATGAGCGACGAGGAGGAGCCGCGCAAGCAGGCCCCCAAGCCACGGGTCCGCCGGCGCCGTCCCGAGCAGACCCGCGATGACACCGACGTGGGCTGGGGCGAGCGCTCCGAGGAGGACGACCACGACCGGTGGCTGCGCGAGCAGCGGCCGCCCCACTGGGAGTGAACCGCTGAAAGGGGCCGCCACGAGCCTCCTGCAGAACAGCACGAAGGGGTCGGTCACCGCATGGTGACCGACCCCTTCGGGTACGGAAGGACCTGGTGCTCAGGCCTTCTTGAGGGAGTCGCGGATCTCGCGGAGCAGCTCGATGTGCTCCTCGACGACCTCTTCCTCCTCGGTCTGGAAACGGGCCTTGAGGGCGGTGTAGGGCTTGATGACACCGAAGTACACGGCGGCGGCCATGATGATGAAGGCGACGAGGGCGGTCAGGAAGGGACCGACCGTCTGGAAACCGAAGATCTCCATCTCGTCGAAGTTGAAGTCGGCGCCACCGGTGAGACGGCCGATGACCTCGAGCAGGAAGTTGGTGAAGGCGGTGACCACGCTGGCGAATGCGGTCGCGATGATGAGACCGGTCGCGATCTCGACCAGGTTGCCCTGGAGCAGGAACTCCTTGAAGCCCTTCATGCGGGACTCCTTCCATATTTTTGATCGGGGGACGACGTCCCGAAGGGGGATGTCTCAGGGGATGAGTGTGACGCATCGACGGGGCATGTGCAGCATCGTCCCGCTGTGTCGCCCGTCAAACATGACCGCGGACGACGACGAACCCCGTGTCCGCGCCCCGGCCGGGCCCCATCTCGCGGAGGAGGGCCTCGACATCACGCTGCCGGAAGGTGAGGCGCACCACGGGTGCCGACGAGTCCTCCGGCGTGCCGAGGACGCGGGCGTCGCGGACGACCGGCGAGGACCGACCCGGCAGGTAGACGCCCACCTCGTCGCCGGGTGAGAGATGGTCGGCCGGTGCGGCCAGGGGAAGGGAGATCGCCGCGCCCTCGTCCCGGGGAGGGGAGGGTGCCTCGACCGCAGCGGGTCGCGTCGCGCCGAGGGTGAGATGGAGGGCGAGGAGCAGGGCGGCCGCCGCGAGTCCGCGCCGGACGAGGGACAGGCGCCAGGCCGCGCGGCGGGAGGGCCCGAAGAGCGAGGGCAGGTGCTGGGCGAGACGCGAGGTGGCCATGCACCGACGCTAGGAGCGCGGTGCGGTGGCGGCCGGTGGCCTCAGCTGGAGGTGGACGAGGAGCTCGTCGCCGAGGAGCTTGTGGAGGAGGACGTCGAGGTGCTCGAGGAGTCCGAGGCGCTCGAGGAGCCCGAGCTCGTCGCGGAGTCGCCGGTGCCGGCCGGGGTGGACGAGCTCGCGCTGCTGGAGGAGCTGTCCGCCGCGCGGGAGTCGTTGCGGTAGAAGCCGCCCCCCTTGAAGACGACGCCCACCGCGTTGTACTGCTTGCGCAGCGCACCGGAGCACTCCGGGCAGGTGGTGAGCGAGTCATCGCTGAAGGACTGCACGACATCGAACTGGTGGCCGCACTGCGTGCAGGCGTAGGCATAGGTAGGCATCTCGCCCCCGAGTATATGCCGCCCCGGACGCGCACCCGGCCCGGATGGAGCCGCAGGGGTGGGCATCTCCCTAAGGTCGTGCGGGTTCCCGGCCCTCGGCGGTGAGGACCGTGGCGATCGGCACGTCGTGCGGGTCACGGGGGAGGGGGTCGCTCGTGTGCTCACCGGGGTGGACCAGGGCGATGACCGGGCAGCCGGCCGCGAGCATCGGCAGCACCCGGTCGTAGCACCCGCCGCCCTGCCCCATCCTCGTGCCCGTGGTGTCGACGGCCAGCGCGGGGATGAGGGCGAGGTCCGCGCTGCGGGGGGCGTCGGTGCCGAGCGGGGTCCTCCCCGGGACGGCGAGGTCGTGCCAGTCCAGCCGCATATCCGGCAGGGTGATCGGCACGAGAACCCGGTGGCCGGCGGCCTGCAGCGACGCGTTGAGCACCGCCGTCGGCGGCTCGTGCGGGAGGGACTCGTAGGAGAGGACAGTGCCCCCGGCGAAGGGGAGGTCCCCCACCACGCTCGCGATCGCCGCAGCATCCGCGGTGAGGTCGCGGCCGGCCACGATCTCGCGCCGGCGGGCCCGCAGGCGGCGGCGAGCCTCCCCCTTCGTCTCCTCCACGACGGCCATGGCGCCATCGTAGGGTGGCGGTCATGGCAGACGAAGGGCGTGATGAGGCGGTTCGTCGGATGACCGAGCGCGGGGAGGACCCTCGCGCGATCACCGTCTTCGCCGACTACTGGCAGCAGCTGGCCGAGGGCGCCCAGGGCACGATCCCCGAGGAGACCATCGAGCCCCTCGTCGACGTCCCCGAGCTCGCCGCCATCGAGGTGAGCGACGAGGAGCGCCGCGAGGCCCTCTCCCGGGTCGCGGTCGTCAAGCTCAACGGCGGCCTCGGGACGAGCATGGGGATGAGCGGACCCAAGTCGGCGCTCGTCGCCCGGGACGGGCAGACCTTCCTCGACATCATCGCCCGCCAGCTCATCGGCCTCGAGGAGCGCTACGGGGCCCGCCCCCCGCTCGTCCTCATGAACTCCGCGCGCACGCGCGAGGACTCCCTCGCCCTCCTCGAGCGCTACCCGCAGCTCGCGCAGCAGGACCTGCCGCTCGACTTCCTCCAGAGCATGGAGCCCAAGCTCGACGCGGAGACCCTCGCTCCCGTGTCGTGGCCGGAGGACCCGAGCCTCGAGTGGTGCCCACCCGGCCATGGGGACGTCTACGTCTCCCTCGCGGCCTCCGGCCTCCTCGACCGGATGCGGGCCGCCGGCATCCGCTACGCCTTCATCTCCAACGCCGACAACCTCGGGGCCACGTGCGACCCGGACATCGCGGCGTGGCTGCTCCAGGAGGGCGTCCCCTTCGCGGCCGAGGTCGCCGAGCGCACCCTCAACGACCGGAAGGGGGGCCACCTCGCCGTCCGCAGGGAGGACGGCCGGCTCATCCTGCGCGAGTCCGCGATGGTCGTCGACGGCGAGCAGGACCTCTTCCAGGACACGACCCGTCACCAGTGGTTCAACACGAACAACCTCTGGGTGGGGCTCGACGAGCTCGATGCCCTCATGCGCGAGCGCGACGGAGTGCTCGGCCTGCCGATCATCGTCAACCGCAAGACGGTCGACCCGACGCGCAAGGACTCGACCAAGGTCATCCAGATCGAGTCGGCGATGGGGACGGCGGTGGAGGCCTTCGAGGGGAGCGTCGCCCTGCGGGTGCCGCGGACCCGCTTCCGCCCGGTGAAGACGACGAACGAGCTGCTCCTCCTGCGCAGCGACGTCTTCGAGCTCGACGAGCAGTCCCGGGTCGTCTCCCGGATCGAGCACGCCGAGCCGCGGATCTCCCTCGACGACCACTACAAGTTCATCGCCGACTTCGACGAGCGCTTCCCGCAGGGGGTGCCGTCGCTGCGGGAGTGCACCTCCTTCGACGTCACGGGGGATGTGACCTTCGGGTCCGGGGTCGTCGCCGAGGGTGCGGTCGAGGTCGTCGCCGGAGCCGCGGCCACCGTGCCCGACGGCTCGCGGCTCACCGGCCGCACCGAGCTGGCGGCTGAGTGACCCGGCGCCGCTCCGTGGTCCTCGAGGGGGCCACACCGCAGGGGGAGGCGGTCACCCTGCGTCCCCTGCGAAGGGGGGACCGCCGCGAGTTCCTCGCGCTGCGGGCCCGCAACGCGGACTGGCTGGGTCGGTGGGACCCGAGCGTGCCACCAGGTGGGTCGCCCCGCCGGGACATCGCCGGCAACTTCGCCGGCTATGTGAAGTCCCTTGCGGCAGAGGCGCGCTCGGGCTCCGGGCTGACGCTGGCGATCGTCGTGGACGGGGCGGTCGTCGGCCTCGTCGCGGCGAGCAGCATCGTCGAGGGGGCCCTGCGCTCGTGCAGCATCGGGTACTGGGTCGGCGAGGAGGTCGCCGGCCGTTGGATCGCGCCGACCGCCGTGGCGCTGCTGGCGGACCACCTCATGGACCCCGACGGCCGGGCCCTGCACCGCGTCCAGGTCGAGATCATCCCGGACAACGCCCCGAGCCTCGCCGTCGTGCGCAAGCTGGGGCTGCGGGAGGAGGGCGTGCGGCGCGCCTACCTCCACATCGGGGGCCGGTGGCGGGACCACCGGTCCTTCGCCGTCGTCGCCGAGGAGGTGGGTGTGGGCGGTCTCACCGCACGCCTGTCACACGCACACCAGCAGTCACGTGCGCGACACACCGACTGACCTACGACACGCGCGTGGACAAACTGCCTAGCGTTGGCCTCGTGCAACCGAGCAGCCTGATCTTCGTCCTCGTCGTGGCGATCTGGGCTGCCTATCTGCTCCAGTACTGGATCAAGCGCCGCGACCACCTGGCCACCGTCCGCTCCGTCGACCGCTTCTCCGCGGCGATGCGCGTCCTCGACGACCACCGGATGCGTCGGGAGACCGCCGAGCCGACCCCGCGCTCCTACGCGGTGGCACCCACCCGCGCCGCGCGTCCCGAGGTGACCGTCAAGCACGCGGAGGCGCCGCAGCGCGGCCGGGCCGTCGAGCCGGTCGTCGGAGCGCCGCGCAAGGTGCGTGGTCTGGCCCTCCTGTCGATGCTCATCCTCCTGCCGGTCGTCCTCCTCGTCGCCGCCTTCGGCCCCCTGCCGTGGTGGGTCGCCCTCGTCTGGGTCGTCGGGACCGTCGGCGCCTTCGGGTGGCTGCGCCAGGCCGTGCAGGCCGAGCGTCAGGCGGCTGCCCGGGCCCGGGCCCAGGAGCGTCGCGCGCCGGCGCCGCGTACGACGAGCACCGGTGGACCCGGCACGCGCACGCCTCGCCCGCAGGCCGCACCCGTCACCGCCCCGAAGGCGTCGACGACGCCGGCGGCTGCTCCCTTCGACATCGCGGAGGAGGTGGCACCGACGCCGTCCGCCGCGACCACGATCTCGGCCGAGGCCCCTGCTCCGGTGGAGGAGCGCGAGCCCGGCACCTGGCAGCCCACCCCGGTGCCCCGGCCGATGTACACGATGAAGGCCCGGGCCGACCGCCCGGAGCCCGCACCCGCGCCGACGTCTGCCCCCGCAGCGGCCGGTCCCGAGGTGCCGCAGGTCATCGACGTCGAGGACGAGGAGCTCCCGGCCATCGCCGGCTGGGGCTGACCCACCCCACCCCAACACCCACCGCATTTCCTTAAGGAAATGCGACTTCTGAGGGGCCCTCCCGTCGCCCTCGGTCAGACGGATGAGGGGGACTCGCCGGGGTCGATGTCCTCCCGCTCGGCCGCCGTGGCGAGGTCCTCACGGATCTCGGCCGCCTCCGCGTCGCTGGCCAGCTCGCTCGGGTCGTCGACCGCTTCCTCGTGACCGAGGAGGTTGTGCCCGACGGCGTTGAGGACGGCGACGAGGGGGACCGCAGTGAGGGCGCCGATGATGCCCCCGACGATGATGCCGGTGGCGATGCCGAGGATTACGGCGAGCGGGTGGACGCGGACGGCCCGGCCGAGGAGGAGGGGCTGGAGCAGGTTGGACTCCAGCTGCTGGACCGCGACGACGACGAGCAGCATGAGCAGCGCGGTGATCGGGCCCTGCGTGACGAAGGCGAGGAGGACCGCGATGAAGCCGGAGAGCAGCGCGCCGACGATCGGGACGAAGGCACCGAGGAAGACGAGGAGGGCGATGCCCGAGGCGAAGGGGACGCCGAGGACGAAGGCGCCCAGGCCGATCCCGATGGCGTCGACGCCGGCGACGAGGATCGTCGCGCGGGTGAAGGCCCGCAGCTGGTTCCACGCGATGGCGCCGGAGGAGAGGACCTTGGCGCGGGCACGGCGCGGGAAGAGCCGCACGACCCAGGCCCAGATGCCCGGCCCGTCGTAGAGGAAGAAGAAGAGGGAGAACATCACGAGGAAGAAGCCCGTGAGCACCTGGCCGACGGTGAAGCCGGCCTGAGTGGCGAGGTCGGAGAGCTGGTCGCCCTCGGCGATCGTCGCCCACTGCTCGGCGAGCCAGCTCGTGATCTGGCCCTCTTGGAGGTCGAAGGTGGACTCGACCCAGTCGCGCGTCTGCGACAGGCCCTCCGTCATTTGGCCGATGATGTCGTCGAGCTGGGCGGCGAACTGGTTCCCGACGAAGCTGAAGAGCGCGACGATCGCGGCCAGCGTGCCGAGCACGGTGACCCCGGCGGCGATCCCCTTGGGCAGGACGATGCGCAGCCGGCGGTAGAGGGGGTCGAGGAGTGCCGCGAGCAGCAGGGCGATGACGACGGGGAAGACGACCTCGGACAGGATCGACACGAGCTTGAGGAGGGCGATGATCCCGACACCGATGACGAGGGAACGCCACACCCACTCGGAGACCGCACGGAAGGTCGGGGGGACCGTCGCCTGCGGGGTGGCCGCCTCGGGCGCCGTCTGGATGACGATCGGCTGCTCCTCGCCGCGCTCGGGGAGGTGGGGCATCCCGCGGGGGAGGCGCGGCCACCGCAACCCCCTCAAGCGGCGCTTGTCGGTCATCCATGTCCTCCGGCCAGTCGGGTGCGCCCGACTCTAGCCTCCCGGATTTCGAGCGCGCGCCGAGCCGGTGTTATCGTTACCGACGTTCTTGGGGCTGTGGCGCAGTTGGTAGCGCGTCTCGTTCGCAATGAGAAGGTCAGGGGTTCGAATCCCCTCAGCTCCACCAGAAGGTCGTTGTTCAAACCAACGACATCACCGGTTTGAGTTCCAGACTCCGCCTTCCGTCCTTGGTGGCGGAGGGCGAGGGTCTGGACGTCCGGGTTGAGGAACACGTTGAACGGCACGCCG
>DXAR01000124.1 GCA_019116945.1 Candidatus Janibacter merdipullorum | reverse complement strand
CGCGGTCTCGGTGTTGCAGGAGATGCCGGCGCTGAAGGCGCCGATCTCCCGGGCGGCGGTGACGGCCTCGACGGCATAGGGGGTCCGGCCCGAGGCCGAGATGCCGATGACGGCGTCGTCGGCGGTGATGCCGAGGTCGGCGATGTCCGTGCGGGCGAGGGAGCGGTCGTCCTCGGCGCCCTCGATCGCCGTGACGAGCGCGCTCCGGCCCCCCGCGATGAGGCCGACGACGAGCTCGGGATCGGTGTTGAAGGTCGGCGGGCACTCGGAGGCGTCGAGCACCCCGAGCCGCCCCGCGGTCCCGGCACCCGCGTAGACGAGGCGCCCACCCCGGCGGAGCCGCTCGGTCACCGCGTCGACGGTGCGGGTGATCGGGTCCAGCTGTGTCGCAACGGCATCCGCGACCCCGGCGTCCTCCCGGTTGATGAGCTCGGCCAGCTCCCGCGTGGGCAGCCGGTCGATGGCGGAGAAGCGCTCGTCGGCGGTCTCCGTCGTCGTGGTGGGTGTCGTGGTCACCTGGGGTCCTTTCCGTGCCGGCGTTGCACGAGTTCGCGGTGGGAGGTCGTGATGGCGGTGGAGGCCTCGTCGCCGAGGCGCTGGAAGACGAGGGTGAAGAGCGCGTCGACGACGAAGAGCTGCCCGGTCCGCGAGCTCATCGCGGCCGAGCGCATCGCTCCCTCGCGCGCGGCGACCCCGACGAGCACGTGGTCGGCGGTCGTGACGCTGCTGCGCGGCCGCACGGTGATGGCGATGCTCGGCACGTCGTTGCGCTGGACGGCGGCGAGGGGTTCGACGACGTCGGTCGTCTCGCCCGAGGCGGAGACGGCGACGAGCAGGTCGTCGGGGGTCATGAGCACGCCGAGGGTCATCGCGTGGTGGCCCTCGGTGACGGCCCGCGCGGCGAGGCCGATCCGCTCGAGCTTGGCGCAGAGGTCCTCGGCGACGAGCCCCGAGGCGCCGATGCCGATGATGATGATCCGCCGGGCCGCGGTGATCGCGTCGGCTGCGGCGGCCAGGGCCGTGGTGCTCAGGGCGGCCGCGGTGTCGGAGAGCGCCTGCTGCTCCTCTGCGAGGAGCTTGTCGAGGACGGCGTCGGGCCCGTCGGCGGGGGTGATGTCGGCGGGAAGGGTGCTGGGCGAGCCGGTCGTCGTCCGGGCCACGGCGGCGGTGAGCAGCGTGCGGAACTCCCGGTACCCGCTGCATCCGATGGCCTTGGTCAGGCGGATGACCGAGGCCTCGCTCGTCCCCGAGTGCGCGGCGAGCTGCTGGATGGTCATCGGGACGACGGTCTGCGGGTCCTCGAGGACGGCTGCGCCGACCTGTGCCGGACCGCTGCTCAGCGACGGGACGTGGGAGCGCAGGAGGGACAGCAGCGTCTCCGGGGTGATCGGCGGCGCTGCCTCCTCAGGTGTGGAGTTTTTCTCCACTCTGATGACCATCTGCCGGAGTTTTCCGCCGACGGATGGTGGTGTCAAGGACCGGCACACCACTCTCGGGCCCGTGGGCGTGCGGAAGTACTGCAGGTCGTTGTCCGCGCTCCACCTCTGCCCCTGAGAACCAGGGGTTCAGTCAGGGCCGTATCGCGACGTGCAGTACTTGTGAACGAGCAGGAGCCGGACGACGGCATCGGACGCGACGACGCGGGCACTAACCTGAGCGGGTGGCCGATCACCCCGACCTCCCCCGCCGTTCCGTCTGGCACGGCTGGGGCGACCCCGAGGAGGCCGCGCCACTCCCTGCCGGGACGTGGCCGCTGCTGCGCTTCCTCGGTCGGATTGGGCCGGCCGACCGCGACATACCCCCGGTCCCTCTCGAGGAGGTCCGTCTGCCCGAGGTGCGGCTCAGCACGGCGGCGCGGACGGCCCTGGAGGCGATCGTCGGCGCGCAGCACGTGTCGACCGAGCGTCTGGACCGGGTCGAGCACGCCGGGGGCAAGGGCTACCCCGACCTGCGTCGCCTGCGTGACGGTGACGGGTCCCTCGCGCCGGACGCCGTCGCCTTCCCCGGTGACTCGTCGGAGGTCGTCGAGGTCCTCGCGCTGTGTGCGGAGCACGAGGTGGGGGTCATCCCCTTCGGCGGTGGGACGGGCACGGCCGGGGCCGAGGACGCACGCGGTCCGTTCACCGCCGTCATCAGCCTGGACCTGCGCCGGCTCGACGCGGTCCGCGATGTCGACCCGCTGTCGCAGACCGTGGTCGTCGGGGCGGGGGTCCGAGGGCCCGAGGTCGAGGCCGCGCTCCAGCAGTACGAGCTGACGCTCGGCCATTTCCCGTGGGGGTTCCAGCAGGCGACGATCGGGGGCTTCCTCGCCACCCGCAGCGTGAGCGATGCGAGCGCGGGGCAGGGGCGCTTCGAGGACCACGTCGTTGCGGCCACCCTCGCCACGCCGGCTGGTGTGCTGCGGCTCGACCGTCGCGGGTCCGGCCAGCGGCTGCTCGACGCGCTCATCGGGAGCGAGGGCAGGCTCGGGGTGGTCACCGAGGTCACCGTGCAGCTGTCCCGTCGGCCCCGGCTCGAGCGCCAGGAGACCTGGGCCTTCCACGACACCGAGCGCGGGTTCGCCGCCTTCCGTGACCTCGCCCAGACGCTGTCCCCAGGGGTCGTGCCCGACATCTGCCGGCTCTCGGATGCCCAGGAGACGTCCACCGTCATGTCGCAGTCCGGCATCGCCGGGCTCCCCTCGCTGGGTGTGCTCCGGGCGCGGGGGTGGCGTGAGCCGGCGCTCGCCGTCTTCCAGCTCGAAGGGGAGGACCAAGCCACCCTCCGCTTCCGCCGGAAGCGACTCGCCGCCGTGCTCAAGAGGCACGGGGCGGCGCGGATGCCCGACTCCATCGCCGTCCACTGGATGCGCAACCGCTTCCGCGGGCCCTACCAGCGCGACCGCCTCATGGACCGGCGCGTCTTCGTCGACACCATCGACGTCCCGACGATGTGGGGCGGGCTCGATCGCACATACCGCGAGGTGCGTGCAGCGCTCGTCGAGGTCCTCGGCGAGCGGAGCTGGGTGCAGTGCCACGTCACCCGGGTCGACCGCGGCGGAGCCTGTCTGCGCTACACGGTCATGGCGAACGGCGAAGGGGACTCCCTCGCCCAGTGGTCGAGGGTCAGGACAGCCGCCCGGGGCGCGGTGATCGCCGTGGGCGGCGTGGCCGCCCAGCACGACGACGGCGGTGCCCGCATCCGGCGTGCGCTCCGGGCTGAACTCGACCCGACGGGGATCCTCAACCCGGGCAGGCTCTCGGAGTAGCCCGGGCGGACGGGAGCGCTAACCTTCGGAGGATGAGCGAAGCCTTCCAAGACGCCTACCCGGACGAGCTGGCGCACTGCTACGGCTGTGGCCGCGAGAACGCGTCCGGGCTCCAGCTGAAGTCGTTCTGGGACGACGAGGAGACCGTGGCTCGGTACTCACCCCGGCCGGAGCACACCGCGATGCCCGGCTACGTCTACGGCGGACTGATCGCCTCCCTCGTCGACTGCCACGGCACGGGCAGCGCTGCCGCCGCGGGGTACCGGGCCCACGGGCGGGAGCAGGGCAGTGAGCCGGCGCTGCGCTATGTCACCGCGTCGCTTCAGGTCGACTACGTGGCGCCCACGCCGATGGGGGTCGAGCTGGAGCTCCGCGGCCGCATCGAGGAGGTCGGCGAGCGCAAGGTCGTCGTCGCGCAGAGCGTCACCGCGGACGGCACGGAGGTCGCGCGCGGCCGGGTGGTCGCCGTACTCATGCCGGACGCGATGGTGGCGAAGTAGGCGGTCAGGACCCGGTGGGACCGGCCTCGGCCAGGGAGGCTCGCCGGGCGATGATGTGATCCCGCTCGACCCCGTCGGGGCAGGCCGCGATGGCCTCGTCGTAGGCCGCCGCCGCGGAGGTGATCTGCCCGTCGCGATGGAGCAGCTCGCCGCGGACGAGAGCGACCCGGTGGTGGCCGGGGAGCTGGTCCTGCACTGCCCGGAGCAGGGCCAGCCCGGCCATGGGCCGGTCGCCTCGCCCACGGCAACGGCGCGGTTGAGCCGGACGACCGCCGAGCCGGTGAGCCCTTCCAGTCGCGCGTACGTGCGCGCGATGGCGGCCCAGTCGGTCTGCGCGTAGCTCGGTGCAGTGTCGTGGAAGGCCGCGACGAGCGCCTGCAGGCGAAGCTCCTCCGCCAGGCCATGCGTCGGGGCCACCTCGGTGAGCCGGCCGAGAGCGGCACGGATCTCGTTGTGCCGCCACCGGTCCCTGTCCTGGTCGGCGAGGAGGGCGGGACCTCCCTTCGTCGTGACCCGGGCGTCGCGTCGCGCATGCTGCAGCCGAAGCAAGGAGGCGAGCGACTCGAGCACGGGCTGGCCGGGCATGAGGTCGGCGGCCAGCTCGGCCAGCCGGACTGCTTCGCCCGCCTCGCGGACGTGGACGACATGGTCGCCACCAGCCGGGGCGTACCCGGCGGTGAAGGCAAGGTAGATCGCCCGGGCGACGTCGTCCAACCGCTCCGGCCACGACTCCGGGTCCGGGACGACGAACGGGATGCCGCTGGCGACGATCCGTGCCTTGGCCCGGGTGAGCCGGGCCGCCATGGTGGCCCGCGGCACGAGGAAGAGGCGCGCGACGTCGTCGGTGGGGACGCCGAGGACGAACCTCAGCGCGAGGGCGGGCCGGACGTCCGGTGAGAGCGCCGGGTGGGTGGACATGAAGAGGAGCGGCAGCCGCTCGTCGACGTCGTCACCGGGGAAGGGAGCGGCCTCCTCCGGGGGCGCGTCGGCGCCGCCGTCGGCGAGGAGGTGCGCCTTGGCGCGGGCGGTGTCCTCCCGACGAAGGGCGTCCACGGCGCGTCGGTGGGCGACGGTACGCACCCAGCCGGCCGGGTTGGTCGGGACGCCATCGACCGGCCACGCGGCGGAGGCCTCGGCGAAGGCGTCAGCGAGAGCGTCCTCGACGAGGTCCGGGCGCCCGAAGCGGTGGATCAGCTGCCCGAACAGCCGACCCCAGTGCTCCCGCCAGACCTCGTCGAGGACAGCTCGCGCCACGGTCACATCGGGTCGACGACCGGGTTGATCTGGATGTCGTAGGGCGGCAGCGCCGTGAGCAGCTCGACGAGGACGTCGAGGTCCGGCACCTCCACGAGGTAGTAGCCCCCGAGGCCCTCCACGGCCTCCGCGTAGGGCCCCTCCGTCAAGGTCACCTTGCCGGAGCGGGTCGTCATCACCGTGGCGGCCGCTCCCTCGCCGAGGGCCTCACCGCCGAGGATCTGCACCCCTTCGCGTGCCTCGCAGGCGGCGTCGAAGTCGGCGAAGCGCTGCATCGCTGCACCTTGTTCCTCCTCCGTCAGGGTGCTCCACGGGGGCATGTCGCCGTCGCCGATCAGCAGAACCAGGTACTTCATCGTGCTTTCCTCTCGTCAGGACGGCCGATGTGCCGTCACCATCATGTCGGGCGAGGGGTGCGCAGTTCGACAACCCGGTTCGCGGCATCTCGTCGGATCGACAGGTGCGGACCGGCTCAGTCCCGGGAGAGGGATGTCGAGATCAGCTGCAGCAGCGCCGGGTGGGCAGGCCGAGGGCGCCGATGTGCCCGGGCCCCTGACCGCGATGTCGCAGGGTGACCGGGATGTCCGGGGTCGGCCGCGATATTTCCCGGTCGTGCGCGGATTTCCCGGCCCATACCTCGACTACCCGGGTCGAGCGAGGCGGGAACAAACCCCCTTCGCTCGTAGTTGAGCCAAGTGAACTCAACTTTTGGGCCTCGGATTTGCGCAAGCTCAGGACCGGCTCCTAAGTTGAGCACCAGCAACTCAACCCCGCGTCGGGGAGACCCCCCCTCGACCACCCGAAACAAAGGAGCCCCTCATGGCCCGTGCCGTTGGCATCGACCTCGGAACCACCAACTCTGCCGTCGCCGTCCTCGAGGGTGGCGAGCCGACGATCATCGCGAACGCCGAAGGTGGTCGCACGACCCCGTCCGTCGTCGCCTTCTCCAAGGGCGGCGAGGTGCTCGCCGGTGAGGTCGCCAAGCGTCAGGCCGTGACCAACGCCGACCGCACCCTCCGCTCCGTCAAGCGCCACATGGGCACGGACTGGAAGTCCGAGGACATCGACGGCAAGCAGTACACCGCCCAGGAGATCTCCGCGCGCACGCTGCAGAAGCTCAAGCGCGACGCCGAGTCCTACCTCGGTGAGGACGTCACCGACGCGGTCATCACCGTTCCCGCCTACTTCGACGACCACGAGCGCCAGGCCACCAAGGAGGCCGGTGA
>DXAR01000123.1 GCA_019116945.1 Candidatus Janibacter merdipullorum | reverse complement strand
CTCGCCCCGATGCACTGCGTCCGCGGCATCTGCGTCACGCTCGTCGACGAAGCGCGCCGTGGCCCGGGCCTGCAGGGCGACAGCCGCTCCCTTCGCCGCCTCGAGGAGGCCGACCACCTCCAGGCACTCCGCCTGGGTCAGCCCGTCGGCTTCAGCCGTGCTGAGCACATCGAGCACGGCTGAGATCTGGTCGGGCAGGCGAGAGTCGGTGCCGGTGCCGGTCGTCTGATCGGTCATCTCACCCTCCTCGATCGCCTGACTGCATCCTTGCAGCGACCACCGACAACGCACTCGCCACTATCGTTCGCAGGGTGGCGAGTCATCCGAAGCGCGGGCCCAGGCCCGCGGACTTCGCCCTGACGACGGGCGAGCTCCGAGCAGTGACCTCCTTCGCGGTGGCATCAGCCGAGCGAGTGCTGCCGGCCTTCGAGGTCCACCGACCGGACGACGCCAGACCCAGGGAGGCACTGGCCGCGGCGAGGGCCTTCATCGAGGGGGGCCAGCGATCCCGGGCCCAGCGCGTGACGGCCCCGCGCTGCCCACCGCGCGGGCAAGGACGCGGGCTGCGCCGTCCCCTTCCATGCCGCGATGGCCGCCGGGGACGCCGCTGCTTCCGCCTACCTCCATGCCCTCGCGGACGCCACCCAAGTCGCGCACATCCTGCGGGCGTCGGCCCACACCCTCCGAGTCCTCGAGCTGGCACCTGAAGGTGAACCCTCCTCGCCATCGGAGATCGCAGAACTCGCATCGCCGCAGGTCATCCATGTGCTTCAGCGCTACACAAGGGTCGGCCCAGGTCGGGATCGGATCGGCCAGCTCATGCACGAGCTCGACACCCTCCTGCGCCGTGCATGACCTCGGCTCCGACGCGACGACATCTGCTGGTCCGCCTTCTGCGACGGGCGCCTAGGGTGGCCCCGTGACCGAGCCGCCCTCCCACTACTTCACCGATTCCCCCGCCGCGACCGCCGATGAGAGGCGCCCGGTGCAGGTCGAGATCGCCGGTCGGGAGGTCACGGTGGAGACGGCCGGCGGCATCTTCTCCCCCGGTGGCCTCGACAGGGCGACGGCGATCCTCCTCGACGAGGTACCCGAACCCCCTTCTGCCGGAGACCTGCTCGACATCGGGTGCGGCTGGGGGCCGATCGCCCTCACCCTTGCCATGCGCTCCCCCGACGCCACGGTCTGGGCCGTCGACGTCACCGAGCGGGCCCTCGACCTCACGCGTCGCAATGCCGCCGCCCACGGCCTCGACAACGTGCGCACGGCCCGCCCCGACGAGGTGCCGGCGGGCCTCCCCTTCGCCGCGATCTGGTCCAACCCGCCGATCCGCGTCGGCAAGCCAGCGGTGCAGGAGCTGCTGCGGACGTGGCTCCCCCGCCTGGCGAAGGGGGCGGACGCCCACCTCGTCATCGGCAAGAACCTCGGCGCCGACGGCTACTCCCGGTGGATCGCCACCGAGCTCGGTCTGCCGACCGAGCGGGTGGCCACGAGCAAGGGCTTCAGGGTGCTGCGGACCAGCCGGCCCGCGGGGGATTGACCGTGTCCCCCTCGTAGGTGAGGTCGGCGTCCTCGCCGACCCCGAAGGCCTCGAAGCGCTCGTCGGCCAGCACGTGCTCGACCAGCACGCGGGAGCCGGCGACGATCGTCCTGTCCCAGTCGATCTCGCTCGCCACGACCCAGGCCCGCGAGCAGCTCCCGCTGAGCAGCCCGCGCCCCGAGTCGGGCACGCCGGCGGGCGAGCCGGTCGACCAGGCCACCTCCCTCCTCGAAGTACCAGACCGCGCCGTTGTCGCCGAGCTCTCCCCCGCCGTCCCACAGGGCGGCCACGAGATCACCCGGTGCGGTCGTCGCCCCAGCGAGGTGCCCCGTGAGGTCCGCGAGCAGGTCGAGGTCGAAGTACCCTCCTGCGTCTGGCCCACCTGCCAACCGTCCGCGTACTCCGTGTTCCCGTCCATGTCCGCCAGCCGGTTCCACTGGACGAGCGAGCGCATCGTCAGCCCCTGCCTCGCCGCGACCTCGGTCCACGGCCAGCGGGCCTCCTCGAGCACGGAGGGCGCCCCCTGCTCGTCGCTCACCGACCAGTCGACGTGCACCGCGGGCGCGGGGTGGAGAATGCGGACGTAGGCATCGAGGCCCCTCCCGGCGACACCGCCGACGCGACCCCACGCGCCCACTCGATCCTGCAACCATGCGCCGTGCCGCACATCGCTCAAGAGCTCCACGAGTCGAGAGTACGGCTCAGCGGTGCTTGGCGTACCTCCACCAGTCCGGCTTGACGACCATCGCGGAGCCGCCGCCGGAGCGCGTCGGCTCCGCGGCCGCCTCGTGGTCGCGACGGTCGTAGATCCGGATGCCGGTCGCATTGCCGAGACGGTCGACCTTCTTCGTCGTGTGCCCGAGGGACTCCAGGTACTCCCCGACCTCACCGGCGGCGAGCTGGGGCTCGAGCTCGGTCGACGAGGCATTGCGCGAGGAGATCCGTGGCGTCGCGAGCGCATCCCCGATGGGCATGCCCCGGTCGGTGACGCCGGCGACGAGCTGGGCGACGGTCGTGATGATCGTCGCGCCCCCGGGGCTGCCCGCCGTCATCCAGGGCTTGCCGTCCTCGAGGACGATCGTCGGGGCCATCGACGAGCGCGGACGCTTCCCGGGACCGGGGAGGTTGGGGTCGGGCACGCCCTCGGTGACGGGCGAGAAGTTGAAGTCGGTGAGCTCGTTGTTGAGGAGGAAGCCGTAGCCGGGGACGACCATCCCGCTGCCGCCGAACTGCTCGATGGTGAGCGTGTAGGTGACGGTGTTGCCCTTCTTGTCCACGGCCGTGAGCGAGGTCGTGTGCTGGTCCTCGGCCCCGGGCTTCGTCGTGCCCGTCGACTCCTCGCAGTCCGCGTAGTCGCCGTCCGGCTCGCCGAAGGGCACGGGCCGGTCCATCGCCGTGTCCTCGTCGAAGAGGCAGGAGCGCTCGTCGGCGTAGTCCTGGGAAAGGAGCTCCTCCGTCGGCACATCCGGCACGTCGGCGACGTAGCGGTTGCGGTCGGCGAAGGCGGTCGCGGACGCCTCGGCGAACCAGTGCGCCCACTCCCCCTCGGAGAGGTCCTCGGCCTTGGTCCCCGTGCGCTCCTCGTAGGACTCGACAAGGTTGAGGATCTCGCCGACGGCGACGCCTCCGGAGCTCGGCGCCGGCATCCCGTAGACGTCGAGGCCGCGGTGCTCGCTGTGGACCGGCTCCTTGACGAGCGCCTTGTAGGAGCGCATGTCCTCGTGGGTCATCTTCCCGCGCGGCACCGAGACCCCGGGTGCGGTGCGTGGGTTGCGGGCGGTCCTGACGACGGCCTTGCCGAGCTTCCCCTGCTGCATCGCATCGGCACCACCGGTCCGGATCGCCTTGTAGGCCTTGGCCAGATCCGGGTTGCGCAGGATCGCGCCGACCTTGATCGGCTCGCCGCCGGGGAGGTAGATCTTCGCCGTGTCGGGGAACTGAGCGAAGCGCTCCGCATTCTCCTTCGTCGCGTCGTGGAAGGCCTGGTCGACGACGAAGCCACGCTTCGCGATGTCCTCGGAGGGCTTGAGCAGCTGGTTGAGCGACTTCGAGCCGTACCGGTCGGCGGCCATCTCCCAGGTGGCGGGAGTCCCCGGCACCCCCACGGAGAGACCGGAGTTGACGACCGTGTCGAAGTCCATCTCCTCGCCGTCCTTGTCGAGGAAGACCTTGTCGTGGAAGCTCGCCGGCGCGGTCTCGCGGCCGTCGATCGTCTCGACCTCGCCGGACTTCGCGTCGTAGTGGACGAAGAACCCACCACCACCGATGCCGGAGCTGTAGGGCTCGACGACGCCGACGGCACCGGCCATGGCGACCGCCGCGTCCGCGGCATTGCCTCCCTTCTCGAGCACGTCGATGCCCACCTGGCTGACGATGGGGTCGACGGAGGCGACCGATCCACCGCCGCCGCGCATGACCGGCATCTTCGGCAGCTCGTGCCCGGCCGGGGGTTTGCCGCGCTCGGCCTGCTCCGGCTGGGCGGTGGCCCCGGACGTGAGGGCGAGCGTGAGCGCCCCGACGGAGAGAGTGCTGATGACGATCGACGTGGCGCGTCTCATGACGTTCACGCTAGGCGTGATCCACCTCATGCGCATGTCGAGAGCACGTGATGGGCGAAGGGGGGTCAGGCGAGCGTCGTCGTCCCGTCGGCCACGAGCACGGCCGGGCCGGCGAGCTCGACCTCACGACCGGGAAGGAGGTTCACCCGGAGGGTGCCGCCCGGCACCTCCACCGTGACCGACCCGGTCCGGTCGACGTCGCCGGACCAGAAGGCGAGGCCGATGGCCGCGGCGCAGACACCCGTACCGCAGGAGCGGGTCTCGCCGACCCCGCGCTCGTGGACGCGCATCGAGATGTGGCCGGGTCCGAGGACGCGGACGAACTCGACGTTGCTGCCCTCGGGGGGCTCGGGATTGACGACCGGCGGGCGTCGCAGCCGAAGACCGTTGAGCGAGACCGTCTCCGGGAGTGCGACGACGGTGTGGGGGTTGCCGAGGTCGAGGGAGAGCGCGGAGTAGGGCTCGGTGACCTCCTCGGCCTCCTCGACGTGCACGAGGGAGTCGAATCCATCGGCCTCGGCCCGCGCCTCGTCGACGAAGCTCCATCGGCCCATGTGCGTGACGACGTGGTCACCCTCGAAGCGGACGGGCCGCAGTCCGGCCCGCGTGGCGAGGGTGAAGGAGTCGCCGACGAGGCCTTCCCGCCGCAGCCAGGAGGCGATGACCCGGGTGCCGTTGCCGCACATCTGCGCCAGCGACCCGTCGGCATTGCGGTAGTCCATGAACCACTCGGCCTCGTCGGCGAGGGCGCGCACCGACTCCTCCTGCGCAGCAGCGGTCGGGACGACCCGGATGACGCCGTCGCCACCGATGCCCGCCTGCCGGTGGGCGAGAAGACGCACGTCGTCGGGGGTCAGGTCGATCTCGGCGTCGAGGTCGGGCACGAGGACGAAGTCGTTCTCCGTGCCGTGGCCCTTGGTGAAGCGGAGGTTCATGGGGTCCATTCTGTCGGACGGCGAGCCAGCGCCGTCGCGGCCTCCACGAGACGCGGGTCCGCGGCCGCGAGCCACTCCACCCGGTGGTCCGGCCGCAGCCAGGACTCCTGACGACGGGCGTAGCGGCGCGTGGCCTGCGTCGTCTGCGCGATGGCCTCCTCCCGGCCGATCTCCCCGTCCAGCTCGGCGAGGGCCTGGGCATACCCGATGGCGCGCGAGGCGGTCCGCCCCCGGCGCAGCCCGCGCGCGTCGAGGGCCGCGACCTCGTCGAGCAGACCGTCCGCCCACATGCGTCGGGTCCGCCGCTCGATCCGCGCGTCGAGGTCCGCCCGGTCGTCGTGCAGGCCGAGGACGAGCGAAGGGCGGCGGTACCGCTTCGTGGGTGCCGTCGCCGAGAAGGGCCGACCGGTGATCTCGACGACCTCGAGGGCACGGATGATCCGGCGGATGTTGTTGGGCTCGATCGCCTGCGCCGCAGCGGGGTCCGCGGACCGCAGGCGCTCCCGCAGTCGGTCGCCACCCCCTTCGGCCTCCGCCTCAGCCTCGAGCCGGGACCTGACCGTGGGGTCGGTCGGTGGGATGTCGAGGTGGTCGAGCGCCGCGCGGACGTAGAGGCCGGAGCCGCCCGCGAGGACGGGGAGACCTCCGCGCGAACGGATGTCCACGATGGCCGCCTCGGCCCTGCCCTGGAAGTCCGCGAGCGTCGCCTCGTCGGTGACCTCGAGGACGTCGAGGAGGTGGTGGGCGACCCCCCGTCGCTCGGTGACGGGCACCTTGTTGGTCCCGATGTCCATGCCCCGGTAGAGCTGCATGGCGTCGGCGTTGACGATCTCGCCCCCCAGGGCCTCGGCGAGGTCGAGCGCGAGGTCGGACTTGCCGGTCGCCGTGGCGCCGACGACCGCGATGACCTCGGGCGCCGGGTTCACTCGCTGGTGTCGTCGGGGTCGTCGTGACCGAAGGGGTCGGGCCCCTCTCCCGGCGTCCACGTCAACCCGGGTACGCCCCAGCCCTCGGCCTTGACGGCCTTCTTCGCCTTCTTCTTCCAGCGCTCGTTGAGGCGGTCGATGTAGAGGAAGCCGTTGAGGTGGTCGTACTCGTGCTGCATGCAGCGAGCGAACCATCCGGTGGCCGTGAAGGCGATCTCGTTGCCGTCCCGGTCGTAGCCGGTGACCTCGGCGCGCTCCCCCCGTCGCAGGGGGAAGGAGTAGCCCGGCACGGACAGGCATCCCTCGGACTCGTGGTCACGGTCGGGCTCGCCGACGGCCGGCTTGGCCGGCTTGACGAAGGGGTTGATGACGTGGCCGAGGGAGGGGACGCCGTCGTCGTTGGCCATGCTCCAGGTGAAGATGCGCAGGCCCACCCCGATCTGGGGGGCCGCGAGACCGACGCCGTGGGCGGCCTCCTGGGTGGCGTACATGTCGTCGATGAGGGTCCGCAGGGCCTCGTCGTACTCGGTGACCGGCTCGGCGCGGGTGTGCAGGACCGGCTCACCGCAGATGGTGATCGGGTGGATGGTCATGGGCGGCATCATTCCGCACGCGGCGGGCATGACGAAGCCGGGGCCGGTTCAGGGGCACCGGCCCCGGCTTCGCGAGGTGGGAGGTCAGGCCTGCTTGATGGCCGAGACCTCGAGGTTGAGGGTGATCTTCCGCGAGACGAGGACGCCACCGGTCTCGAGGGCGGCGTTCCAGCTGAGGCCCCAGTCCTCCCGGTCGACCGTCGTGATCGCGGTGAAGCCGGCGCGGACGTTGCCGAAGGGGTCCTGGGCGGTGCCGTCGTAGGTGGCCTGGAGGGAGACCTCCTTGGTCACACCCTTGATCGTGAGGTCACCGACGAGGTCGAAGTTGCTGCCGTCGACGTTCTGGACGCGCTTCGCGGTGAAGGTGATCGTCGGGTGGGAGTCGACGTCGAAGAAGTCGCCGGACTTGAGGTGACCGTCGCGATCGGCGCTGCCGGTGTCGACGGACGCGGTCTGCATCGTCGCGGTGGCCGTCGAGGCGGTGAAGTCGTCGGCGATGGTGATCGTGCCCTCGAGGTCGCGGAAGTAGCCGCGGACCTTGGTGACCATCGCGTGGCGGGCGACGAAGCTCACCTCGGTGTGGCTCGGGTCGATGACGTAGGTGCCGGCGGCGGGGGTCTGGTCGGTCATGGGGGGCTCCTTGGTGCTCGGGTGGTTGTCGATGCAAGAACCACAGTAGAGACTCTTAGTTGAAATGTCAACTAACGCCCGACGGCGAGTCGATGACGGCCCAACGGGTTGATGAGGGACCCGATGCGTGCTTGGGTGGAAGCACGGCCCACACCGGGCGAACCGATGAACCGAAGGAGCAGACCATGGGTCTCGATGACCTCAAGGGCAAGGCGACGGACGCACTCGGCGACAACCAGGACAAGGTCGAGCAGGGTGTGGACAAGGCCGGCGACTTCGCCGAGAGCAAGGGCGCGAGCCAGGAGCACGTCGAGAAGGGCACCGATGCTGCCAAGGACAAGCTCGGCGGCCTCGGCAACTGAGGTTCTCCCCTCCACGTCATGACGAAGGGGGGTGGGTCACCGCAACGGTGACCCACCCCCTTCGTCGTGCCCGGGGCCTCAGGCCCCGCAGGCCGGGCCGGAGGCCTCGACCGGCTCCGGTGCGCCGATACGAGGCATGCCGAGGGAGACCTGCGGCTTGGCGACGGAACCCTCGGCGCCCTTGTCCTGCAACGCAGCCCAGGCGTCCCCGCCCTTCGTCCGCCGCACGGTGAAGGCCCCTCCCTCGAGCGCGGAGTCCGCGACGAGGTGGTGGGGTGCGCCGTAGGTGACACCGACCGTGACCATGTCGCCCGGGCGTGGCCGCTCGGACTCGGGCAGGCCCTCCGGCAGCGAGAAGTGGACGAGCCGGTTGTCCCGGGCGCGGCCACTCATGCGCGCGGTCTCGGTGTCCTTGCGGCCCTCACCCGTCGCGACGAGGACCTCGAGCTCCCGGCCCTCCTGGGCGCGGTTGCCCGCCCAGGAGATCTCCTCCTGGACCGCGATAAGCCGCTCGTAGCGCTCCTGGACGACCGCCTTGGGGATCTGGTCCGGCATCGTGGCCGCCGGCGTCCCCGGACGGATCGAGTACTGGAAGGTGAAGGCCGAGGAGAAGCGCGACTCGCGCACGACCCGCAGGGTCTCCTCGAAGTCGGCCTCGGTCTCCCCGGGGAAGCCGACGATGATGTCTGTCGTGATGGCGGCGTCGGGGATGCGGTCCCGGACGCGGTCGATGATCCCGAGGAAGCGTTCCGAGCGGTAGCTGCGGCGCATGGCCTTGAGGACACGGTCCGACCCGGACTGCAGGGGCATGTGCAGGCTCGGCATGACGTTCGGCGTCTCGGCCATCGCGTCGATGACGTCATCGGTGAAGGCGGCGGGGTGCGGGCTTGTGAAGCGCACCCGCTCGAGTCCGTCGATCTCGCCGCAGGCGCGGAGGAGCTTGCCGAAGGCGAGCCGGTCGCCGAACTCCACGCCGTAGGAGTTGACGTTCTGCCCGAGCAGGGTCACCTCGACGACGCCCTGGGCGACGAGCGCCTCGACCTCGGCGAGGATCTCCCCCGGCCGGCGGTCCTTCTCCTTGCCCCGGAGCGCGGGGACGATGCAGAAGGTGCACGTGTTGTTGCAGCCCACCGAGATCGACGTCCACCCCGCGTAGGCTGAGTCGCGCCGCGTCGGCAGCGTCGAGGGGAAGGTCTCGAGGGACTCGAGGATCTCCACCTGCGCCTCGTCGTTGTGCCGGGCTCGGTCGAGCAGCGCGGGCAGCGAGCCGATGTTGTGCGTGCCGAAGACGACGTCGACCCACGGCGCCTTCTCGACGATCGTGTCGCGGTCCTTCTGCGCCATACAGCCGCCGACGGCGATCTGCAGGTCCGGGTTGCGCTGCTTGAGCGGGCGCAGCGTGCCGAGGTTGCCGTAGAGCTTGTTGTCCGCGTTCTCCCGCACGGCGCAGGTGTTGAAGACGACGACGTCGGCGACCTCACCACGCTCCTGCGGCGGGAGGCTGGCGCGGTCGACGTAGCCGGCGGTCTCGAGGAGACCGGAGAGGCGTTCGGAGTCGTGGACGTTCATCTGGCACCCGTGGGTGCGCACGTCGTAGGTCTTGGGCTGTGCAGTCATGACCCGACAAGGGTACGCCGGTCGAAGGGACGACTCACCCCCTTCGACCGTGGTCACCCCAGGCGGGTGTAGATGATCGCGATGTCGAGGTCGGCCAGGCCGGGTCCGACGAACATCCCCCGGAAGGGCGAGACGTCGTCGTAGTCGCGGCCGCGACCGAGGACGACGTGGTCGAGGCCGACAGACCCGGGGTTCGTCGGGTCGAGCGGGTGCCACCCGCCGTCCCACATCTCGACCCACGCGTGGTTGCGCGCCGGTGCGCTCTGCCCTCTCTCGATCTCGCCGGCCGCGGCCGGGACGTACCCGCTGACGTACCGCGCGGGGAGGCCGATCGAGCGGAGCCCGCCGAGGAGGACGTGCGCGAAGTCCTGGCAGACCCCTCGTCGTTGGCTCCACACCTCGGCTGCGGTCGACTGCCAGCCGGTGATCCCCGGCTCGTAGGTGAGCAGCTCGTGGACCCGCCCGGAGAGGGCGAGCGCGGCGGCCCGCGGTGTCGGCTCGTCGGCGACCGCAGCGGCGAGGGCGGCGACCTCCTCCGGCGGGGCCGTGCGCGGCGTCTGGGCGATGAACTCGCTCAGCCGGTCCTGGGTCGACTCCGCTCGCACGGCCGCCCATCCGGCGGCCTCGGCGTGGACAGGCATCTCGGAACGCTCAACCATGCTCGTGGCCTCGATCTCGAGCACGGAGTGCGGTGACTGTGCCTCCATCGCCATGACCTGGGTGCCCCAGCTGTCCTCGTACACGTGGCTCCACGTCAGGGGGCGCACGCGCACGCGCGCCTCGAGGGTGGCCTGGCCCGGCTCGTTGACCGGGGTCATCCGCAGCTCGTTGTGCGAGGTCGACACCTCGCCGTCGTAGCGCATCGTCGTGTGGTGGACGATCCGGTAGCGCCGGCTGCTCATACGATCTCTCCCGTCCACTCCTGGACCGGTGCGGCCATGAAGTAGCGCGCCCCGATCGCGTCCGAGGCCGCCATGACCGCCTCCTGCACCTCCTGCATCCGCTCGGGCAGGTCCTCGAGAACCCGGTCCGGGTTGCTGAACTCCAACGAGGTGCGGGCCTGACCGAGGATGCGCCGGGCCTCGTCGGAGAAGCCGACGCGGTCCTTGTCCGGCGAGAGGACGATGAGCCGGTCCTCCGCCTCCTTGAGCGCGGCGATGACCGAGCGCGGGAAGCGCCGGTCGAGGGTGAGGAAGGCGGCAGCGGTCCGGTCGGTGACGACCCCACGCATCGTGCGCAGCATCGCCTGCTGGGCACCGCAGCTCGCGAGGACGGACCCCCAGCCGGGGCCGAAGTCGCTGGCTCCGGTGGCGACCATCCGGGCAGTCATGTCGGCGCGCTCGAGAGCGCGGCCGAGGACGAGGAAGTCCCACGCGTCGTCGTGGCTCATCGTCGTGTCGGCGATACCGCCGACGAGCGCGGCCCGCTCCCGCACCCACCCGAGGTGGTGCTGGGTGGCCCGACCCGGGGAGAAGACATTCCACCGGTGATAGGTCGTGTTGATCGTCTCCCACATCTCCGTCGAGACCGTCTCCCGGGCGCGACGGGCGTTCTCCCGGGCCGCGTGCCAGGACCCGGAGATCGCATTGGGGTTGGTGGCGTCGAAGACGAGCATCCGGCTCGTGCCCTGGTAGTCGACCTCGCCCACGTCGTCGTACCCCATGATCCCGCGCAGGACCATCGTGCACGCGGTCTGCTCGTCCGTGGCGGGGTCCTCGAGCAGCTGGAGGCGGAGGACGTCGACGATCCGGGCGGTGCCGTCGGCCCGCTCGACGTAGCGCCCGATCCAGAAGAGGGCATCGGCGATCCGACTGAGCATCAGCGCTCCTCCTGGCCCTGACGGGAGTCATGGGGTGCTCCGGACCCGAGGAAGATGACCTCACCCTCGTCGGCGTCGTGGGAGACGCGGTTGTACCGACCTGCGAGCACCCAGGTGTCCTTGGACCCGCCGCCCTGGCTGGAGTTGACGACGAGCTGGCCCTCGGGGAGCGCCACCCGGGTGAGGCCGCCCGGCAGGACGGAGACCTCGTCCCCGTCGTTGACGGCGAAGGGACGCAGGTCGACGTGGCGCGGGCGCAGCCGGCCGTCGATGAGGGTCGGCACGGTCGAGAGCTGGACGACCGGCTGGGAGATCCAGCCCCGCGGGTCCTCCAGCAGCTTCGCCCGTAGCTCGTCCAGCTCCTGACCGGTGGCGTCCGGTCCGACGACGAGTCCCTTGCCGCCGGAGCCGTCGACGGGCTTGGTCACCATCTCGTCGAGCCGCCCGAGGACGTGCTCGAGCGCCGTGGGCTCGTTGAGCCGGTAGGTGTCGACATTGGGCAGGACCGGGTCCTCGTCGAGGTAGAAGCGCGTGAGGTCGGGGACGTAGGAGTAGACGAGCTTGTCGTCGGCCACGCCGTTGCCGATGGCATTGGCGAGGGTGACGCGGCCGGCACGCACGGCGGAGATGAGGCCGGTGACGCCGAGCATCGAGTCGCGTCGGAAGTGCACCGGGTCGAGGAAGTCGTCGTCGATGCGGCGGTAGATGACATCGACCCTTTCCTCACCGTGGGTCGTGCGCATCCGCACCTCTCCCCCGCGGACGACGAGGTCGCGGCCCTCGACGAGCTCGACGCCCATCATCCGTGCGAGGAGGGTGTGCTCGAAGTAGGCGCTGTTGTAGACGCCGGGGGTGAGGACGACGACGGTCGGTTGCGCGGTCCCCTCCGGCGCCGCCGCCCGCAGGGCCTGGAGGAGCCTCCGGGGGTAGTCGTGCACCGGACGGATGCGCATCGTCGCGAAGGCCTCGGGGAAGACATTGGTCATCGCGCGGCGGTTGGAGATGACGTACGAGACCCCGGACGGGACCCGGACATTGTCCTCGAGGACCCGGAAGGTCCCCTCCTCGTCCCGGATGAGGTCGATGCCGCTGACGTGCGCGCGCACACCGTTCGGCGGGCGGAGTCCGGCGACGGCGCGGTGGTAGTGGCTCGAGGTCGCGACGAGCTTCCACGGGATGACGCCGTCCTCGACGGCCCGCGGCAGCCCATGCGGCCGGGAGTAGATGTCGTCGAGGAAGGCCTCGAGCACCTTGACCCGCTGGGCCACGCCCTGCTCCACCGTCTGCCAGGCGTCCGCGTCGATGACCCGCGGGACGGCATCGAGGGGGAAGGGGCGCTCCTCCCCGGCGTGGTCGAAGGTCACGCCCTGCTCGAAGAACATCCGCGCGAGCGCGTCGGCCCGCTCCTTGAGTCCCTCGGGGTTCATGGCCCGCAGGGTGTGGTGGATCGGCTTGTAGGGCGGGCGGGGGTCTCCCCCTTCGTCCAGCATCTCGTCCCAGGCCGCACCACGTGCGTAGGTCCCGAAGAGCTCGTCGCTGTCTGTCACGGAGCCCACACTAACCGCGGGATACCGCCGTGCGGTGGCTCAGTCGCGCTGGTGCTCCGGCTCGGCGTCGAGGGCCTCGTTGATGACGAGTCGTGAGACCTCGGGACCGTAGCCCTTGCGGCCGAGCATGCCCGCGAGCCGGCGGGTCTGGACGGTGCGGTCCAGGCCGTGCATGGACCGCAGCTTCTTCGCGACGAGCTCGTGTGCCCGGGCCCGCTCGTCCTCGGGGTCGACCTCGTCGAGCGTCGCCTGGACGACCTCGTCGTCGACCCCCTTCTTGCGCAGCTCGTGGGAGAGGGCTCGGCGCGCCAGTCCACGGCCGGCCTGCTTCGACCGGACGAAGGTCCGCGCATAGGCCTCGTCGTCGACGAGCCCCACCTGCTCGAAGCGGTCCAGGACCTCGGTCGCGACATCGTCGGGGCAGTCCTTGCGGCGCAGTGCCTTCTCCAGCTCCGCCCGCGACTTCGGCGCGCCGGTGAGGAGCCGGAGCACGACCGCTCGAGCGACGACGTACGGGTCCGCGTCGGCGTCCGCCGTCTGCGGATCCGACGGTGGCGCGGGGGCGGGCTCCCGTCCGAGGTCGGCCTCGTCCGGGGGGGACGCCCCCTGCTCGATGGCGGAGACGGCCGCACGCAGGCCCTCGAGCGTGCGTGCGGCGTCCCCCGCCCTCGGTTCGAGGTTCGTCATGTCGCTCAGAAGTCGACCGGGACCTCAGCGGGCTCCTCTGCGGCCTGCTCCTCGGCGGGAGGGACCCCGATGCCGAGCTTGGTCTTGATCTTCGTCTCGATCTCGTCGGCGAGCTGCGGGTTGTCCTTGAGGAACTTCCGCGCATTTTCCTTGCCCTGGCCGAGCTGGTCGCCCTCGTAGGTGTACCAAGCACCGGCCTTGCGGACGAAGCCGTGGTCGACACCCATGTCGATGAGGCCGCCCTCCTTGGAGATGCCCTGGCCGTAGAGGATGTCGAACTCGGCCTGCTTGAAGGGCGGGGAAACCTTGTTCTTCACGACCTTGACGCGGGTGCGGTTGCCGACCGGCTCGGTGCCGTCCTTGAGGGTCTCGATGCGGCGGACGTCGAGGCGGACGGAGGCGTAGAACTTCAGCGCCTTGCCACCGGTCGTCGTCTCGGGCGAACCGAACATCACGCCGATCTTCTCGCGGAGCTGGTTGATGAAGATCGCCGTCGTGCCGGAGGTGCTCAGCGCACCGGTGATCTTGCGCAGGGCCTGGCTCATGAGGCGGGCCTGGAGACCGACGTGGCTGTCCCCCATCTCGCCCTCGATCTCGGCGCGCGGGACGAGCGCGGCGACGGAGTCGACGACGATGATGTCGAGCGCACCGGAGCGGATGAGCATGTCGGCGATCTCGAGGGCCTGCTCACCGGTGTCCGGCTGGCTCACGAGGAGGGCGTCGGTGTCGACACCGAGCTTCTTCGCGTACTCGGGGTCGAGCGCGTGCTCGGCGTCGATGAAGGCCGCGATCCCGCCGTTGCGCTGGGCATTGGCCACCGCGTGGAGGGCGACGGTCGTCTTTCCGGAGGACTCCGGGCCGTAGACCTCGACGACACGACCCCGGGGCAGGCCGCCGATGCCGAGGGCGACGTCGAGGGTGATCGCCCCGGTGGGGATGACGGCGATCGGCGGACGGACGTCGTCGCCGAGGCGCATGACCGCGCCCTTGCCGTGGGTCTTCTCGATCTGCCCCATGACGTTGTCGAGGGACTTGAGCTTCTGCTCGTGGAGCTTGCTGTCGAGGGCGGTGACCTCAGCCATGCCACACCTTCCTATGGGTCGAGTCGGGCGCGTCCACCGGCGACCGGATCTGCGCAGTCGGACATCTCGCGCTGTCTGGTCAGACGCTAGGAGCCAGCACCGACAACGGTCCGCAGCTGCCGTGGGGCTGTGGACACCGGTGCTGTCGGCCGGGCACCTGTGGACGACGCTACCCGAACACGTGTTCGAGGTCAGGAGCGGCGCGCCGACACGCCGAGACGATCCGGGTCAGCCCCCGAGCGGCAGGCGAGCCAGCACCTCGTGGCGGGGCCTCCCCTTCGCCCCCTCCCCGAGATGGGAGGCGATGACCTCGACCTCCTCCACCCGCCAGACCGGCGAGCGGGCTCTGTTGCAAAAATCGTGAAGCTTGAGCATGCTTGGCGGAGATTGGACGGACGGAACGATGACGGATTTCAAGTGGCGCCATTTCCAGGGTG
>DXAR01000022.1 GCA_019116945.1 Candidatus Janibacter merdipullorum | reverse complement strand
TCGGGGTCTCGCGCCGCCGGTCGGCGGTCGTCGGCCTCCTCTGCATCGGGCTGTCGGCCCTCACCGCACTCATCGCCGGTCTCCCGGCACTGCCGGTCCTGCTCACCCGAGGGCACACCGCGCTGCCGTGGTGGGGGGTCCTTCTCCTCATCGGTGGGCTCGTCGTCCTCCTCTGGCCTCCGCTGCTCAACCTCGGCATCCGCACCGCGCTGCGGATGCTCCGTCGGCCACCGCTGGAGCACGCCCTCAGCCACGCGGCCGTCGGCCTCTCCAGCCTGTGGTTCACCCTCTCGTGGGTGGCCGGCGGACTCTCCGTGTGGGTCATGGCGCACGCACTGGCGCCCACGGACGCCGATGCCTCCCGCTTGGCCCTGGTGGCCATCGCGGGCTACCTCCTGGCGGCGGGCGTCGGCATGTTCAGCATCGTTGTGCCCGCGGGCGTCGGCGTGCGCGACGGGCTCATGGTCCTCCTGCTGACGACGGTCATGTCCTTCTCCGCCGCCACCGCGGTCGTCGTCGTCGCCCGCTTCCTCACCGTCGTCGGCGACGTCGTGTGGGCCGCCGCCGGGTGGCTCTGGGCGCGGTCCCACGACCTGCTGCCGGATCGCCCGCGCGAGCGGGAGGACGTCAGGACCTGAGGCGGGCGAGCAGGGGAGAGAGCACCCGCTCGTAGCGCTCAGTGTCCGCCGGCCGGTCGCTGAGCAGGCGGAAGATCGCCGACCGCGCCATCGCCTGACCGGCCGCACCGGTGACCCAGTCGGCCATGATCGCCGGATCCGCGTCGTGCCACGCGACCGCGTCGAGGACCGTCGTGCTGGCAGCCCACAGGGGCGGACGCCAGTAGGGGGCGACGTCGATGACGACGGGTGCCCCGTCGGGGTCGAGGAGGACATTGCCGGCGAGGTCGCCGTGGACGAGCTGGTCCGGGCCGAGCGGGGTGTCGTCCCGGTGCTCCGCCAGCGCCCGCAGCAGTCGTTCCGTGGCAGGGTGCGGGACGTCCTGGGGGAGGGGAGCCTCGCCGAAGGCCACCCGCTCCGCCTCCGCCCACCGGTTCTCGGGACCGCGCCGGGCAGGAGGCCAGTCGCTGACCACCCGGGCCAGCTCGGCGTGGAGCACCGCGCCGACCGCGAGGAGGGCGGTGAGGTCGGTCAGCTGTCGGGTGCCTGCCTCGTGGCGGGTCGCCGCCCACCCCTCGACGACCCAGCTGCCGTCCCGGGCGGGGACGGGCATGGCGATCCGCAGGTCGCGGTGGTCGCGCCCCGGGCGGGTGTCGAGCTCGACCGCGAGACGGGCGAGCCGCGGGCTCAGGGCGTCCTGGGTGACGGGGTCCCGGTCGGGGGAGAGGACGAGGTCGCCGGCGCGGACGCTCCGGCCCCGCCCTCCGGGCACGGGCTCGGTGTCGCCCGGGACGGCGAACATGTCCAGCACGTGCTCCGACGGTCGCATCGTCGCCAACCTACGGCACGCTGGGCCCGTGAGGACCCGTGCGTACCGCCCGCGAGGGCGACTCGACGTGGACCGGACGCTCGCTCCCTTCGTCCGGGGCAGCGGTGACCCCACGTCCAGCCGCCGCCGGGACGGCTGGTGGTTCGCCTGGACGAGCCCCGAGGGGCCGGTGACCCTCCACCTCGCCGACGACGGGGGTGAGGTCGCCGCGGAGGCCTGGGGGCCGGGGGAGCGGTGGATGCTCGAGCAGGTGCCGGACCTCCTCGGCGAGCGTGACGACCCGAACGGCTTCACGCCGCACCACGACCTCGTGGCCCGCGCCTGGCCAGAGCTCTCGACGTGGCGTGTCCCGGCCAACGGCCTCGTCGCGCAGATGCTCGTGTGCTCCGTGCTCGAGCAGAAGGTCACCGGGCGGGAGGCCTTCAGCAGCCAGCGGCAGCTCGTGCGACGCTTCGGGAGCCCGGCGCCCGGGCCGGGGGAGGAGCTCGGCCTGGTGTGCCCGCCGAGCTCCGCCGGGTGGGCCCGGATCCCCTCGTGGGCGTGGCTGCGAGCCGGGGTGGACGGCTCCCGCTCCCGGACCGTGGTCGGGGCCATGCGGGTGGCCGGCCGCCTCGACGAGTGCGCTCGCCTGCCGCTCGCCGAGGCCCGAGCAAGGCTGCGCTCGCTCCCCGGCGTGGGGGTGTGGACGGTCGCGGAGGTGGCGCAGCGGGCGCTGGGCGACCCGGACTCGCCGAGCTTCGGCGACTACCACGTGGCCAAGGACGTCACCCTCGCGCTCGACGGCGAGATCGGCGACGACGCCCGGATGGCGGAGCTGCTCGCTCCCTACGCCGGGCAGCGGTATCGGGCCCAGCGCGTCATCACGCTCGCGGCCGGGCAGCGACCGCGGCGTGGACCCCGCCGCAGCCTCCCCGGCCACCTCCCCACCCGGTGGTGACAAAGGCGGCCCGTCCTACGAAAGGCTGCCAGCAGCCTTTTGTCAGCGGGGGCGAAGGGAGGTCGCCAGGGCCAGGGCGGAGGCGGCGACGTCGGCGGGGTCGGCCGAGGCGAAGGGGGCGGAGTGCGCCGTGACCTGCCAGCGGCCGCCCGTGGCGCGGGTCCCCGCGTCGGCGGGATCGACGAGCCAGCCGTCGAGGACGTCGCGGTAGAGCCCCGCGACGGCGCCGGCGGTCGCCTCGACGTCCACGGTCGCGAGGGAGGCCGCCAGGGCCTCGGGGGCCGGCGTGTCGGCGGCGACGGGGCTCACGCCGACGACCGGGGCGGAGGTGCCGCGCACGGCATCCCGCACCCCGGGGACGCCGAGGACGATGCCGAGACCGAGCACCGGGTCGGACGGGGGCAGGAGGACGACGTCCGCCCCGCGGATCGCGTCGAGGACCTCGGGGGCCGGCGTCGCACGGTCCATGCCCGCGATGACGAAGCGGGTGGCCTCGGGGCTGCCGAGCTCGTGGCGCCACTGCTGCACGTGGACGGCGCGCTGGTCCTCGTCGCCGTCGAGCACGGCGTGGGTCTCCACCGGCACGTCGCTCATCGGGAGGATGCGCACCGCGCGGTCGGTGAGGCCGCGGCGCTCGGCCAGGCGCGCCGTGACCTCGCTCAGCGTCTCCCCCCGCGAGAGCCACGCGGTCCGGGCGACATGGGTGGCCAGCTCGGCATTGGTCACCGGGAGCCACTGCGGCTCGAGGCCGAGGTCGGCGAGCACGGCCGCGACGGTCCGCGGGGCGTCGGCGGTGTCGGTCACGGGGTCGCCGCTGCCGGTCGTCACGGCGAGGGCCTCCACGAGCCGGTCGATGTCCGGGCAGAGGCGCAGCCCCCAGAGGGAGATGTCGTCGCCGGTGCTGGCGATGACGGTCACCGTGGTGCCGGCGAGCTCGGGGGTACGGTCGCGGTGCTCGAGGAGGCCACGGGTGAAGCGGGCTCCGGGCTCGCCACCGGAGATCACGGTGATACGCATGGCGCCCATGGTCGCAGGCGGGTGGGGCCGGGCCCGCACCGGTCGACCGTTCAACGCTCCATATCCGTTTCGGCTTGACTATGCACGTATGACACACATGTAATTACAGACATGTCGTATCGACGTGATCGGCACGACATGGAGTCCGGGTCGAGTGCCGAGGTCGAGGAGGGACCATGCACGAACTTTTCCTGATCACCGGGGGCGAGAGCCCCGACGAGCTGCTCGAGAGCGAGCAGTCCGAGCTGTCCTGGCAGGAGCGGTCGCTGTGCGCGCAGACCGATCCCGAGGCCTTCTTCCCTGAGAAGGGTGGCTCGACCCGGGAGGCCAAGAAGGTCTGCACCGGGTGCGACGTGCGCCAGGAGTGCCTCGAGTACGCGCTGGAGCACGACGAGCGCTTCGGTATCTGGGGTGGCCTGTCCGAGCGCGAGCGTCGCAAGCTCAAGAAGCGCGCAGTCTGACTGCCGGCGAGGTCCGGATGACCCCGCCGGGTGTCATGACGCCGCCACGCGCCGCGTCCTCCGCCTCCCCCTCCCGGCGGACGACGGCGCCTCCGGTGACCGTCACGACCGTGCTCGTCGCCCGGTCCAGGGAGGACACGGGACAGACCCTTCGCGCCCTCCTCGCGCAGGATCGCCTCCCGGACCGCCTCCTCCTTGTCGACGGCGCCCTCGACGGTCTCGGTGACCCGAGCGACCTCCTCGCCGACGTGGACGACGCCGGCATCGACGTCCTCACGACGACGCTGGGCCACCGCCGCGGCATCCGTCGGATCCTCCCGGCGATGGTCGACAACCTCCCCAGGACGCCCGTCGGACGAGACCTCGTCTGGGTGCTCACCTCCCGCAGCCGACCCCACCCCGAGGCCCTCCGGCGCCTCGTCACCGCGACCGGTCGGGGCGTCGGCATGGCCTCGCCCAAGCTCGTGGACGAGGCCGACCCCACCCGCATCATCCGCCTCGGGCTCCAGGTGACCCGCTCCGGTCGGATCGTCCCCGAGCCGGCTGCCGGGACGACCGACCAGGGCCAGTACGACGGCGACGTGGACGCCATCGCCGCTCCCCTCGAGGGACTCCTCCTCGACCGGGACACCTTCGAGCGCCTCGACGGGCACGACCCCGGCCTCGGGGACTTCGGCGCCGACCTCGACCTCGGGTGGCGCTCCCAGCGTGCCGGTCGACGTGTCGTCCTCGTGCCCTCGGCCGCGGTGGCGGTCGCCCCCACGGCCGGCGACTGTCGACCGACGACGAGCCACCGGCGCCAGGCCCGTCGGGCGGCCCTCACCCGGGCCCACGCCCTCACCGCCCCCTTCCTCGCGGTGTGGGTGGCCCTGACGAGCCTCCTCGGAGGGCTGGCCCTCATCGTCCTCAAGCGACCCGGCATGGGCGCGGCGGAGCTGGCCAGCGTGTCGGCGGCACTGGACCCGCGCCGCCTGCGCTCGCGACTGCGCGGGCGGGCGCCCCGCGAGGTGGCCAGGGACGACCTCGACTCCCTCTTCGTCACGCCTGCTGATGCCCGTCGCCGACTCGTCGACGAGGCCCGGGGGCCGGCCGCCCTCGACGACGGCGTCGCGGCCCGTTCCCTCGAGACCGAAGGGAGGGGGAGCCCGCTCGCCCACCCCCTCCTCTGGCTCGTCGTCGCCGCGACCCTCATGTCCGGGTGGGCGGCCCGCGCCATCACCGGCGAGCTGCGTCACCGGGCCGATGCCGGGCTCGTCGGCGGCGAGCTCCTCGGCGGACGCGCCACCGGTGGGCAGCTCTGGGACTCCTGGTGGATGGCCTGGCACGGCCCGGGCTGGGGCCACGACATCGAGCAGTCGCCGGCGCTGGTCCTCCTCGCGGGGCTGAGCGCCCTCGTCGGCTGGATACCCGGTCTCGGCTCCGCCGACTCCCCGGCGGGGATCGTCCTCGCCCTCCTCGTCATCACCGCGCTCCCGCTCGCCGCGATCGTCGCGTGGAAGAGCGCGGGGACCTTCACCGACCGACGCTGGCTCCGCGCGGTCACGGCCCTCGGCTGGGTGACGTCCGCGCCGGCGGCGCTGGCGGTGGGCGAAGGGCGGGTGGGCGCCCTCCTCGCCCTCGTGCTCCTGCCACGCATCGCCGCGGGACTCGTCCGGGTCGGACGGCGGGGGACCCCCTTCAGCGACGCGGTCCGCACCGCCCTGTGGGCCACGGTCCTCGCCACCGTCGTCCCGGTCGTCGGGGTCGCGGTCGTCCTTGTGGGCCTCGCCCATCTCCTCCTCGGGGACGCCGCCCGGCGCGGCCGGGGCATCGCTCTCGTGCTCACGCCGGTCCTCCTCGCCGGCCCCTGGCTGCTCACCCTCCAGAGCGACCCCCGCCGCCTCCTCGCCGGGTGGGGCCTCACCGACGCCCCCGTCGACCTCCCCTCCTGGCAGCTGGCCCTCGGTCAGCTGCCGGGGGGCCCGACGACGACGTGGTGGACCGCGGGTGTCCTCGCCGTCGGCGCCATCGCCCTGCTCGTCCCGGGTGCCCGACGTGCCTCCTGGGCCACGGCCGGGGTCGCGATCCTCGGTCTCGCCTGGGCGGTGGGCGCCCCGCACCTCGTCATCGGCCATGCCCCCGTCGGCAGTGCCGACGCGGGGACGCCGCTCACCCCGTGGGCGGGCATGGGCCAGCTCGTCCTCGTCGGCGCCGCCCTCGTGGCGATCCTCCTCGCGGCCGACGTCCTGCCGGGCACCGTGCGGCGCAGCGGCCGTCGCTCGGTGCTCCTCCTGCCCGTCGTGGCGCTCGCGGTGGCGGTGGTCGGGAGCGGGGTCGTCGTGGCCCAGCACTCCTACGGCGACGAGCTGACGACGTGGCGTGACGCCCGGCCGCTCGTCGCCATCTCGGCCGCCGAGGGCCCCGCTGCCTCGCGGACGCTCGTCGTCGAGTCCACGGACGAGGGCGGCGTGCGCTACCAGCTCGTCGGCGACGAGCCGGGCCAGCTCGTCCGTGACCTCCCGCTGCGCCACGCCCCGGTCCCGGGGGAGGAGCAGGTCGCCGGCGCGATCGGCCAGATCCTCGGCCTCGGCGAAGGGGACCGCGACCCCGCGGACGTCCTCGCCGAGCACGGCGTCTCCCACCTCGTCGTCGTCGAGCCCACGGAGGCCCGGCGCCGTCTCGTCGACGCCTCACCGGGGCTGGGCCGGCTCGGCTCGAGCGCCGGGACGACGACCTGGGCGGTGCGCTCGCCGATCACCGACGGCTCCACCCCCTCCCGGGCCCGGGTGTCGACCGACGACGCGAGCGCCCCCCTTCGCGGTACGGGGGCGCACGCCGACACCGACGGGGCTGTCGCCGCGCCACGCGGTGACACCCTCACCGTCGCCGAGTCCCTGGACTGGAGCGACCGGGTGCAGGTGCGCGCGGACGGCGAGCTGCTCCACGCCTCCACCCACCACGCCGTGCCGACCTACGAGCTGCCCGCGGACACCTCCGAGGTGAGCATCGACGTCGGGGCCGGGCACCTCGTGTGGAAGCTCCTCCAGGGCCTCGCCCTCGTCCTCGCCCTCTACCTGGCGCTCCCCACCGAGCGGCGACCCGACCTCGAGGAGGAGGAGACCCGATGAGCACCGGATCGCCCCGTCGAGCCTGGGCGCAGCCGGCCGCGCGCCTCGCCGTCGTCGGTTGCCTGGCGGCCGGAGTCGTCCTCGGCGCGGACCGCCTGGGCTCGGTGTCCGCGGGGACCTCCCCGGAGCAGCGCCCGGAGCGGGTCGCGGCGACGACCACGACCGGCTACTGCCCGGGCGACCCCTTCGCGGCGGACGACGAGCAGCGCACGGAGGCGACGGTCGACGTCACCGGGTCCGTCGCGGCCTCCGCCGCCCCTCCCGAGGTCCTCGACGGCGTCATCACCCCCTCCGACGAGCCCGGTCGGATCACCCTGTCCTCGCTCTCCGGCCCGCCCTCGACGGCCGACCGGGCCCCCGAGAGCGGCCCACCCGCGGAGACGAGCGACGACCTCGACGAGCCGGTCATGGTGCGCGGCACCGAGAAGCACGCACCGGGCCTCGCCTCGGGCCAGTCCTTCGTCGCGGGAGGCGACCGGGCGATCGGCCTGGCCGCACAGCCGTGCACGGCACCCACCGCCGACGCCTGGCTCGTCGCCGGCGGTGGCGACAAGGGACGGCAGGAGCACCTCGTCCTCGCCAACCCCGGCGGCAACCCCGTCGACGTGCGCGTCGAGGCCCTCGGGACCGGGGGAGACGAGGGCACCCGGTCCGTCGTCGTGCCCGCCCACGGCCGCAGCATCGTCCTCCTCGACTCCCTCGGGGGGACCGACGGGGCCCAAGCCGTCCACGTGAGCAGCAGCGGCGGACTCGTCGTCCCGACGATCGTCGACCGCCACCTCGACGGGCTCACCCCCGCAGGGGTCGAGACCGTCACCCCGACCGCCCAGCCCGCCACCCGCCACGTCATTCCCGGCAACGCCAACGGCGAGGAGCGCGGGATGGTCCTCGCGGCACCCGGCACGAGCGATGCCGTCGTCGAGATCCGGCGCGTGGACGGCAGCGGCTCGCGCAGCGCGGAGGTGACGACGGTTCCGGCCGGCCAGATCGTCGACGTCGAGCTCCCCGAGGGGGAGGGCATCTACTCGTGGCAGGTCGAGTCCGACGAGCCGGTCGTCGCCGCCGCGCACCGGAGGACCGCCGGCTCCGGCGACGAGAGCGACCTCTCGTGGTCGGTGGCCACGACCCCCTTCGGCACGCTCGGTGGTGCGGCCCTGCCGCGCGGCGTGCCCGCGGACGTCCGCCGCTTCATCAGCATCGCCGCCGACGACGGGCCGGCGGAGGCCGACGTCCTCGTCCTCAAGGACGGTGAGGTGACGTCGACGGAGGTCACGCTGGAGGAGGACCACGGATCCGCGGTGTCCGTCGGCGAGGCGGAGGCCGTGTGGGTGCGCCTCTCGAAGGGGTCGGTCCACGCTGCCGTCCTCCTCACCGGCCGGGAGGGCGTCGGCGACCCGCAGACCACCTCTCTGCCCCTCCTGCCCTCGCGGGTGGCCGTGCGCGACGCCGACGTCATCCGGGAGGGGTGACCGCGCCCCGTCGCGTCAGTGCCGGCCCGGGTCGATCTCGTGCGGGTCGACGCCGAGGAGCAGGGCGATCTGCTCGACGATGACGTCGTGGACGACGACCGCGTGGTCGAGGCCCCGGGCCGCAGTGAGGATCGGCCGTCGGTAGACGACGATCCGGGCGGGCAGGCGCCCCTCGGCGGGCCACAGGCGGGCGAGCGGGATCCCGTCCTCCCAGACGGCCGGCCCGGTCGGTGGGACCTCCTCGACCGCGAACTCCACCTGCGCCCACCGTCGCCCCAGGACCGGGCGGTACCGGTGCGCGATGTCGAGCACGAGGTCGTCGAAGGCCTCGGCGCGGGTCACCATCGCCGGAACCACGGGGTGGGCCAGCGGCCCACGCATCCCTCGTCCACGGCGGTCTCGACGGGGGCTCACGGTGCCGATCGTAGGCGGCCGGGCGGCGTGCCGGTCGGCGCGGGGTCGGGTGGTGGCCTACCCTGCACGGGTGACTCTCTCCCGCCAGTGCTCCCGTGCCGCGTGCCCGCGACCGGCTGCCGGGACCCTCACCTACGTCTACTCCGACTCCACGGTCGTCCTCGGTCCGCTCGCCACGTATGCGGAGCCGCACGCCTACGACCTCTGCGAGGACCACGCCTCCCGGCTCACCGCCCCGCGGGGCTGGGACGTCGTCCGGCTCGCCACGGACCAGCCCGCCCCGGCCAGCCACGACGACCTCGTCGCCATCGCCGAGGCCGTGCGTGCCCGCCCCGCACCGACGGACTCCGAGCGCACCGCCGCTCGACCGACGGCGGCCCGCCGGGAGCCGGACAGCGTCACCGAGACCAGCCGACGCGGGCACCTGAGGGTCCTGCGCGACCGCAACTGACCTCCCTTCGCCCGGTCCTGCCGACCCGCACCGCCTGACTAGGCTGACGCCCGTGACCCCGACCCTCGCCGACGTCGTCAAGGCCTATGACGTCCGCGGCCGCGTGCCCGACCAGCTCGACGCCGACGGCGTCCGAGCGCTGGGGGCCGCCTTCGCCGAGGTCGTCGCCGTCGCGGACGGGGCCAGCGCCGTCGTCATCGGCCACGACATGCGCCCCAGCTCGACGGATCTCGTCGATGCCCTCGCCGAGGGCATCACCGGCCGGGGGATCGACGCGGTCCTCATCGGTCTCGCGAGCACGGACGGCCTCTACTACGCCAGCGGAGCCCTCGACCTGCCCGGGGCGATGTTCACCGCGAGCCACAACCCCGCCGAGTACAACGGGATCAAGTTCTGCCGCTCCGGCGCCCGCCCCGTCGGCCGGGACAGCGGTCTCGCGCGCATCCGGGAGGTCGCCGAGGAGCACCTCGCCCGCGGCTCGGCGACGGACGGCGGAGTGCCGCCCGGGACGGTGACCCGACGCGAGGTCCTCGCCGACTACGCCGGCTTCCTCCGGGGCCTCGTCGACCTCTCCGGCTCCCGCCCCCTTCGCGTCACGGTCGATGCGGGCAATGGCATGGCCGGTCTCACCGCCCCGGCCGTGCTCGGCACCGAGGCGGGACTGCCCGCGCTGCCGCTGACCCTCGACCCGCTCTACTTCGAGCTCGACGGCACCTTCCCGAACCACGAGGCCAACCCCCTCGACCCGACGAACCTCGTCGACCTGCAGGAGCGCGTCCGCAGCCACGGCGCCGACATCGGCCTCGCCTTCGACGGGGACGCCGACCGGTGCTTCGTCGTCGACGAGCAGGGGGACCCGGTGAGCCCCAGCGCCATCACCGCGATGATCGCCCACCGGGAGATCGCCCGCGAGACCGCCGCCGGTCGGCCGGCCGGTGACGTCGCCGTCGTGCACAACGCCATCACCTCGGCCGCCGTGCCGGAGATCATCGGCGAGCAGGGTGCCCGGCCGGTCGTCACCTGCGTGGGGCACTCCTACGTCAAGGCCGTCATGAGCGAGCACGACGCCGTCTTCGGCGGCGAGCACTCCGCGCACTACTACTTCCGCGACTTCTGGTTCGCCGACACCGGCATGCTCGCCGCCCTGCACGTCCTCGCCGCCCTCGGCGAGGGGGCGGCCCCCCTGAGCGAGGTCATGGCCCCCTACGAGCGCTACGTGGCCTCCGGCGAGATCAACTCGACCGTCGAGGACGCCGCCGCCGTCACCGCGCGGGTCCGGGCCCGCTACGAGGGTCGCCCGGGCATCACCGTCGACGACCTCGACGGCATGACCGTGCGCCACGTCGGCACCGAGGACGAGCCGATGTGGTGGTTCAACCTGCGCCCGAGCAACACCGAGCCCCTCCTCCGCCTCAACGTCGAGGCCGCCGACGGCGACACGATGGTGCGGGTGCGAGACGATGTCCTCATGATGATCCGGGAGACGCGATGAGCGAGTCGACGATCGAGCCCTGGCTGCGCGAGATCCTGCGCTGCCCCGCCTGCCGCGCCGAGCTGCGCGACGACACCGGGCCGGACGGCCAGGAGCTCGTGTGCACCTCCGGGGAGTGCGGCCTCGCCTACCGGGTCGAGGACGGCATCCCCGTCCTCCTCGTCGACGAGGCCCGCCGGCCGGCCTGAGGCGGCGGACATGGCTCCCTTCGACGAGACCCTGCTCGACGACGAGGGACGGCGCGCTGCGGTCGACAGCACGGGCATGCTCCGGGCGCTCGCCGGTGCCGGAGCCCAGGTCCGACGTGCCGTGACGCTCACCCGCGAGGGCGACCTCGGTGGGGTGGCCGGCGGCGAGCGGCCCCGGGCCGTCCACGTCGCCGCCGTCGGCGGGTCCGAGGCCGTGGCCGCCGTGCTCGACCTGCTCATCTCGCGGACCTCTCCGGTGCTCCTCACCGCCGACGGCTCCGGTCCGCTGCCCGGGTGGGTGGGAACCCTCGACCTCGTCATCTCGGTCTCCCTCTCCGGGCGCGCCGAGGGACCCGTACGACAGGCCAGGGAGGCGGGACGCAGAGGCGCCCACGTCCTGACGATCGGGGCGCCGGACAGCCCCCTCGCCGACGCGGCGGCCGCCGCCCGGGGAGTCCACCTGCCCATCGACCCCGGGACGGGGCACTCGCGCACCGCCCTGTGGAGCCTGCTCGTCCCGGCCCTGCTCGCCACCACGGCCTGCGGCGTCGTCGACATCCCGGACGGGGCCCTCCTCGGGGCGGCGGACCGTCTCGACGAGCAGGCCGAACGCTTCCGGCCCGACGCCGAGTACTTCGTCAACCCGGCCAAGACCCTGGCCCTCGACCTCTCCGAGGTCGCACCGGTCATCCTCGGCGACGGGGCGGTGACGGGGGTGGCCGCTCGGCGGATGAGCATGATGCTCGCGCGCACGGCGCGCCTTCCCGCGACCTGGGGTCGGCTGCCCGACGCGGCAGCGCAGGTCGTCGCCTGCCTGTCCGGGCCCCTCACCGGTGGCGGCGACTCGGCAGGTGACGACATCTTCGCCGACCCTTACCTCGACGGGCCGACGGCGCCGCGCCTCGGTCTCGTCCTCCTCCGTGACCCCACGCCGGAGGCAGGGGCGCCGGAGGGGGAGATCGAGCGGCACAACACCGCCCAGTCGGTCGCCGACCACGCCGGGTCCCGGGGCGTGCGGCTCCTCGAGCACGCGGCCCGGCCGGGGCACGACGTGGAGCGACTGGCCGAGCTCGTCGCCCTCACCGACTTCGCGAGCACCTACCTGGCCATCGGCCACGAGCTCGACCCCGCCACGACACCCGGCATCGCCGGGCTCCACCTCCCACGGAAGGCCTCTGAGTGATCGACGTCGACATCGCCGTCATCGGTAGCGGATCCGGCAACAGCCTCCTCACCGAGGACCTGTCCCACCGGAGCTTCGCCGTCATCGAGGGGGGTGAGGTCTTCGGCGGTACCTGTCTCAACGTCGGGTGCATCCCCACGAAGATGTTCGTCCACGTCGCCGAGGTGGCCCGGTCCGTGAGCGAGGGGGCCCGGCTCGGAGTGGACGCGACCCTCCAGCAGGTCCGCTTCGCGGACGTCCGGGACCGGGTCTTCGGCCGGATCGACCCGATCGCCACCGCCGGGGAGGCCTACCGACGCGATGCGGAAGGGGTGCACCTCCTCCGCGGCCACGCGCACTTCGTCGGCCCGCGCACCCTTGGGGTCGACCTCCTCGACGGCGGCTCCGAGGAGGTCCGCGCCGGCCAGGTGGTGCTCGCGGCCGGTGCCCACGCCGTCATCCCGGGACAGCTCGCCGAAGCCGCCGAGCGCGAGGGGGTCACGCTGCACACCTCCGACACCGTGATGCGGCTGCCGGAGCTCCCGGGGCGGATGCTCGTCATCGGTGGCGGCTTCATCGCGGCGGAGCTGGCGCACGTCTTCTCCTCCTACGGCACCCGGGTCGTCGTGTCGGCCCGCGGGGAGGCGCTGTTGCGTCATCTCGACACCGACATCTCAACGCGCTTCACGCAGGCCGCCCGGGAGCAGTGGGACGTGAGGACGGGCACGACGGTGACCGACCTGGTCCGCGAGCACGGGGCCATCACGGCGACCCTGTCCGACGGGTCCGTCGTGACGACCGATGTCGTCCTCATCGCTGCAGGACGGCACCCCAACAGCGCCGGTCTGGACCCCGCCGCCGGGGGAGTCGACCTCCACGACGACGGGCGGGTCGTCGTCGACGCGCACGGACGGACCACCGCGGAGGGCGTGTGGGCGCTCGGTGACATCTCCTCTCCCTTCCAGCTCAAGCACGTCGCCAACCACGAGGCGCGGGTCGTCGCGCACAATCTCGCCCACCCGGACGACCTCCAGGAGATCGACCATGACGCGCTGCCGGCGGCGGTCTTCACCCACCCGCAGGTCGCCCACGTGGGGATGACCGAGGAGGAGGCCGTCGCCGCGGGGATCGACGTGGCCGTGAAGGTGCAGTCGTACGGCGACACCGCCTACGGCTGGGCCATGGAGGACACGACGAGCATCTGCAAGGTCATCGCCGACCGGTCCACCGGCCGGCTCGTCGGCGCACACCTCATCGGTCCGGAGGCCTCCACCCTCGTCCAGCCGCTCGTGCAGATGATGGCCTTCGGGCAGTCGGTCGCCGAGGTCAGCCGCGGGCAGTACTGGATCCATCCCGCGCTGACCGAAGTCGTGGAGAACGCGCTGCTGGGGCTCGACCTCAACCCGATCGAGGACCACATCGAGTCGCCGCCCGACGCGTGACGGGCTCTCATCCCCCTTCGCCCTGGCGCGGATGGATACCCTGACCGCGTGCTGATGACGACAGTGCCCGGAGCCCTCCGATGAGCGGCGGGCTTTTCGCCCTCCTCGACGACATCTCCGTCCTCGCCCGTGCGGCGGCCGCGTCGGTCGACGACGTCAGCGCCGCCGCCGGCCGTGCGAGCATGAAGGCGGCTGGCGTGGTCGTCGACGACACCGCGGTGACGCCGCGCTATGTCGAGGGTCTGAGCTCCAAGCGCGAGCTGCCGATCATCAAGCGGATCACCATCGGGTCGCTGCGCAACAAGCTGCTCTTCATCGTCCCGGCGATCCTCCTGCTCAACGCCTTCCTGCCGTGGGCGCTCTCGCCGCTGCTCATGCTCGGTGGCACCTACCTGTGCTTCGAGGGCGCGGAGAAGATCTGGGAGAAGCTCTCCGGCCATGGGGACCATGCGGCGGAGGAGGAGCAGGTCGCCGACGAGGACCAGATCGTCAAGGGCGCGGTGACGACCGACTTCATCCTCTCCGCCGAGATCATGGTCATCTCCCTCAAGGCGGTGCTCGACGAGGGGCTCAACGACTCCTTCTGGTACCTGCTCGCGGTCATGGTCGTCGTCGCCATCGTCATCACCCTCCTCGTCTACGGCACCGTCGGCCTCATCGTGAAGATGGACGACATCGGCCTCGCCCTGACCAAGCGGGACTCCGGCCTGGCGCAGCGCGTCGGGCACGGCCTGGTCGCGGGCATGCCCAAGCTGCTCACCGTGCTGTCCGTCGTCGGCGTGGCCGCGATGCTCTGGGTCGGCGGCCACATCATCCTCGTGGGGCTCGAGGAGACGGGCTGGCTGCCGCAGCCCTACGAGGCGGTCCACCACCTCGAGGAGGCCGTCGCGGGGGCGACGGGTGCGCTCGGTGGTGTCCTCGGCTGGCTGACCAACACCGTCGCCTCCGCGATCCTCGGGGCGATCGTCGGGGCCGTGGTCGTCGCGGTGCTGCACGTCCTCCCCTTCGGCGGTGGCCACGGTGGGGCGAAGGGGGAGTCCCCCGCCCCGCCGGAGGCCGCGCCCGGGGTATGAGCTCGGGCATCGCGCCGCTCGTCCTCGCTGACGCCGACGA
>DXAR01000122.1 GCA_019116945.1 Candidatus Janibacter merdipullorum | reverse complement strand
CCGGGCTCGACGGTGAGGACCATCCCCGGCTGCAGCTCGGCGTCCATGTACTCCTCGCGGGTGGCGAGCGCGCAGTCGTGGACGTCGATGCCGAGGTGGTGGCTCGTGCCGTGGACCATCCACCGCCGGTGGTACTGGCCGTGCTCCTTGTCCAGGGTGTCCTCGACGGAGATCCCCTCGGGCAGCAGGCCCCACGCGTGGAGGTGCTCGGCGATGACGCGGATGGCGGCGGCGTGGACGTCGGAGAACTTCGCGCCCGGCTTCACCGCGGCGATCCCGGCGGCCTGGGCGGCGACGACGGCCTCGTGGATCTCGCGCTGGGTCTCCGTGAAGGTCCCGCTCACCGGCAGCGTGCGCGTGATGTCGGCGGTGAAGAGGGAGTCGAGCTCGACACCCGCGTCGAGGAGGATGAGGTCGCCCTCGTGGACGTCGCCAGTGTTCTTGATCCAGTGGAGGGTGTTGGCGTGGTCGCCGGAGGCACAGATCGAGTCGTAGCCGACGCCGTTGCCCTCGTGGCGGGCGATGAGGCCGAAGGTCCCCTCGACCCAACGCTCCCCACGACCACGCTCGGGCAGGCTCGGCAGCTCACGGATGACCGCCTCGAAGCCGGTGCGCGTGGCGTCGACCGCCTGCTGCATCTGCTCGACCTCCCACTCGTCCTTGACCATCCGCAGGTGCGAGAGGTCGTGGGCCAGGGCGTCGTCGGCCTCGGCGAGGGTCTCCTCGCTCGCGCCGGCCTGGGTACGGACGGTGTCGAGGCGCGCGGTGAGGGCGAGGTCGGCGTCGCGGACCATCCGCACGGTGACCTGGCCGGCGTCCTTGCCGACGGCGTCCTCGAGGCCCTCGACGTGCCGGCCGGTGAGACCGAGCTCGGACTCGACGTCCTCGATCGACGGGCGGGCGCCGACCCAGAACTCCCCGTAGCGCGCGTCGCCGAAGAACTCCTCGGAGTCACGGGGCGCGAGCGGGCGGAAGTACAGCGAGGCCTCGTGGCCGGCCTGCTCGTCGGGGCCGCCGAGGGGCTCCATGACGAGCACCGCGTCGGGCTCGCGGTCGGCGCCGAGGCCGGTGAGGTGGGCGAAGGCGGAGTGCGGCCGGAAGACGTAGTCGGTGTCGTTGCTGCGCACCTTGAGGCCACCCGCCGGGATGACGAGGCGCTCGCCCTCGTGCGCGGCGGACACGGCGGCGCGGCGCTCGCCCGCACGGCGGGCGGCCTCGGTGAGCGCAGGAGGCTTCGTCGCCCGCGGCGCCCAGTCCTCGGCGACGAAGGCCCGGAACTCCTCCGTCGTCGGTCGCTTCCGGTTGTCCGCCTGCTTCTGCTCCTCGCTCATCACCCCATCGTCTCACCCGGCTGGGAGCCGTCCACCGGGGCGAGGGGGGTGCCGCTCACCTCGCACGTCACGCGAGCGCGGCGACCCGTTCCTCGCGGTGGCGCCGCTGCGTGGGCGCCGTCGTGAGGTCGATCGCGCGTCGCCGCGCGGCCCGAGCCCCCTCCTCCTCGGCGACGACGACGGCGTGCGAGACCGCTGCGCCCGGGTCGGGGCGATGACGAGGAGCACCTCGTGGAGCCGGCGCAGCGCCGGCCAGTCGGTGCTCCCGGTCCGTCGGCGCGCGCAGCGCACGGCCTGGATCGCCGCCTCGACCTGGAAGCGGCCGAGCTCACCGAGCAGATGGCCGGCACGCAGGTGCTCCTCGCCCCGGTCGATGAGGAAGGGAGCGCACTCACCCCACGTCGAAGCGGTGCGGGATGGTGTCGCCCACCTCCCGGTAGGACGTGAAGCCATGGCCGAGTAGTAGGCGCGCGCGGATCCTGGTCATCCAGCCATCCTGCCGCACGGCCGGTGTCGGGTGGGTTCGACCCGTCTCCCGTAAAGGTCTACACAAGCACTGGCGTTGCGACACAGAAATGTGGCATGTTGGGTCGTGACGAAGGGAGTCGACGATGACTACTGCCCTGGTACTGGGCGGAGCCGGAGGGATCGGCGCGGCAGTGACCCGCCGCCTCGCGGCGGACCATGACGTGACCATCACCCACCACGGCCACCCCGAGCGGGCCGAGGCGCTCGCCGCCCAGCTGAGCGAGGACGGCGGCCGACAGGTCACCACCCTCGCCGTGGACGCGACGACCGAGGAAGGGGTCATCGCCGCCTTCGACGCGGCACAGGCCCAGGGCGAGCTCACGGTCGTCGTGGACTGCGTCGGCGGCTGGGACTACCCGAAGATCACCGACCTCACGAGCGAGCAGATCAACGACTCGCTCGCCCTCAACCTCGTCTCCGCCCTCCTCGTCCTGCGCGAGGCGGCCCGCCGGGTCGCCGACGGTGGCCGGGTCGTCATGCTCTCCAGCGCCGCGGCGCGGGTCGCGCCGGCCCGCCAGAGCACCTATGCCGCCGCCAAGGCCGGGCTCGAGGCGGCGACGAAGGTCACCGCCAAGGAGGTCGCCAAGCGGGGCATCACCGTCAACGTCGTCCGCCCCGGCGCGACCGACACCGAGTACATGCGCTCGATCACCGCCGACAAGGCCATCGAGGCGATGTCCTCGAGCAATGCGATGCGTCGCCTCGGCACCCCCGAGGACATCGCGGGAGTCGTGGCCTTCCTCGTCTCCGAGGACGCCCGGTGGATCACCGGTGACGTCATCGACGCCTCGGGAGGTCTCGGATGAGCGGCGGCATCCCCGAGCGCACCGGCGTCGTCGGCGGCGGCCTCATGGGCGCCGGCATCGTCCACGGACTCCTCCTCGCCGGCAGCTCGGTCGTCCTCCTCGAGCGGGACGCGGAGAGCGTCACGGCGGCGACCGCCCGCATCCAGCGCTCCTGCGACAAGAGCGTCGAGCGCGGCAAGATCACCGACGCCGCCGAGCCGATGGGGCGCCTGACGACGACCACCGACGCCGCGGACCTCGCCGGTTGCGGCCTCGTCGTCGAGGCGGTCCCCGAGGACGAGCAGCTCAAGCGCGACACCCTCCAGCGGGTCGAGGCGGTCGTCGCCGACGACGCCGCCATCGCGAGCAACACCTCGAGCATCTCCCTCGATGCGCTGGCCACCTCCCTTCGCCGGCCGGAGCGTCTCCTCGGACTCCACTTCTTCAACCCCGTCCCCGCGAGCAAGCTCGTCGAGATCGTCATCGCGACGGCCACGGACGAGGCCTGGCGCGAGCGCGCGGTCGGCTGGGTGCGCGAGGGGCTGGGCAAGACGCCGGTGGTCGTCGCCGACTCGCCCGGCTTCGCGAGCAGCCGCCTCGGCGTGGCGATCGGCCTCGAGGCGATCCGCATGCTCGAGTCCGGCGTCGCCTCGGCGGAGGACATCGACGCCGCCATGGCGCTCGGCTACGGCCACCCGATGGGCCCGCTCAAGCTCACCGACCTCGTCGGCCTCGACACCCGCCTGGGCATCGCCCGCTACCTCGAGCGCGAGCTCGGGCCCCGATTCGCGCCGCCGCAGCTGCTCGTCGACCTCGTCGAGCAGGGCCACCACGGTCGCAAGACCGGCCGCGGCTTCTACGACTGGAACGACGACGCACAGGAGAAGAAGGCATGAGCGAGATCCTCGAGAGCTACGTCGCCGGCCGCTGGGTCGCCGGGACCGGGACCGGTCGTGAGGTCCGGGACGCCGTCACCGGCGAGACCGTGACCCGGGTGTCCAGCGAGGGCATCGACCTCGGTGAGGCCGTGGCGCACGCCCGGACGAAGGGGGGCCCCGCCCTTCGCGCCCTGACCTTCCACGAGCGGGCCGCCGCCCTCAAGGCCGCGGCGGGCGCCGTCCAGGAGGGCAAGGACCGGCTCTACGAGCTCTCCGCCCGCGCCGGCTGCACCGCCCGCGACTCGGCCGTCGACATCGACGGTGGGACGGGGACCGCCTTCGTCTACTCCTCGCTCGGTCGCAAGGGCCTGCCTGACGGCAAGGTCGTCGTCGAGGACGACTTCATCCAGCTCGGCAAGGAGGGCGTCTTCGGCGGGCGGCACGTGCTCACCACGCCGTACGGGCTCTCCCTGCAGATCAATGCCTTCAACTTCCCCGTGTGGGGGATGCTCGAGAAGCTCTCCCCCGCCCTCCTCGCCGGCCTTCCGACGATCGTCAAGCCCGCGACCCCGACGGCCTACATCGCCGTCGAGGCGGTGCGGATGATGATCGACTCCGGCGCGCTGCCCGAGGGGGCGCTGCAGATCGTCGCCGGCTCGATCCCGGGCCTCTTCGACGAGCTCGGGGGCCAGGACCACATCGGCTTCACCGGCTCCGCCGACACGGCGGCCGCCCTCCGCGGGGACGCGGCCGTGACCCAGCGGTCGGCACACTTCAACGCCGAGGCGGACAGCCTCAACGCCTCCGTCCTCGGCCCGGACGCGGTGCCGGGCGAGCCGGAGTTCGACCTCTTCGTCAAGGCCCTCGTCACCGAGATGACGGTCAAGGCGGGGCAGAAGTGCACCGCCATCCGCCGCGCACTCGTCCCCGCCGCACAGATGGACGCCGTGGCCGAGGCCGTGTCCGAGCGCCTCGGTGGGGTCGGCATCGGTGCCCCCGGCGCGGAGGGTGTCCGGATGGGCGCCCTCGTCGGGACCGAGCAGCGCGACGACGTGCGGGCCGCCGCCGGCCGCATCGCGCAGGCCGGGCAGATCGTCCACGGCGACCTCGACTCCGTCGACGTCATCGGCGCCGACGCCTCGACGGGCGCCTTCCTCTCGCCGATCCTCGTGCGCGTCGACGACGCGGACCGGGCCGAGCCCCACGAGGTCGAGGCCTTCGGCCCGGTGAGCTCGCTCATCGGGTACCGCGACGCCGACCATGCCGTCGAGCTCCTGGCCCGCGGCGAAGGGAGCCTCGCCGGCTCCGTCGTGTCCGCGGACGGCGACTTCGTGACGGACATCGTCACGGGGGCGGCCCCCTTCCACGGCCGGATCCTCGTCCTCGACCGGGACAGCGCCCCGGAGTCCACCGGGCACGGCACCCCCATGCCGCAGCTCGTCCACGGCGGGCCGGGCCGCGCCGGTGGCGGGCAGGAGGAGGGCGGCCTGCGCGCCGTCCA
>DXAR01000021.1 GCA_019116945.1 Candidatus Janibacter merdipullorum | reverse complement strand
TCGAGGTGGGCCCCGACGGTGGCGATCCGGGCGCGGTAGAGCTCCAGGACGTGGTCGCACACCTCGGTCTGCGACAGGTTCTGGGTGAAGGCGCTCACCTCCGGCAGGATCCCGGCAATGACCATGTCGTCGGTCCCGGTGGCGAAGGCCGACAGGCCGAGCGCGAGCAGCCACAACGGCGTGACCCGTGTCGGGCTGGCGGATCCGGACGGGTGGTCTCGATGGTGTGTGCATCCATGCGGTGGACGCTAGGAGCCTCACACCTGTGTTGGCGTGGCCCCACCGGTCGGTCATCTCCCGCCCGGCCTCGAAGCCCTCCTCCCGGGCCAGTGCCGGGTCGACGAGGCAGCCGGACTCGCGCAGCGCCTCGGCCACGACGTCGTCGGCGGCCTCCCGCTCCCCCGGGCCCTCCTGGCCGGGTCCGTTCGTCGGGGAGGATGAGGGGATGGCTGCCGACCATGATCGTGCTCTGACCGCCGTGCGCCTCTCGGCTCGACGCATGCTGCGCACACAGCGGCTCGTCTACGGCGGTGGGCTGCTCGTGGGCGGCGTCATCTACGGCCTGCTCATCGGGACCACGGCCGACCAGTCGCTCGTGACCACGCTGTGGCGAACGGCCATGTGGGTCGTCGTCATGGCCGCCTTCGGGTGGCTCTTCGTCCGGGGTGCAGACCAGCGGATGAGGGCATACCAGAGGGTCGAAGCGCTGACCGCGGTCCGCGTGGTCGGGGTCTCCAACCGACTCGTGACGGTCTCGGCGACTGACGCGCCGGATCGCCCGTGGCCCTTCGGGAGGGGTGCTGAGGAGCTCACGCCCGGGGACGACGTGTGGCTCGCGGAGGTGACGGGTGCGCCCGTGGCCGTGGCCCACGGCTCGAGCTCGACGGGGGAGATCTCCGTCGTGTGGTCAGTTCACCGCGCGGCGTCGGGGCCGCGGTAGGGGTTGGACGGCTCCTCGGCGAGGGTCCACCACTCGGCGTGCCCCCACTTGTCGGCCATCTCGCGTCCGGCCTCGAAGCCCTCCTCCCAGGCCATCGCCGGGTCGACGAGGCACCCGGACTCACGCAGCGCCTCGGCCACGCGGATCCCCTCGTCGATGCCGAGGAAGACGATCCCGCCCACCTGGGCGCGGATCACCTCGGCGGCTCGCTCGATGCGGGGGTCGATCATCCGGGGCGTCTCCTTCGGTCGTGTCATCGCCCTCAAGGGTGCATCACCGACCGGCTCCACTCCGGGAGGCCACGGGGGTGCTGGGGCCAGAAACGACGAAACCCCCGGAAGAACCGGGGGTCACGATCGTGTCCGAGGGGGGACTTGAACCCCCATGTCCTAATACGGACACTAGCACCTCAAGCTAGCGCGTCTGCCAATTCCGCCACCCGGACGAGTGGTGCATCCGGCGGCTGGGGGCCACCGGGGCAACGACGTGAAACTTTACACGCGGATGGCCGCTGGACGAAATCCGGTGCGGCGTGTCCCCCTTCGCACTCAGACCTCCTCGGCGGGTGGGGCCACGTAGAGGCAGAAGGGGTGTCCTGCAGGGTCGGTGATGATGCGCGACTCCGCCTGGGGCTGGTGCTCCTGGACGACGCCTCCGAGCCTCTCTGCGGCCGCGACGGCCGAGTCGAGGTCGGTGACCTCGATGTCGAGGTGCATCTGCATCTGCTGGTCCTCCGGTCCCGCCGGCCACACCGGCGCGACGTGGTCCGGCTCGAGCTGGAAACCGAGGTACACGTGGGCGCTCGGCGGCGCGATCGTCACCCACTCCTCGTCATCGGTATGGATCTGCCAGCCGAGGACCTCGGCGTAGAAGCGGGCCAGGCCCCGCGGGTCACGGGCCCCCAGGACGGTGCCGAGGGAGTCGTGAGGGGGTCGTCTACCGGGAAGCATTCCCCCAGCGTGCGTGTTCCGCGCCCCGACGGCAAGCCAGCCGTAGGCTGCTCCCGTGCTCGAGACCGTCACCGCGACCCGTTTCGCGGTCCCCCTGCGCGAAGGGGGCTCCCTGCCCGGCCTCGTCGACGGGGACGACCTCGGCATGTACGTCGTGAAGTTCCGCGGCTCAGTCGGCACCAATCTCGGACTGGACTACCTCCCCGGCTCCTTCGGCTACGACGGCTCTCGACCGGCCACCCGGGAGGAGGCCGAGCCCATCGTCTGGCTGGACGCCTTCACCGCCCACATCGACCGGACGTGGGCCAACCCCAACCTCCTCGTCCGGGGTGGCCGTCCCTGGACCATCGACCACGGCGCCGCCCTCTACTTCCACCACTCCTGGCGGCGCAAGACCCCGGACGCCGAGCGCTTCGCGAGGCAACCCTTCGACGCCTCGGGGCACGTGCTCGGCGACCTCGTCGGCGACCTGCGGCCGGTGCATGAGCGCCTCGCGGCGCTCCTCACTGACCAGGTGCTGCGCAAGATCATCTCGCTCGTGCCCGAGGAGTGGCTGGCCACGAACGACGACCTGCCGACGGTGGAGAGCGTGCGGGTGGCCTACCTCGAGCACGTCGTCGCGGCGCGACCGACCGGATGCCTGGCTGCCCGGAGGTGCGCGATGAGCCTGCTGCCATACCAGTACGTCGTCCTGCG
>DXAR01000121.1 GCA_019116945.1 Candidatus Janibacter merdipullorum | reverse complement strand
CTCGCCGCCTGCGAGGACTGGGCGAAGGGAGTGGGCGTCTCCGTGATCCGGCTGCGCGCCGGGGCCGGCGCCGAGGACTTCTACGACGCGACCGGTTACACGGTCGCCACCGAGGTGCGCGAGAAGCGGTTGCGCCCCCTTCGTTGAGCCCAAGGTCACGATGGGGTTACGGAATCGCCGATGGGTGAACCGCTCGCGGGGGACCCGCGTCTGTGCGTGTGGGGAGGGACGAGGGGCGGCTCCGACGAGCAGGGGGTGTCGGAGCCGCCCCTCGCGTTGGCAGGGTGGGGCCATGAGCGATCTCGACTGGAGCACGCCCGCCGGCCTGGCCGCGATCAAGGAGCACCTGGCCGGGCGGATCGACGGCTGGGTCCAGCCGGTGGCCTGGACGGTCGGCGTCACGCCCGCGAGCAGCGACCCGGGCTGGGAGTACCCGCACATCAACGTCCCCGGTGGGCGGCACGGCCTGGCGGCCGTCGTCCTCGCCTCGGTCCTGCGCCACGACGGCTCGACCGCCACCCTCCCGGTGACGCCGAGCCAGCTCGCCGCGGCGATCGAGGGGCTCGAGCCCGCCGAGGCGTGCGCCGAGGTCGAGCACCCCAACCTCGCCGCCTGGCGCACCGCCGCCCGGGAGGTCGAGGGAAACCCGGCCCGCGAGGTCGTGGCCGTCTTCGTCGCCGACCTCGACGACCCCGTCTCCTCCGAGGCCGACGGGTCGATGCGCGCGGCCTTCGAGGACCTGCACCCGGAGGTCTGAGGCGCGCTGCCCTTCTGCAGGTCACGGCCAGATCACGATCGGTGGCTGTTGGCGAAGGGGAGCAACCTGCGCGTGGGGTGTGCACGTCGTCAGGAGTGGAAGGCCGTCGCAGGGGCGGCCCGACGCGAATGATCAAGGGGAACCATCATGACGCGCACGCGCATCAAGGGGACAGCCGCCATCGCCGGCCTCATGCTCGCGGCAGGAGCCGCGACGGCCGCTCCGGCCGGGGCCGCCAGCGAGGCGGGCGAGGCCGGTGGCGGGTACGAGATCAACCGTGGCGCCGTCGTCTACACCGCGACCTACTACGGAGCGACCGACGGCCTGCGGGGCAATGTCCACGACATCGCGATCGAGTCGGAGGGGGACGGCAACTACGTCCACAGCTACTTCTGCCCGACCGGCGCCAACCGCTACACCAAGAAGGGCTGCACCATGCGGTCCGACTACCGCTTCATCCCCGAGAAGAGTCCGACGACCTTCTGGGTCAGCTCGACGCGGCAGTCGGCGAGGATCGACGGGCAGCTCAAGGCCATGCTCTTCGGGCACACCTACAACCGCACCTTCGACGTGGACCTGGCGGTGTACGCCACCTACGACCACGACGGTGACGGGGGCATCTACCGCGCTGACGGGACCTTCGCGGGCAACTCCGCGGACCGGGGGGCCCGCGGTTTCCTCACCCTCGACTAGGCCCCCGGCGGCGAAGGGGGCGTGGACAGGGGTGCGCCCCCTTCGCCCTGCCCGACGCGGCAGGGTCGGGGCGTTTGCACTCCGCGGTCGAGAGTGCCAATAATGAGCCTTAGCACTCTCCCCGTGAGAGTGACAGTCCTGACCGGTCAGGTGAGGGGTGCGATGACGCGGTGACGTGAGCCGGGTGGTCGCTCCCCGTCCGTCGCGGGCACCCCCGGTCGCACCCTTCGATTCGCGTGGAGGAACCACCCGAATGGCAAAGCTCATTGCTTTCGACGAGGAGGCCCGTCGCGGCCTCGAGCGGGGCATGAACACCCTCGCTGACGCTGTCAAGGTCACCCTCGGCCCCAAGGGCCGCAATGTCGTCCTGGAGAAGAAGTGGGGCGCCCCCACGATCACCAACGACGGCGTGTCCATCGCCAAGGAGATCGAGCTCGACGACGCCTACGAGAAGATCGGGGCCGAGCTGGTCAAGGAGGTGGCGAAGAAGACCGACGACGTCGCCGGAGACGGCACGACGACCGCCACCGTCCTGGCCCAGGCCCTCGTGCGCGAGGGTCTGCGCAATGTCGCCGCCGGGGCCAACCCGATGGCGCTCAAGCGCGGCATCGAGAAGGCCACCTCTGCCGTGTCCTCCGAGCTGCTCTCGATGGCCAAGGAGATCGAGACCAAGGAGCAGATCGCTGCCACGGCCTCCATCTCCGCTGCCGACCAGGAGATCGGCGCCAAGATCGCCGAGGCCATGGACAAGGTCGGCAAGGAAGGCGTCATCACCGTCGAGGAGAGCAACACCTTCGGCCTCGAGCTCGAGCTCACCGAGGGCATGCGCTTCGACAAGGGCTACATCTCCGGCTACTTCGTCACCGACACCGAGCGCATGGAGACGGTCCTCGAGGACCCCTACGTCCTCATCGCCAACTCCAAGATCGGCAACATCAAGGACCTGCTGCCCCTCCTCGAGAAGGTTATGCAGTCCGGCAAGCCGCTGATGATCATCGCCGAGGACCTCGAGGGCGAGGCGCTCTCCACCCTCGTCGTCAACAAGCTCAAGGGCACCTTCAAGTCCGTCGCCGTCAAGGCTCCGGGCTTCGGTGACCGCCGCAAGGCCATGCTCGCCGACATCGCGATCCTCACCGGCGGTCAGGTCATCTCCGAGGAGGTCGGCCTCTCCCTCGAGACCGCCGAGCTCGACCTGCTCGGCAAGGCGCGCAAGGTCGTCGTCACCAAGGACGAGACGACCATCGTCGAGGGTGCGGGCGACCAGGAGCAGATCGCCGGTCGGGTCAACCAGATCAAGGCCGAGATCGAGAACTCCGACTCCGACTACGACCGCGAGAAGCTCCAGGAGCGCCTCGCCAAGCTCGCCGGCGGCGTCGCCGTCATCCGCGCGGGTGCGGCCACCGAGGTCGAGCTCAAGGAGCGCAAGCACCGCATCGAGGACGCCGTCCGCAATGCGAAGGCTGCCGTCGAGGAGGGCATCGTCGCCGGTGGTGGCGTCGCCCTGCTCCAGGCGACCAAGGCCGCCTTCGACTCGCTCTCGCTCGAGGGCGACGAGGCCACCGGCGCCAACATCCTGCGCGTCGCGGCCGAGGCCCCGCTCAAGCAGATCGCCGTCAACGCCGGCCTCAACGGCGGCGTCGTCGCGGAGAAGGTCGGCAACCTGCCCGCCGGTGAGGGCCTCAACGCCGCCACCGGTGAGTACGTCGACATGATCGAGCTCGGCATCATCGACCCGGCCAAGGTGACCCGCAGCGCGCTGCAGAACGCCGCCTCCATCGCGGCGCTCTTCCTCACCACCGAGGCCGTCATCGCCGACAAGCCCGAGAAGGCGGCGCCGGCGATGCCCGGTGGCGACGACATGGGCGGCATGGGCGGCATGGGCTTCTGAGCCGAGGTCGCACCACGCTCCACGAACCCGAAGGGCGGTTCCTCCGATCGGAGGAACCGCCCTTCGTCGTGGGCCCGGAGGGTTCTGCGCCGGCTCTCAGGAAGCTGGCGGATGATGACTCGGATGTCGACCTCTGCACCCAGCCCCCTCCTCCTCGGACCCCTGCTGCGCTTCGTCGGGGCCCACGACGCCTCGGTCTGGGTCGAGACGGCCGGGCCCGCCCGGGTCACCGTCACCGTCGGTGAGCGCACTTGGGAGGCGGCCACCTTCGCCGTCGAGGGGCACCACTACGCGCTGGTCCTCCTCTCGGACCTCGCGCCGGGGACCGAGCACGTCTACACCGTCGCCATCGACGGCGAGCACGTGTGGCCGCTGGCCGACTCCCCCTTCCCTCCCTCGAGCATCGTCACGCTCACGCCCGGTCGGCCGCCCCGCCTGGCCTTCGGCTCCTGCCGGACGAGCGTCCCCCACGACGCCGAGCACCACCGCAGCCACGGCGTCGACGCGCTCCGGACCGTCGCGCTGTCCCTGGCGAAGGGGGAGGGCCGCCGCCCCGAGGTCCTCGTCCTCCTCGGCGACCAGGTGTACGCCGACGAGACGAGCCCGGAGATGCACGACTTCATCGCCGCCCGCCGGGACATCGACGAGGCGCCCTACGAGGAGATCCAGGACTACACGGAGTACGCCGAGCTCTACCGGCTCGCGTGGAGCGACCCGGCGATCCGGTGGGTGCTCTCCTGCGTCCCCAGCGCGATGATCTTCGACGACCACGACATCCGCGACGACTGGAACACCTCGTGGTCCTGGCACCGGATGATGAATGCCACCCCGTGGTGGCACGAGCGCCTCGTCGGCGGCCTCGCCTCCTACTGGGTCTACCAGCACATCGGCAACCTCGCGCCCGAGGAGCTCGCGGCGGACGAGATCTGGCGCATGCTCGCGGACGCGGGACCGGGGGAGGTCGATCTCACCGAGCCCCTGCGCCACCTCGCCGAGCGCGTCGACCGTGAGCCGGAGACCTACCGGTGGAGCTACACGCGGGCCCTGGGCAACTCCCGGCTCATCATGCTCGACTCCCGGGCCGCCCGCGTCCTCGAGCCGGACCGGCGCTCCATGCTCGACGACGACGAGCTCGCCTGGCTCGACGAGCAGCTCACCGGCGACCTCAACCACCTCTTCATCGGGACCTCGCTGCCCTTCCTCCTCCCGCCGGGTCTGCACGACCTGGAGGCGATCAGCGAGTCCCTCGCCGGACCGCAGCGCCCGGCCCCGGTGCGCAAGGGCATGGAGACCGTCCGCCAGGTGGTCGACCTCGAGCACTGGGGCGCCTTCCAGTCCGGCTTCGTCGAGGTCTTCGACCTCGTGGCCTCCGTGGCCCGGGGGGAGCGGGGGCGGCCGCCGGCGACGATCACCTTCCTCTCCGGCGATGTCCACCACTCCTACATCGCCGAGGTCACCGACCCGCAGTCCCAGGGCTTCCACAGCCGCGTCGTCCAGGCGGTGTGCAGCCCGATCCGCAACCCCATGCCGCGCGGCGTCCGCGTCCTCATGTCGCAGATGGCCAAGTCGCTGGTCCGCCCCATGCGGTGGCTGGCCGTGCGGACGAAGGGGGTGGCGGACCCCCGGCACCCGTGGCAGCTCACGGACGGTCCGTGGTTCGACAACAACCTCGCCCTCGCCGAGGTCGACGACGACGGCCGCGGGATGACGCTCAGCTGGTTCACCGGTGAGCTCGTCGAGGGGATGGCGGAACCCGTCCTCCGCACCGTCTCCTCGGTGCACGTCGCCGAACTGGCCCCCGACGCATCCTCCCGTCCGCCCCAGACGGTCACCGGGGGGAAACCCCAGTGACCTGACGCCCCGGCTCCCCCTAGGTTTGTCACGACACATCGACTTATCTCAGGGGAGACACCATGGGCACCCAGGTGGCCGCAAGCACGCATGACCTCCGCAAGGTCTACGGCCGGGGCGAGGCATCCGTCGCCGCACTCGACGGCATCGACCTCGACATCGGGGCGGGGCAGTTCACCGCGATCATGGGCCCGTCCGGGTCCGGCAAGTCGACACTCATGCACTGCCTCGCCGGTCTCGACGAGGTGAGCGAGGGCCGCGTGCACGTCGGTGACACGGACATCACCCGGCTCAAGGAGAAGGCGCTGACCCGGCTGCGGCGGGACCGCATCGGCTTCGTCTTCCAGGCCTTCAACCTCATCCCGACACTCACGGCGAAGGAGAACATCCTCCTGCCCCTGGCCATCGCCGGGCGCCAGCCGGACGAGGAGTGGTTCGACCTCGTCATCCGCACCGTGGGCCTCGAGGACCGCCTGACCCACCGCCCGAGCGAGCTCTCCGGCGGCCAGCAGCAGCGGGTGGCCTGCGCCCGCGCGCTCGTGTCGAAGCCGTCGATCGTCTTCGCGGACGAGCCGACGGGCAACCTCGACTCCACCTCCGGCGCAGAGGTGCTCGCCTTCCTCCGACGCAGCGTCGACGAGTTCGACCAGACGATCGTCATGGTCACCCACGACGCGGTGGCCGCCGCCCACACCGACCGGGTCCTCTTCCTCGCCGACGGCCGGATCGTCGACGAGCTGTGGAACCCCGACCGCGAGACCGTCCTCGAGCGGATGCTCGCCCTGAGCAACGGGGTGCACTGATGCTCAAGGCCAGTCTCAAGAGCCTGCTGGCGCGCAAGGCGCGCCTGCTCATGAGCGCGATGGCGATCATCCTCGGGACGGCCTTCGTCGCGGGCTCGTTGATCTTCACCGACACGCTCAGCCGGACCTTCGACGGGATCTTCGAGGGCACCGTCGGCGACGTCGTCATCCAGCCGGAGCAGGTCGACCAGTTCGGCGGCTCCACCGGCGCCCGTATCTCCGCGGAGGAGATCTCGCAGTTCGAGGACCTGCCCGGGGCCGCGCGTGCGGACGGCAACGTCGAGGCCATGGGCGTCTTCGTCGTCGGGGAGAGCGGCAACGTCGTCGGCGGCCAGGGAGCCCCGGCGATGGCCTTCAACTACAACGACGCCCCCAACCAGCTGGACGAGGAGCCCATCCAGATCATCGACGGGCGGGAGCCGACGAAGGAGGGCGAGGTCGCCGTCGACGAGGCCACCCTGGAGCGGGGCGGGCACGAGGTCGGGGACGAGATCACCCTCGTCACGGCGGGGGACCAGCCCGAGATCACGGCCGAGGTCGTCGGGTCGATGACCTTCGGCGAAGGGGGCATGGCCGGCGCCTCGATCACCGTCTTCGACACGAAGACGATGCAGAAGTACTTCATGGACGGCAAGGACGAGTACTCGACCGTCTGGCTCACCGCGAAGGACGACGTCGACAGCACCGAGCTGCTGGAGCAGGCGAAGCCGCACGTGCCCGAGTCCTACGAAGGGGTGACCGGCGCCGACCTGGCCCAGGAGAACGAGGACGCGAGCCAGCAGGCGCTGAGCTTCATCACGACCTTCCTCCTCGTCTTCGCCGGCATCGCGCTCTTCGTCGGCTCCTTCCTCATCATCAACACCTTCGGCATCCTTGTCGCCCAGCGCGGGCGGGAGCTCGCGCTCCTCCGGGCGATCGGCGCGAGCCGGCAGCAGGTGGTGCGCTCGGTCCTCCTCGAGGCCCTCGTCGTCGGGCTCATCGGCGCGACCCTGGGTCTCGCCCTGGGGGTCCTCCTCGCGGTGGGGATCACGGCGCTCTTCGCGAGCTTCGGTCTCGACATCAGCGGGACCGGCCTCGTCTTCACGCCCCGGACGGTCATCGCCGTCTACGTCGTGGGCATCGTCGTGACGATGCTCGCGGCCTGGCTCCCGGCACGACGGGCCGGAGCGATCCCGCCCGTCGCGGCGATGCGGGACACCATCGAGACGACCACGGACCACCCGGTGCGTCGGGCCCTCGAGGTCGGTGTGCTCGTCCTCGGGCTCCTGGCCTTCCTCTTCGGTCTCTTCGTCGCGGAGTCCCGGGAGATCTGGTGGATCGGCGGGGGGATCGTCGGTCTCGTCCTCGGGACGGCCTTCCTCGCTCCCTTCGTCGGACGGCCGGTCATCTCCGGCCTGGGCTTCGTCTACCGGCGGCTCTTCGGCAGCGTCGGGCGCATGGCGGAGCAGAACACCGTCCGCACCCCCGGTCGGACGGCGGCCACGGCGTCGGCCCTCATGATCGGCATGACGCTCGTCGCCCTCATGGGCACGGTCGCCTCGAGCGCGACGGCGAGCATCGACAAGCAGATCGAGGAGAGCTTCCGCGCGGACTACGTGCTGAGCAATGCCATCGGGCAGCCGTACTCGGCCTCGATCACGGCCAAGGCGGGGCAGGTCGACGGGGTGCGCGCCGTCTCGCCCATCCGCTACGTCTCCGCGATCGTCGACGACGGCCAGCTCAACACGGTGGCCATCGACCCGGAGACCTTCGCCGACATCGAGGAGCTCGAGGCCTCGGACGGCACGACCGACATCGACAAGGACTCGGTCATGCTCTCGACGAACCACGAGGGTGGCCGGCAGGTCGGCGACACCGTCGAGGTGAAGGTCGGGGAGTCCACCGAGGACCTCACGGTCGCCGGCTTCTTCGAGGAGACGAGCACCCTCGGGACCCCCGATGTGCTCATGTCCGTGGAGACCGTCTCGGAGATGGGTGGTCAGGGGGCCGACAACATGGCCTTCGTCTTCCTCGAGGACGGGGCCGACAAGGCGGCGGTCTCCGAGGACATCGAGGAGCTCATCTCGCAGCAGCCCCTCGTCACCCTCAAGGACCAGGCCGACTTCGCCGACGAGCAGCGGGGCTTCATCGACCAGATGCTCTTCATCATCTACGCCCTGCTCGGGCTGGCGATCATCATCGCTGTCCTCGGGATCGTCAACACCCTCGGTCTGTCGGTCATGGAACGCACCCGGGAGATCGGGTTGCTCCGCGCGGTCGGGCTCTCCCGGGCCCAGCTGCGGAGGATGATCCGACTCGAGTCGATCGCCATCGCCCTCCTCGGTGCCCTCCTCGGCATCGTCCTCGGGGTCGTCGCGGGAGTGGCGATCCAGCGCTCGCTCGTCGACGACGGGATCACCGAGCTGGCGATCCCGTGGGTGTCGCTCGGGGTCTTCGTCCTCCTGGCCGGGGTCGTCGGGGTCCTCGCCGCGGTGATGCCCGCCTGGCGGGCCTCGCGGATGGATGTCCTCGAGGCCATCGCCACGGAGTAGGGCCTCAGCTCCCGCACCTGCCTCGGCAGATGCGGGAGCCGGGGCCTTCGGTCAGCGACCGGCGGTGAGCGAGGATTTCACGCCGTCCTCGGTGGTGGAGTAGGTCTGACCGGCCTCGGAGAGCACCCGCGAGATGTCGTCGAGGCTCTCCTTGACCTGGCGCTGCGTGCTGCGCCAGTCGCTGATGAGCTCCTGGAAGGAGCCGGAGGCCGAGCCCGTCCACTCGCTCTGCAGCTGGGTCAGCCGGGTCATCATCTGCGAGACGGAGCTCTCCACCTCCTCGGAGATGCGGCTGATGTCGGTGGCGCTCCCGGCGATGCTCTCGGTGTTGACGGTGAAGCTGCTCATGTCTCCCCTTCGGGTCGGTCCGGACACCCGGAGCAGTCGACCCGGGTGGTCCTTCAGACCGTAGGAGGAATCGGCCCGGCGACCGGCGGGTTGTCCACAGGCCCTGGAGCCGGCCGACGGGAGCGCTCGAGCGCCTGGGCGTAGCCGGCGCCCATGGCGAGGAGGAGAAGCCCGCCGACGATGAAGCTGAGCACCCGGGCGATCCCGCTGAGGAAGGCGAGGTCGAAGAAGAGCAGCTTGCCGACGCTGACGGCCGCGATGGCCAGCCCGGCGGGGACGGCGACGGTGGAGCCGCGGAGCCCGTGCAGGAGCAGCGCGGCCGCCGTCCCGAGCCACAGCAGCGTGGCGGCGGTCTGACCGGCGGTGAACCCGCCGTGAGGGTCGTCGAGGAGGTGGCCGACGAGGACGCCACCGAGGATCGCCGTGGCGCCGGCCCAGAGGACCGCACCGGCGAGGAGGACGCGGGGCATGGCGGGCGCCAGGACCGGTAGCGTCCGGGAGATGCCCTCCGAGAGGAGGAGCAGGAGGACGACGGTGGTGAGCACGACGACGAGGTCGGCGACGCCGACGTCGGGCGAGGTGCGGCGCAGGAGGAGGAAGGGGAGGACGTACAGCGACGCGAGCAGGCTGAGGGTTGCGGCTCCGAGCGCGACGAAGAGCGTCATCCGGTGGCCCAGCGCCACCGCGGCCAGCGCCCAGAGGAGGCTCACGACGAGGACGGCGGCCACGGCCCAGCTGCCCCCGTCGGTGAGCGGAAGGGGGGTGACGAGCGAGGTGACGCCGGCCGTCCCGAGGGAGACCTCGGTGAGGCGCAGGTGGAGCGGGGTGCTGGAGTCCTCGTCGGCGAGGCCCGCGACGAGGACGAGGACGAGGGTGAGCGCCGCCAGGACGGCCATCGCGAGCCAGCGGTCCTCCGTCCCCACGCCGGCGACGAAGAGGGGGAGCGCGGCGACCGGCACGAGCGGGCCGAGGTGGCGAGGAAGGGCGGCGACGCGGGCTCCCGCGAGGCTGGCGGTGAGGACGAACCCGGTCAAGACGAGCGCGAGCAGGGTCACGGCCCACTCGGGCTCGTCGGTGAGGGTGAGCCCGGAGAGGTACATCGCGGTCGGGATGACCCGGACCACCTCGAGGAGGGGCCAGTCCCGCGAGGCCTGGGCCGGCCAGGTGGCGATCGTCAGGACGGCGAGGAAGCCACCGGTGAGGATGAGGGAGTCGTAGCCCACGGTCGGGGCGAAGACCGCGACGCCGGTGACGGCGATGGCGGCCAGGAGCTGGCTGTCCCAGGCTCGGGCGAGCAGCACGCCGCCGAGGGCGACGAGACCGGCGAGGAGGAGACCGGCGACGGTCGGGACCCACTCGTAGATCCTCGTCACCGCGAGGATGTCGAGGTAGGCGGTGGCGATGCCGGTGGCGGCGAGACCGAGCGCGCCGATCGCGCTCTGCTGGCGGTGCCGGACGATGACCGCGGCGCCGACGAGGCCCACGGCGAGGAACGCCCCGCTGAGGACCCGGGCGACGGGGCCGAAGAAGCCCATCTGGATCGCGAGGGCGAGGAGGAAGACGACCCCGATGAGGGTGATCCCGGCGCCGACGACGGCGAGGACCTTGGCGACGATGCCCTCCCGCTGCCACCAGGGCGTCGACGGGTGGGCGACACCCGGAGGGGCGAAGGGCGGGGCAGGCGGCGCCAGGCCCGGCACCTCGGGCCGGTGGGCCGGCGGTGGGGCCACGTGTCCGGTGGGGTGTGGCGCAGGCTGCGGCTCGACGTGCTCGCCGGCGACGCGGGTCCACTCCGCGGGGGAGGTCTCGCGGGCGAGGCGGGCTCGCAGGCGGGCGAGGTCGTTGCCGACGGAGTACATGTGGGCCATCGCGTCGGCGAAGTCGTCCTCGAGGGCGCGGACCGCGTCGAGGGTCTGGTCTCCAGAAGTACTCATGCCCCCAGCGTGCTGGGATCAGCACACCGGGGGCATGAGTTCGGCTACTCAGCATCCACCTTCAGACGCCACACCCGAAGGCGGTGGGTAGCACCCCTGTGGGAGCCAGAGGAAGTCGGTCCCTGCGTCGGGGGAGGAGACGATCGGGTGACCGTTGCTTCCTTCTCCTGTGCTCCTGATGACTACTCTGCACGTCGGATCTTGGACGGCGCTGGCATCGACCTGTGAGTCCCCTGAGATCAGGCGTCGGAGGCGGGGGCCGTGCCGAGCGTGGCCTTGACCGTGCGCTCCTCGCCGTCGCGGATGACCGTGAGGGTGACCGAGGAGTCGACCTGCCGCGCGTGGATGAGACCGACGAGGGACTCGGCGGAGGAGACCGGGGCGTCGTCGACACCGGTGATGAGGTCGCCCTCCTCGAGGCCGGCGTCGGCGGCAGGACTCCCTTCGCTCACCGACGTGATCTCCGCACCGCTGTGCGTGGCCGAGCCCACGGAGGCCTGTCCGTCCGTGGGACGCACGCCGAGGAGGGCGTGCTCGGCGGTGCCGTCCTCGATGAGCTGGTCGGCGATCCACCGCGCCTGGTCGACGGGGATCGCGAAGCCGATCCCGATGCTGCCCGACTGGCCGGACGAGCCACCGACCGTGGCGATCGAGGAGTTGATCCCCACGAGGCGGCCGGAGGCGTCCACGAGGGCGCCGCCCGAGTTGCCCGGGTTGACCGCGGCGGAGGTCTGGATGGCGGAAGTGACCACGGGGGTGGACTCCTCCCCGGAGGCGAAGGGAGAGTCCTGCGACTCCCCTTCGGCGGAGCTCGTCGTCACGGGCCGGTCCAGGGCGCTGATGATGCCGGTGGTGACCGTACCCGCGAGGCCGAGCGGGTTGCCGACGGCCATGACCGGGTCACCGGTCGTCAGCCCGTCCGAGGAGCCGATGCTGATGGGCTGGAGGTCCTCCGGCGGGTCGGTGATCGTCAGCACGGCGAGGTCCGAGGACGGATCGGTCCCCGCGACCGTGGCCGCGTAGGTGGCGCCGTCGTCGAGCGTGACGGTGATCTTCGCGTCCTCGCCGGCGCCCGAGACGACGTGGTTGTTCGTCACGACGTGCCCGTCCTCGTCGAGGATGACCCCCGAGCCCTCACCGCCGGCCGTCTGGCCGTGGACCCCGATGGCGACGACGCTCGGGGCGACCTCCTCGGTGACGGCATTCCAGTCCGGTGCCTGCTTGGCGGCCGAGCTCACCGGCTGGACGTCGGCGGTGCCGGACGAGGCACCCGCGGTGCTCGCGGTGCCGTCACGGCCGGAGTCACCCGCGTCGTCGGAGGCCAGGGTCAGGGCGCCCCACGTGCCGCCGGTGGCGAGTGCCGCCGAGAGCAGGGAGACCGCCGTGAGCTCTCCGACCCGCCGACCCCGGCGCCGTGAGCGCCGCGGCTGGGGCGTGTAGGGCATGAGGGGTTCGGTGGGCTGGTCCATCGTGGGCTCCTTGTCGAGGTGGTCCCCTCCACCCTGCTCCCCGGACATCTGCTGGCCCTCGGCGTCACCTAGGAACTTGCTGTGAGAGAGGAGCGCTCAGACCTTCGCGGGGATCTCGGGGGCTCTGCCCGGCAGCTCGACCCGGAAGGTCGCGCCCCCGCCGGGAGTCGGGATGACCCCGACCCGTCCCTCGTGCTGGTTGACGATCGCGGCGACGATCGCCAGCCCCAGGCCGCTCCCGCCCCGAGCCCGGGAGCGTGCCTTGTCGACGCGGTAGAAGCGCTCGAAGACCCGATCGGCGACCTCGGGGTCGATGCCGTCCCCGTGGTCACGGACCTCGAGGACCGCGGTGGACCCCCGGGAGCCCGTGGCGACCTCGACGGGGACGTCGTCCGCGGTGTGCATGAGGGCATTGCCGAGGAGGTTGCCGAGCACCTGCCGCAGGCGGCTCTCGTCGCCGGGCAGCATGACGGGGTGGAGCTCGTCGTCGAGACCGACGAGCTGGATCGTCCGGTGGGGGAGCCGGGCGCGGGCGTCGTGGACGGTCTCGGCGCACAGCACGACGAGGTCGACCTCCCTCTTGTCGAGCGGCCGCTCGTCGTCGAGGCGGGCGAGGAGGAGCAGGTCGTCGACGAGCACCCCCATCCGCGCGGCCTCGCCCTCGATCCGGTCCATCGCCTGACCGACGTGCTCCGGCTCCTGGACTGCGCCCTGGCGGTAGAGCTCGGCATACCCGCGCACGGTGGCCAGCGGGGTGCGCAGCTCGTGGCTCGCGTCGGCGACGAACTGGCGCATCTTCAGCTCGGAGGCCTCCTGGGCGCTGAAGCTGCGTTCGACCTGGCCGAGCATGGAGTTCAGCGAGTCGCTGAGGCTGGCGACCTCGTCGTGGCTGGTCCGCACGGGGACACGTCGGGTGAGGTCGCCGGCGGCGATCGCCGCCGCCGTGTCCTCGATCCGGCGCAAGGGGCGAAACGCCCTTCGCGTGGCGAACCACCCGAGCACGCCGCCGGACAGCAGGGCCAGCAGGCTCATGAGGGTCGAGACGACGGCAAAGCGCTGCATCGTCGTCGTCACCCCGGAGAGGGGCATCCCGATGGCGAAGTACGTCTGGTCGTCGGTGTAGGCGCCGCCGATGACCCGCCACCGGGTGTCGCCGTCGGTCGAGCCGATGGTGAAGGGGTCGCCCGAGTGGACGCGGGGGTCGTCGACGAGGGGGCCCTCGAAGGCCGGTCGGTCACCGACCCCGGTCGGTGCGCCGTACCGGAGGATCGTGCCGTCCGAGGCCTGCCGCATAAAGAAGAAGTTCGTCGGGTCGCGGTCCCGGCGCCGCTGGTAGAGGGCGTTGTCGTCCTCGAAGACCGCGCTGTCCTCGGCGATGGGGGCGCGCACGGCGCGCAGCTGGTCGTCGACGTTCTGGTTGAGGTCGCGCTGGAGCAGGTAGGCGGTCGCCGTCGAGGTCGTGACCATCGCGGCGAGGAGGATCGTGAGCAGGATCGCGACGAGCCGCCAGGTGAGGGGCATCCTCTCCAGGCGGCGGACGATCGGTGCGGTGACCCGCTGCACGCTCTCGCTCACCCCGTGGTCACTCCGGGGGGAGGCGCAGCACATAGCCGAAGCCGCGCTTGGTGTGGATGAGCGGCGGGTGCCCCTCGGTGTCGATCTTGCGACGGAGGTAGGAGATGTAGGACTCGACGATGCCGACCTCGCCGCGGAAGTCGTAGTCCCAGACGTGGTCGAGGATCTGGGTCTTGGACAGCACCCGGTTGGGGTTGAGCATGAGGTAGCGGAGCAGCTTGAACTCCGTGGGCGAGACGTCGATGGAGACCCCGGCCCGGCGGACCTCGTGGGCCTCGTCGTCGAGCTCGACGTCGGCGAAGCGCAGCACCGACTCCGCGGAGGGCACGTCCTGGGTCCGGCGGAGGATGACGCGGATGCGGGCGATGACCTCCTCGAGGGAGAAGGGCTTGGTCACGTAGTCGTCGCCGCCGACCGTCAGTCCCTTGAGCTTGTCGTCGAGGGAGTCCCGGGCGGTGAGGAAGAGGATCGGCTGGTGCCGCTCGGCCGTCCGGAGGCGGGTGGCGACCTCGAAGCCGTCGATGTCGGGGAGCATGACGTCGAGGACGATGAGATCGGGCTCGATCCGGTGGACGATGTCCATGGCGGTCGCCCCGTCGCCGGCGACCTCGACCTCGAAGCCCGCGAACCGCAGGGAGGTGGCGAGGAGCTCGCGGATGTTGGGCTCGTCCTCCACGACGAGCAGGACGGGGCTCGGGTCGGCGGAGGCGGGAGTCGCGTTCATCTCCTCGATTGTGCTCCCTCAGTCTGGGTGTCTGCTGACCGTCCGCTGGGATGCCGACGGCGACCGGGGTGGGCGCGCTTGGGTTGCGGTGACATAACGAAGGGGGAGGGGCCGTGCTCTCTTCCTTGTACGGGGGGCGGCAACCTGTTCAGGTATGAGGGCAACATGACGGGGGGCGGAGACCGGCCCGAGAAAATCTGTGCGAGGAATCGCGCCGTCGGGATCAGCGGAGATCGCGGCGGTGGGAGGAGCAAAGGCTCCGCACGGTGCTCCCCGAGAGGGAGGACGATCGTGCGTAAGACGCGAATTTTGGCCAGCGGCGCGGCGGCATCGCTCGCGCTGACCCTGGCGGCCTGCGGGGTCGTCGGTGGGGACTCCGAGTCCGAGGGCAGCGGGGGCGACACCCTCGAGCAGCTCAAGGACGACGGCAAGATCACCGTCGGCTTCGCCGGTGAGGAGCCGTACTCCTTCGAGAAGGACGGCGAGCTGGACGGCGCGACCATCGCCCTGCACGAGGAGATCTTCGGAGAGCTGGGGATCGAGGAGGTCGAGGGCGTCAAGACCGAGTGGAACTCGCTCATCCCGGGCCTCAACGCCGGTGACTTCGACGTCGTCTCCGCCGGCATGTCGATCCTGCCCGACCGGTGCAAGCAGGCCGACTTCGGCGACCCGGAGATCCTCTACACGACGGCCCTCATGGTGCCCAAGGGGAACCCCAAGAACCTCAACGACCTCGAGGACGTCAAGGACAAGAACGCCAAGGTGGCGACGATGACCGGCGCCATCGAGGCCGGCTACGCCAAGGACATGGGCCTCAAGGGGGCCACCGAGGTCGGCAGCCCGCAGGACGGCATGGACGCCGTCACCAAGGGCCGTGCGGACGCCTTCGCCCTCACCGCCATCTCGCTGCGGACGATGGCCGACAAGGAGCAGAACTCCAAGGTCGAGGTGACCGAGCCCTTCGTCGCCGTCGTCGACGGCAAGGAGCAGGTCGGCGCGGGCGCCACCGTCTTCCGCAAGGAGGACACCGAGCTCCGCGACGCCTACAACGAGGAACTGGCGAAGATCACCGAGTCCAAGGAGGAGTACGAGAAGGTCATCGGCGAGTACGGCTTCACCGACGCCGAGCGCCCCAAGGGCGATCTCACGACGGAGTCCCTGTGCAAGGGTGAGTTGCCGGACGCCAAGTGACAGGTGACCTCGAGGCTCTGAAGGGGGCCCTGCCGTACCTGCAGGAGGGCTTGACCATCACGGTCCTCCTGACGGTCGGCGGGGCCGCCCTGGCCTTCGTCGTCTCGGTGGTGTTCGGCCTCATGAGCATCAACCGGGTGCCCGTCGTCCGCTGGACCGCGACGGCCTTCGTCGAGTTCTTCCGCGGGACCTCGCTCGTCGTCCAGCTCTTCTGGCTCTACTTCGTCCTGCCGATCTTCACCGGTATGCCCTGGTCGGACCTGCTCGGCCGCGAGTGGGGCGCGCTCATTCCCGGCCTGCTCGCGCTCGGCCTCAACTACGGCGCCTACGGCGCCGAGGTGGTCCGCGGGTCGATCAACGCCGTGGACAAGGGCCAGTGGGAAGGATCGACCGCGCTCAACATGTCACCGTTGACGCGGATGCGGCGGGTCATCTGGCCCCAGGCCTGGGCGCTCATGCTCTCGGGCTACAACAACCTCCTCGTCATGCTCATCAAGGGGACCGCCGCGGTGACCGTCATCAGCCTGCAGGACTTCGGCTACCAGATCGACGAGCTGCGCAAGGAGACGTCCACGATCTTCGCCTACGCCATCGGCTTCATCGTCTACTTCGTCGTCGCCTGGCTGCTGGCCAAGCTCCTGCGGTGGCTCGAGGTCCGGGCTCGGAGGCGGCTGGGCTGGAGTGCCGGGAGCGGGAACGCCGGAGCGGGGGCAGCGCTGTGACCGCCGCGACCACGACCGCCCCCCGCGGGACCACGGGCGACAAGGTGCCCCTGACCCGCTCCACCTTCTGGCTCGTCGTCACCTCCGCGGTGTCGACCCTCCTCTGCCTCGGTGCGGGCCTCCCTTCGCTCGTCGTCGGCCTCGTCGCCGTCGCCCGCAACTCGTCCGACCATGCCTCCGCCAAGCGGCTGACGACCATCGGCTGGTGGGTCTTCACCGCGTGCCTCGCGGCGATGCTCGTCGGTCTCCTGGCCGTCGCCTCGACGACCGCGGCCTTCGAGGAGATCTGGGACTGGGAGGCCGCCGGCGAGGTGCTGCCGCAGCTCCTCGAGTCCTTCGTCACGGTGACCCTCGTCGTCACCGTGCTCGGCTCGATCATCGCCGCGCTGCTCGGTCTCGTCCTCGCGGTCCTCCTCACGGCGCTGCCGAGCCCCGTGGGCAAGGTCCTGCGCCTGCTCATGGACTTCGTGCGGATGACCCCGCTCGTCATCCAGCTCGTCTTCGTCTACAACCTCGTCCCCGGGTCGTGGAACGAGCAGATGATGTGGATCGGGACCGTCGTCTTCGGCGTGCACTACTCGACCTACATGGCCGAGTCCTACCTCTCCGGCATCGCCTCGGTCGACAAGGGGCAGTGGGAGGCGGCCACCGCCCTCAGCCTGCCGAAGGCCAGGACGTGGACCGGGGTCGTGCTGCCGCAGGCGATCCGGGCGACGCTGCCGTCCCTCGGCAACTGGGCCATTGCGATGTTCAAGGAGACCCCCTTCCTCATCGTCATCTCCGTCACCGAGATGGTGACGGAGGCCCAGCGCTACGGCGGCAACACCTTCCGCTTCACGGAGGCCTTCACGCTCGCCGGTCTCATCTTCCTCGTCGCGAGCCTTCTGACCGCCTTTGCCGTCCGCAGACTGGAGAAGTCCCTTGTCTACTGATCACGAGACCGCCGCCCCCGAGACCTCGTCGGAGGGAGCGGGCGTGCCCGTCATCCGCTTCGAAGACGTCGAGAAGACCTTCGGCGACCACACGGTCCTCTCGAACCTCAACTTCGACGTCGCGCACGGGGAGCGGGTCACGCTCATCGGGCCGAGCGGGTCGGGCAAGACGACGATACTGCGGCTCGTCATGACCCTCGAGTCGCTCACCGACGGCTACATCTGGATCGACGGCAGGCCACTGACCCACGACCGCCGCAACGGGCAGCGCTTCGCGTTGCGCGAGAAGGAGGTCGCGCAGACCCGCAAGAAGATCGGGATGGTCTTCCAGCACTTCAACCTCTTCCCGAACATGTCGGTCATCGACAACCTCACCGAGGCCCCGGTCCACGTCCTGGGCCGGACCAAGAAGGAGGCGACCGAGCGCGGGATGGCGCTGCTGGAGCAGGTGGGGTTGGCCGACCGGTCGCACGCCCACCCGAGCAACCTCTCCGGCGGCCAGAAGCAGCGCGTCGCCATCGCGCGGGCGCTCGCGATGGATCCGGAGATCCTCCTGCTCGACGAGGTGACCTCGGCCCTCGACCCGGAGCTCGTCGGGGACGTCCTCGAGGTGCTGCGCAATGTCGCCGACAACACCGACATCTCGATGCTCATCGTCACCCACGAGATGCAGTTCGCCCGCGACGTCTCGCACAAGGTGATGATGTTCGACGGCGGTCAGGTCATCGAGCAGGGACGCCCGGACGACCTCCTCGGCAACCCCCAGCACGAGCGCACCCAGCGCTTCCTCACCTCGATCCTCTGACGCTCCTTCCGGGGCCGGCTGGCCCCCTCAGGACTCGTCGAGGTCGTCCGCGTCGATGATGCGGTAGGCGTAGCCCTGCTCGGCGAGGAAGCGCTGCCGATGGGCGGCGAACTCCGCGTCGACGGTGTCCCGGGCGACGACGGTGTAGAAGTGCGCGGTGCGCCCGTCCTCCTTCGGGCGGAGCAGCCGGCCGAGGCGCTGGGCCTCCTCCTGCCGCGAGCCGAAGGTCCCGCTCACCTGGATGGCGACCGTCGCCTCGGGGAGGTCGACGGAGAAGTTGGCCACCTTGGACACGACGAGGAGGCTGGTCCGCCCTTCGCGGAAGTCGGCGAAGAGCTCCTGGCGCTGCTTCACCGGGGTCTCCCCGGTGATGAGGTCGGCGCCGAGCTGCTCCGAGAGCTCGTGGAGCTGGTCGAGGTACTGCCCGATGACGAGCGTCGCCTCGCCCTCGTGCTGGTCGACGATCTGGCGGACGACGCCGAGCTTGACCGGTGAGCAGGCGGCGAGCCGGTAGCGGTCCTCGGCGTCGGCGGTCGCATAGGCCATCCGCTCGGAATCGCCGAGGCTCACCCTCACCTCGACGCAGTCGGCCGGCGCGATGTAGCCCTGCGCCTCGATGTCCTTCCACGGGGCGTCGAAGCGCTTCGGCCCGATGAGCGAGAAGACGTCGGCCTCGCGCCCGTCCTCGCGCACGAGGGTCGCGGTGAGCCCGAGCCTGCGGCGCGCCTGCAGGTCGGCGGTCATCCGGAAGATCGGCGCCGGGAGCAGGTGCACCTCGTCGTAGACGATGAGGCCCCAGTCGCGGGCGTCGAGCAGGTCGAGGTGGGGGTACACCCCCTTCCGCTTGAGCGTGAGGACCTGGTAGGTCGCGATGGTCACCGGGCGGATCTCCTTGCGGGCGCCCGAGTACTCGCCGATCTCGTCCTCGGTGAGCGAGGTGCGTGCGAGCAGCTCCTCGCGCCACTGCCGGGCGCTGACCGTGTTGGTCACGAGGATGAGGGTGGTGGCCTTCGCGGCGGCCATGGCGCCCGCCCCGACGAGCGTCTTGCCGGCGCCGCAGGGGAGAACGACGACGCCCGATCCGCCGTCCCAGAATCCGTCGACCGCGTGCTGCTGGTACGGCCGCAGGCTCCACCCGTCCTCGTCGAGGGCGATGGGGTGCGCCTCGCCGTCGACGTAGCCGGCGCGGTCCTCGGCGGGCCAGCCGACCTTGAGCAGCTCCTGCTTGAGCGTCCCTCGCTCGGAGGGGTGGACGACGACCTCGTCCGGGGAGAGCTGCTCACCGACGAGCGGCTTGATCTTCTTGTGCCGCAACACCTCGGTGAGCACGGCGCGGTCGGTCGTGCGCAGGACGAGCTGCTCGCCGTCCTTCTCCAGGACGAGCCGGCCGTAGCGGTCCATCGTCTCGGCGATGTCGACGAGCAGGGCCTGTGGGACGGGGTAGCGCGAGTGGGTGATGAGGGCGTCGACGACTTGCTCGGCGTCGTGCCCGGCCGCCCGCGCATTCCACAGCCCGAGCGGGGTCACCCGGTAGGTGTGGATGTGCTCGGGTGCCCGCTCCAGCTCGGCGAAGGGGGCGATGGCGCGGCGGGCGTCGCCGGCCGACGCGTGGTCGACCTCGAGGAGGAGGGTCTTGTCGCTCTGGACGATGAGCGCGCCGTCGGGTGTGGGCACGGCTGCCTCAGCTCTCCGCCGCGATGGCGAAGACGATGAAGAGGACGAAGGCCAGGACGAGGAGCAGCGTCATGGCGGCGAAGAGGATCCAGCCGTACTTCGTCATCCGCGCGGCGTTGTCGGGGTCGGTGGACTGCTGGGTGATGCCAAGGATGCCGAAGATCAGCGGGCCGATGCCGATGATGCAGCAGTAGCCCGAGAGGATCGTCAGCCCGGAGAGGACGACGAGCACGATCGCCGAGGAGCTCGGCGGGGTCGGCACCGGATAGGCGAAGGGGGGCGGCATGGCGCCCGGGGGAAGCTGCCCGGGGTAGGGCGCCTGTCCCGGAGGCATGCCTTGGGGGTATCCGTGAGGCATGCGGGGAGGAGGCGGCTCGTAGGCGGGCTGGCTCGGCCGGTGCTGGACATAGGGGTCCTGGCTGTAGGGACTGTCGTCACGAGGGTCCGGGCGCTCGCTCGGATACGGGTCCTCACTCATGGTCCATCCTCCTCGGTCAGCCCTGCACTGAGCCGCAGCCCACGGTACGGGATGCGTCAGGATGGGCTCATGCCCACCGCACTGCCGCAGCTGGAGCCCATGGCCGGTCTGCCCTCCCGCGTCACGATCTACGAGGTCGGTCCGCGCGATGGCCTGCAGAACGAGAAGGCCACCGTCCCGACCGAGGTGAAGGCGGAGTTCATCCGCCGCCTCGTCGCGAGCGGTCTGGAGACCGTCGAGACGACCTCCTTCGTCTCCCCCCGGTGGGTGCCGCAGCTCGCGGACGCCGCCGAGCTGCTCGCCGACCTCGGGGAGGTGGGGTTGGGCCCCCTTCGTCCCGTGCTCGTGCCCAACGAACGAGGCCTGGACCGTGCGCTCGAGGCCGGCGTGGGGGCCGTGGCGATCTTCGGCAGCGCCACGGAGACCTTCGCGCAGAAGAACCTCGGGCGCTCGCGGGAGGAGTCGGTCGAGATGTTCCGGCCGGTCGTCGCCCGCGCCCGCGATGCCGGCCTGTGGGTGCGCGCCTACGTGTCGATGTGCTTCGGGGACCCGTGGGAGGGGCCGGTCCCCGTCGCGGACGTCGCCGATGCCTGCGCCGAGCTCATGGACCTCGGCTGCGACCAGCTCTCCGTCGGCGACACCATCGGCACGGGCACAGCGGGGCATGTCGAGGCCCTGCTCGCGGCGCTCGACGACCGCGGGGTCGGGGTGGACCGGATCGGCGTGCACTTCCACGACACCTACGGACAGGCCCTCGCCAACACCCTCACCGCGCTGCGGGCGGGCGTGAGCGTCGTCGACGCCTCGACCGGTGGCCTCGGCGGGTGCCCCTATGCCAAGTCGGCCACCGGCAACCTCGCCACCGAGGACCTCGTGTGGCTGCTCCGCGGCGCCGGCGTGGAGACTGGCGTGGACCTCGACGCCCTCGTTGCCACGAGCACGTGGATGGCCGCGCAGCTGGGCAAGCCCTCCCCTTCGCGCGTGGTCAAGGCCCTCTCCGGCGCCTGAGTGCGCGCGGGCGGGCGGATCCCGGGGCGAAGGGGGAAGGTCACCCGTCGACGACGACGCCGGTGATCCGGTGGAGCGAGAAGACCTGCGGAGAGGCGTCGACCTCGCCGCTGACCCGGCCGCCGTCGACGGAGGTCGGGTGGAAGAGCAGCCGGGTGGTCGCCCCGACGGCGTCGGTCACCCCGATCCACACGGGCAGCCGGTCGGCGGCCGCCTCGCGGAGCAGGGCCGAGGTGCTCGCGGGGTCGAGCGCGGGGATCGTCGGGCTGCCGTCGGCCGGGAGGGAGCGCTGCCTCTCCGCCGCGGCCTCCCCAGCGCGCAGGCGGGCGAGGACCTCGTCGGCCGGGTCGGGGCGGACCTCGGTCACCGGTCGGTCGCGCCGCGGGGTGATGCGCGTGGCCCCCGGTGCGCTGGAGACGACCCCGCCTGAGCTCTCGAGCGCCGGTGCCAGGGAGATGTCCCGGAGGGCCTCGACGAGGACCGCGGGTCCCACGGGGGAGATGAGCACGGTGGGCGCGAGCTGGCGCAGCTGGAGGTGGCCGAGGTCGCGGCGGGCGAGGAGGGCCTCGAGATGAGTCGGGTCGTCGCTGCGCAGGTAGCTGCCGGCGGTCCCGACCCGCAGCTGGCCGTGCCGGCGGGCGACGTCCCGCACGAGGTAGGTCAGCGGCTGGGGGAGCTCGGTGGCACTGAAGCGGGTCAGGGCCTCGAGCAGGTCGTCCGCGGTCCAGCCACCGTCCAGGGCTGCGCGCAGGCTCTGCTCGGTGAAGCGGTGGACCCCCGCCCCGCCCCGGGACTCGAGGACGGCACTGCGCCGCAG
>DXAR01000120.1 GCA_019116945.1 Candidatus Janibacter merdipullorum | reverse complement strand
CCAAGCTCCAGGCCGCGTTGCCCGAGGTCCTCAACGCCGAGCGGGTCTACCAGCGCTTCATGCGCGCCCTCGACCGCTTCGCCGTCGAGGTGACCGCGTTGTCCCAAGGCGGCTCGCTGCCGACCTACCTCGGCACGATCTTCGTCGTCGTCATCGCCCTGCCCGGCGCGGTCGCCGTCACCGCCCTCCCCGGCGCCTCGGTCCGCCTCTGGGACAAGCCCGTCCAGGCCGCCGTCGGACTCTTCGTCATCGCCGCCGCGGTCCTGGCCGTCCGCGGCCGCAACCGCCTGCAGTCGGTGATGTTCGTCGGCCTCACCGGCTACGGCCTGGCGGTGCTCTTCCACGTCCACGGCGCCCCGGACCTCGCGCTCACCCAGATCCTCGTCGAGACCTTCTCGCTCGTCCTCTTCGTCCTCGTCCTGCGCAAGCTCCCCCTCGACTTCCGCCGCCGCCCGCTCAGCCGCAGCCGCTACTGGCGCATGGCCATCGCCGGTGGCATCGGCATCGCCGTGACGAGCCTGACCATCGTCGCCGCCAACGCCCGCCGTCAGCAGCCGATCTCCACCGCCTTCCCGCAGGAGGCCTACGACTACGGGCACGGCCGCAATGTCGTCAACGTGACCCTCGTCGACATCCGCGCCTGGGACACCCTCGGCGAGATCAGCGTCATCCTCGCCGCCGCCACCGGCATCGCCAGCCTCGTCTTCCTGCGCACCCAGGAGGTCGAGCAGTCCTGGACCCGCCGGACCGCCGGCGACACGCAGGCCATGACCTCCTCGCTGCCCAAGGAGCGTCGCTCGGTCATCCTCGAGACCGCGACGCGGATCGTCTTCCACGTGATGATCGCGCTCTCCCTCTACCTCCTCTTCGCCGGCCACAACCAGCCCGGTGGTGGCTTCGCCGCGGGGCTCGCCCTCGGCCTGGCCCTCCTCTCGCGCTACCTCGCCGGCGGCGCCTACGAGCTCGACCTCGCCGCCCCCATCAGCGCCGGCGCGATCCTCGGCGCCGGACTCGTCGTCTCCGTCGTCTCTGCCCTGGCCCCGATCGCCTTCGGCGGCACCGTCCTCCAGTCGGCCGTCATCGACCTCGACCTGCCGATCTGGGGCGAGGTCAAGCTCGTCACCGCCCTCGCCTTCGACATCGGCGTCTACCTCATCGTCATCGGGCTGGCCCTCGACGTCGTCCGCTCCCTCGGCGCGGGCATCGACAAGCACACCGACGAGGACCGGATCGCCGCATGAGCCACGCCATCTCCCCGAGCCTCACGCTCGTCGTCGTCGCCGGCTTCCTCGTCTCCGCGGGGGTCTACCTGCTCCTCGAGCGCGCCCTCACCCGGGTCCTCCTCGGCATCGTCCTCGCGAGCAACGGCGTCGCGACGCTCTACCTCGTCGTCTCCGGACCGGCGAAGGGAGCCGCCTTCGTCGGCGCCCGCCCCGACACGGAGATGAGCGACCCCCTCCCCCAGGCCATGGTGCTCACCGCGATCGTCATCGCGCTCGCCTCCGTCGCCTTCGTCCTCTCCCTCGCCTATCGCCAGTGGCGGATCACCGGCAGCGACGACGTCCCCGACGACGCCGAGGACGAGCTCATCAAGCGGCTCGCCGAGCGCGACGAGACATCGAGCACCTACGACCCCGACACCCAGTCCACGACCGAGGCAGACGAGGAGGACGCGACCGCATGAGCTACGCCAACGTCCTCACCCTCCCGGTCCTCCTGCCGCTCCTCGGCGCCGCCCTCACCCTCGTCGCTCGTCGTCACCGGCGCGTCCAGGTCGCGGTGAGCCTCGCCGTCCTCGCCGCGGGCGTCGGCGTCGCGGTCTTCCTCATGTGGCGCACCCACCTCGACGGCCCCATCGCGCTGTGGATCGGGGCATGGCCCGAGCCGCTCGGCATCACCCTCGTCGCCGACCGCCTGTCCGGGCTCATGCTCCTCGTGAGCAGCGTCGTCATCCTCTTCGTCCTCGTCTTCGCCATCGGGCAGGGAGTCGCCGACGGGGACGAGGGCTCACCCCTGGCGATCTACTTCCCGACCTACCTCGTTCTCTCGGCCGGGGTCTCCAATGCCTTCCTCGCCGGAGACCTCTTCAACCTCTTCGTCAGCTTCGAGATGCTGCTCTTCGCCTCCTTCGTGCTGCTCACCCTCGGGGGCAGCGGCACGCGGATCCGGGCGGGGACGACCTATGTCATCGTCTCGATGGTCTCCTCCTTCCTCTTCCTCGTGGCCATCGCCGCCACCTACGCCGCAGCCGGCACCGTCAACCTCGCGCAGCTCTCCCTTCGCCTCCCGGAGGTCGACTCCACCGTCGCCCTGGCCCTCCAGCTCATGCTGCTCACGGTCTTCGGGATCAAGGCGGCGGTCTTCCCGATGTCCGCCTGGCTGCCCGACAGCTACCCCAGCGCACCGGTGCCGGTGAGCGCCGTCTTCGCCGGCCTCCTTACCAAGGTCGGCGTCTACGCGATCATCCGGACCCAGTTCCTCCTCTTCCCCGACTCACCGCTGCACACCCTCATCATGGGCGTCGGCCTGCTGACGATGATCGTCGGCATCCTCGGCGCGGTGGCCCAGCCGGGCATCAAGCGGATGCTCTCCTTCACCCTCGTGAGCCACATCGGCTACATGCTCTTCGGCATCGGGCTGGCGACGGAGGCCGGGCTCTCCGCCGCGGTCTTCTACATCGCCCACCACATCACCGTGCAGACCGCGCTCTTCCTCATCACCGGCCTCATCGAGCGCGCCGGCGGGTCGACGGTCATCGACCGCCTCGGCGGGCTAGCCGCCGGTGCCCCGGTCCTCGCCTTCCTCTTCTTCGTCCCGGCGATGAACCTCGCCGGCATCCCGCCCTTCTCCGGCTTCGTCGGCAAGGTCGGGCTCATCCAGGCGGGCGTCGCCGAGGGCAGTGCGATGGCCTGGGCGCTCGTCATCGCCTCGGTCGTCACCTCCCTGCTCACCCTCTACGCCATCGCCAAGACGTGGAGCTATGCCTTCTGGCGGCCGCGCGCCACCGAGGAGCACCCCACCCTCGAGATCCCGGCCCTCACCCCCTCGTGGGGCCGGCTCAGCGACGCCATCGGCGTGAGCGTCATGGCCGAGCGGCCCGCCACCCCGATCAGCCCGCCGGCGGCGCAGGTCCCGGTGCGAAGGGAGATGCCGCCGGCGATGTTCGGCGGCGCCACCGCCGTCGTGGCCTTCAGCATCGGGTTGTCCGTCTTCGCCGGGCCGCTCTTCACCTACTCCGACGCCGCGGCCCAGCAGATGCTCGACCCGGTGGGCTACGTCCACGCGGTCCTCCCGGAGGAGAGCCGATGATGGCCCGGGTCCGTGCGCGCATCTCCTCCCGGCGGCGCGGAGGCTGGCAACCGCGCGCCATCATCGCGCTGGCGGTCGTCTGGGTGCTCCTGTGGGACCGCATCACGCTCGGCAACGTCGTCAACGGCCTCATCATCGGCGCGGTCATCACGCAGATCTTCCCACTGCCCTCGATCCAGTACTTCGGTCGGATCCACCCGTGGGGCCTGATCAAGCTCCTCGCACGCTTCTTCTACGACCTCGTGCCGGCGGCCATCCACATCAGCATCGCCACGCTCTCGCGCAACCCCCGCCGAGGCGGCTCGATCGTCGAGGTGCAGCTGCGGACCCACTCGGAGTTCTACATGACGATCGTCGCGACCCTCGTGTCGCTCGTCCCGGGGTCCTTCGTCGTCGAGGCCCGCCGCAGCGCCAATGTCCTCTACGTGCACTGGTTCGACGTCACCTCGGAGGAGGACGTGGCGGGCATCCGGGCGAACGCCCTGGCCGTCGAGGCCCGCGTCGTGCGCGCCATCGGCAGCGCCGAGGAGATCGAGCTCATCTCGCGTTCCGAGGAGGCCGCATGACGATCATCGTGTCCATCGCGCTCACCCTGCTCATCGCGGCCCTCGGGCTGACTCTCGTCCGGGTGGCCTGGGGCCCGACGAACCTCGACCGGGCGCTGTGCCTCGACGTCGTCATCGTCCTCGTCACCGGCATCCTCGCCACCCAGATCGTCAGGACCGGAGATGCCTCCTCGCTGCCGATCCTCGTCGTCTTCAGCCTCACCGGCTTCGTCGGCTCGGTCTCGGTGGCCCGCTTCATGGGCCGACGGGAGGACCCGCAGTGAGCTGGACCGAGATCCTCGACATCGCCGGCGCGGTCTTCCTCCTCCTCGGCGCCACCCTCGCCCTCATCGGCGCGATCGGACTGGTGCGCCTGCCGGACCTCTTCTCGCGGATGCACGCGGCGACCAAGCCGCAGACCCTCGGCCTCCTGCTCATCCTCCTGGGCCTGGCCCTGTCCGTGCGCACCTGGGCCTCCGTCGCCACCCTCCTCATCGTGCTCGGCGCGCAGGCGCTCACGGCACCAGTTGCCGCGCACATGCTCAGCCGGTCCGGCTACCGCAGCGGCGTCGCCTCGGACGAGCTCCTCCACCACGACGAGCTCGGCGAGGCCTACCGCCGGATGGGGCGGTAGACCCCAACCACGACGAAGGGGGCCCACCGCGCCGAGCGCGGTGGGCCCCCTTCATGGAGCGTGGTCTCAGACGCGGCCGTAGCCGGAGACGCCGTCGAAGACCGGCCGGATCGAGATCGAGGAGCCAGTGCGGGGAGCGTCGATCATCTGGCCGTTCCCGACGTAGATGCCCACGTGGTAGGCCGGGGAGCCGAAGAAGACGAGGTCACCCGGCTGCGGGTCGGAGACCGGGGTGACCGCGGCCTGCTGGGCGCCGGTGACGCGAGGCAGGGACTTCCCGGCCTTGCCGAAGACGTACTGGGTGAAGCCCGAGCAGTCGAAGCCGGAGGGGCTGGAGCCACCGAAGACATAGGGGGTGCCGATGTACTGCTTGGCGATGCTGATGACATTGCTCGAGCCGGAGGTGCTCGGGGCCGGCGAGGACGACGGCGTCGAGGCCGGGGTGCTGGAGCCACTGCTCGAGCCACTACTCGGTGCCTCGCGCTCCTGCGAACGGCTCGGCGCGGACTCGGTGCGCTCGGGGGCCTGCTCCTGCTGGGCGGCCTCCTGCTCCTCCTCCTGCTCGCGCTGCTCGGCGGCCCGCTCCTGGCGCTGCTCGGCAGCGCGCTCCCGGCGCTCGCGCTCGGCGGTGGCCTGGCGCTCACGATCGGCCTCGCGCTCGGCACGCATCCGCAGCTGCCACGGGGTGGGGCCGGTCGGCTTGGCGACGGGCTCGACCTCGACCGCGCCGAAGGCGGCGGCGCCGGTCGTCTCGGCCGTGGGGGCGGTGACGGCGGCCGCGGCCGGGGCCGCGGGGGCACTGGCGGACTGCGGAGCGGGGGTGGCGGCCTCCGCGTCGTCGGCGCTGGCAGCCTGCGCGGGGATGGCGATCGCGGCGACGAGGCCACCGGAGGCGGCGACGACGGCAGATCCCTTCGCCAGCGGGGTGCCGGCGTCGCTGATGATCTGGCCGAGCTCGGCGGCGGGGTTGAAGCGGCCGGGAGCGCGGTGGCGCCCAGGGGTGTGGGACACGGGTGTCTACCTCTCCCGCCTACGAGGTCAGCTGTCGGGTTCGGGTCAGAGGTCGACCCGGTCCCGTGGCACCGAGTCGACCCAGCGACTCGCGCGCCTCGAGGACTTCACCCCAAGGAGCATCCGCGATGCCCCACATGTGGGTCCCCCGCTCCTGCCAAACGGTGATCGTTCCACGCCCGTCGGGTGCGGTGGCAGGACTCGGCGCCGCGTGACGGATCCGCCCAGGGGAGGCGGACGCTCAGACGGTACCTGCAGATCACAGGATTGTCACACCGTGATCTCAGGAGATCACGAGGCGATGGACTCCACGAAGACGTGGTCGGCGACCTCGGCCGGCAGGGAGACCGCGTCGGCGGCGTCCGCGCCGCTGCGCACGACGAGGACCCGGTCGTCGTCGGCCGAGACCCGCACGACCTCGCCGGGACGCAGGCGGGCCTCGGTGAGCAGGCTCAGGGCATCGTCGGCCTCCTGGGCTTGCTCGCTGATCCGGCGGACCCGGAAGTCCCCGGTGAGGTCCTTGTCCACCACCTCGGTGAGGCTGTAGAGCCCCTCGAGGTAGTCGTCCTGGTCCGCCTCGTCCGAGAGCAGCTCGTCGAGGCCGGGGATCGGGGTGCCGTAGGGCGACTCACGGTGGTTGGGCAGGATCTCGAGGATCTTGCGCTCGACCCGCTCGCTCATGACGTGCTCCCAGCGGCAGGCCTCGTCGTGGACGTACTCCCACTCGAGACCGACGACGTCGACGAGGAGGCGCTCGGCGAGGCGGTGCTTGCGCATGACGCGGGTCGCGAGGCGCTGTCCCTCCTCGGACAGGACGAGGCGGCGGTCCGGCCCGAGGCTGACGAGGCCGTCGCGCTCCATGCGGGCGATGGTCTGGGAGACCGTCGGACCGGAGTGGCCCAGGCGCTCCGCGATCCGAGCGCGCATGGGCGGGATGTCCTCCTCCTCGAGCTCGAAGATCGTGCGGAGGTACATCTCGGTGGTGTCGATGAGGTCCTTCACAGGCTCCATCATGCCTTGTCTGTCCAGCCTCAGGAGGGGGCGGATGAGGTGCTGGAGCGTTCCCGGTCGGCGCGCAGCACCCACCCGCTCGTCCAGCCGAGCCCGAGCAACCCGGCGACCCCGAGGACGACGGCAGCGACGGGCAACGAGGCCACCGCGGTCACCGCACTCACGCCAAGGGTCCCACCGGCATTGCCGACCTCCCCCATGAGGCGCCACGCTCCGAGGAACTGGGCCCGGTCCACTCGCGGCGCCGCGTCGGCGCCGAGGGTCATGACGATCCCCGACCCGAGGCCGTTGCCGATGGCCATGAGCAGCGCGACGGCGAGCAGCGTCCCCTTCGCCTCCGCGAGCGGCAGGAGGAGGAAGGACACCGAGATCACCGACAGCAGCGCCCCGACCACCCAGACCCGACCGAGCCGGTCCATCGCCCACCCGCCGGGGTAGACGAAGAGCAGCTCGGCGACGCCGGCCACGGCGAAGATCTGCGAGGAGTCGACTCCGTCGAGACCGATGTGCACCGCCCACAGCGGCAGGATCACCAGCCGGGCATTGCGCAGTGCGGAGATGACGAGCACCCCGATCCCCTGGGTGAGGAGCAGGCGCGCGTGCTGGCGGATGACGAGGAAGACGCCCGCGTGCGGCTCCTGGGCCCGCGCCCGCTCGTGCTCCCGGGTGAGGTCCGGGCTCGCGAGCACGACGACGAGGGAGGCCAGGGCCAGTGCCACGGCGACCGCGTAGGCGCCCTGGAGACCCATCGGCGCGATGGCGAGAGAGCCGACGGCCGGGCCGAGGAGCAACCCCGTGCGCATCGAGCCACCGAGCAGGGACATCCCGCGCGCGAGCCGCGCCGGCGGCAGGACGTCGATCATGAACCCCTGCCGCGCGAGGAAGAAGGCACTCGAGGCGAGACCGCTGGCGAAGAGGGCCACCCCCATGAGCCACAGCCAGGGAGCCCAGCCCGCGACGGCCAGCGCGACGACGTCGACGATCCCGGCCCGCCACAGTGTGCCCCGCTCACCGATCCGGGCGACGAGGGACCCGGCCGGCAGCACCCCGACGAGCTGCCCGACGCCCATGAGGGCGACGACGAAGGCCGCCGCGCCGAGGCTGGCGCCGAGCTCGTCCGCACGCAGGGCCGCGATGGGCACGACCGCACCCATCGCCCCGGCGCTGAGCAGCGTCGGGCCGAAGGCCGGGACCGCGATCCGGCGCCAGGCGAAGCCGTCGGCGCCGCTCATCCCGCGCTCGGCTCGGGCACCTGTGCTCCCTTCGTCCGGCGTCGATAGGTTGGCGTGGTGCAGACCACATCCGAGACCACCATCGTGTCCCACCGTCATGCCGGCCCGCCCGGGTGCGGGAACGGCGGCTGGGTCTGCGGGCTGCTCGTCGACCGACTGGAGGACCTCTCCCCCGAGGGTGACCTGACCTCGGCGACGGTACGCCTCAGCGCCCCGACCCCGCTCGGCAGTCCGCTGCGCTGGGAGGTGGACGGCTCGGTGGACACACCGGAGGACCTGGCCGTGCACCTGCTCGACGGCGAGACCCTTCTGGGCACGGCACGACGCGCTCCCGCACCCGACCTCGCGATCCCGGCGCCCGTGACGCTCGAGGAGGCACGAGCCGCCGCGGCCGACTTCGATGCGACCGGCCACCCCTACCCGGGCTGCTACGTCTGCGGCCCGGATGCCGAAGGGGGCCTGCACGTCTACGCCAGCCCCGTCCCCGGCCGTGAGGTGCTGGCCGCGCCGGTGACCCTCCCGGACGAGGGCCTTCCGCCGATCCTCGCCGCCCTCGACTGCCCAGGCGCATTCACGGTCGGCTTCGGCGAGGAGGCGCTCCTCCTCGGCACCTTCACCTCGACCGTCCATGCCGAGGCCCCTAGGGAGAAGGAGCTCGTCGTCATGGCGTGGGAGATGGGCCGTGACGGCCGCAAGCGCTGGTCCGGCACCGCCCTCCTCGACGGTGAGCAGGTGCTCGCGAGCGCCGCCGCGACGTGGATCGCCGTCGGCCGCGACCGCATCCCCGGGACGGCCCCGGCATGAGCCGCCCGCTCGCCCTCGTCACCGGCGCCAGCTCCGGGATCGGCGCCGCCACCGCCCGCGCCCTCGCCGCCGCCGGGCACGAGGTCGTCTGCGCCGCCCGCCGCAGCGACCGTATCGCCGCCCTCGCGGCCGAGATCGACGGCCGGGCCGTCACCTGCGATGTCACCGACGACGACTCCGTCGCCGCCCTCGCAGCAGAGGTCGGGGGCCGGCTCGACGTCCTCGTCAACAACGCCGGCGGCGCCCACGGCCTGGACCCGGTGGCGGCTGCCGACATCGAGGACTGGCGCACGATGTACGAGGTCAACGTCCTCGGCACCCTGCGCGTGACCCAGGCGCTGCTCCCTTCGCTCGTCGCGGGTGAGGGCATCATCGTCAACGTCGGCTCGACGGCCGGCCGGATCTCCTACGAAGGGGGCGCCGGCTACACCGCGGCCAAGCACGGCCTCGCGACGATGACCGAGACGATGCGCCTCGAGCTCGTCGACCAGCCGGTGCGGATCACCGAGATCGCACCGGGCATGGTGCACACGGAGGGCTTCTCGCTCACCCGCTTCAAGGGTGATGCCGAGCGCGCCGAGCAGGTCTACGCCGGCGTCGCCGAGCCCCTCGTGGCCGAGGACGTCGCCGACGCCATCGCCTGGATGTCCACCCGACCCCCGCACGTCAACGTCGACCTGCTCGTCATCAAGCCGCGCGCGCAGGCCGCCCAACACAAGGTCCACCGGGAGTCCTGATGCATCTGCCGACACCGAGCACGCCCGAGTCCGTCTTCACCTATGCCGCGCCACGGCTGAAGTTCGGCCCCGGTGCCATCTCCGAGATCGGTCACGACGTGGGAGGCCTCGGTGCACGGTCGGCCCTCGTCGTCACCGACCCACGGCTGGTCGCGACCGGCCACCCGGAACGGGTCGCCGAGGCGCTGCGCTCCGCCGGCCTGCGGGTGGACGTCCACGACTCCGCCGCCGTGGAGCCGAGCGATGCCTCGCTGGCCGCTGCGGTGGACCGGGCGAAGGGGGCGGCCCCCTTCGACGCCGTCGTCGCGGTCGGCGGGGGGTCGAGCATCGACACGGCCAAGGCGGTCTCCCTGCTCCTGAGCAACCCCGGTGAGCTCATGGACTACGTCAACGCCCCGGTCGGTGGTGGTCACGCGCCGGTCGAGCCCGTGCTGCCCGTCGTGGCGGTCCCGACGACGACGGGCACGGGGGCGGAGTCGACGACGGTCTGCGTGCTCGACGTGCTGGCGGCCAAGGTCAAGACCGGCATCAGCCACGAGCGGCTGCGCCCGGTGCTCGCCGTCGTCGACCCGGAGCTCACGGCGACGCAACCGCCGGGGGTGACGGCGGCGGCGGGCATGGACATCCTCTGCCACGCGCTGGAGTCGTGGACGGCTCGGCCCTACACGGGCTATGAGCACAAGTCGGCCGACCAGCGGGTCCCCTACTGCGGGTCCAACCCGATCTCCGACCTGTACGCAGAGAAGGCGATGCGCCTGCTCGCGAGCGCCTTCCGCGGGGCCGTCGCCGGGGACGACGCGGCACGGACGGACATGGCGCTGGCGGCGACCTTCGCCGGCATGGGATTCGGCAATGCCGGCGTCCACGTGCCGCACGCCAACGCCTACCCGGTCGCCGGGCGCGTCCACGACCTCGGGAGCGACTTCCGGCCCGACGGCTACGACGCGAGCGAGGCGATGGTCCCGCACGGGATGGCGGTCGCGTCGACGGCACCGGCGGCCTTCGCCCTGACCTTCGAGGCGGCCCCGGAGCGCCACCTCGTCGCCGCCGACTGGCTCGACCCGGAGAGGCTGGACGCGGACGTCCCTGCGCCGCAACGCCTCTCCGCGGTCCTGCGCCGGCTCATGCGAGACATCGGCCAGCCCTCCGGCCTCGCCGAGATCGGCTACGGCGACGGGGACGTCGACGGGATCGTGTCCGGGACGATGCAGCAGCAGCGCCTGCTCGCGACGGCCCCTCGGCAGGTCACCGAGGAGGACATCGCCGGCGTGGTGCGGGCATCGATGCACCACTGGTGAGGGCGCCTGCCCCCCCGTCACCGCTCGGTCGCGCGTACAGGGCTGGGGGTGGCCCTAAGAGCTCGCGCGGATAGGACGGCGTATGGATCAGGGGCACCGGGCAGGACGAGAGTCCCACCGGTAGCGCTTCCAGGACTGCCGGACCAGGCGGCGGATGATGATGATCGCGCTGGCCAGCGCCACCCA
>DXAR01000119.1 GCA_019116945.1 Candidatus Janibacter merdipullorum | reverse complement strand
ATCGGCCCCTTCTACTGCCCCCTCGACGAGAAGATCTTCATCGACACCGACTTCTTCGACATCATGGAGCAGCAGCTGGGCGCCGAGGACGGGACCCTCGCCGAGCTCTACGTCCTCGCCCACGAGTACGGGCACCACATCCAGAATGTCTACGGCGTCCTCGAGGAGTCGCAGAAGGACCCGAAGGGTGCCGACTCGGGCGCCGTGCGCGTCGAGCTCATGGCGGACTGCTTCGCCGGCATGTGGATCAAGGCTGCGACGACGACCACCGATGCCCAGGGCGAGCCGCTGCTCACGGAGGTGAGCGAGGAGGACGTCACCAACGCCATGGGAGCGGCCAAGTCCGTGGGTGATGACGAGATCCAGAAGAAGTCCGGGGGTGGCGTCGACCCCGAGGGGTGGACGCACGGGTCCGCCGAGGCGCGTCAGGCCTGGCTCCTCCGCGGCATGGGGGCCGACTCGGTCTCGCGGTGCGACACCTTCGCCGTCGAGGACCCGAACTCCATCTGACCCGACCCGTCAGGAACTGAGGTGGGCCGGACTCGTCGCCGCGCCCCGGTCACCGGACGCCGGGACGTGGAGCCGCACGCGCGTCCCCTTCGGGTAGTAGCGGTTGACCGCGAGGTGCACCGAGCCACCGGAGTCGGTGCGCGCCGAGTGCATCCACCGCTCCTTCTCACCGGGCTTGCGCACGAGGAGGTACACCCGGGCTCCCACGACGGGGGCCCCGTCCCGCACCGCGCTCACGGACGCGGAGACGCCCACCCCGTCGTCCCACCCGGACCGCCACGTGGAGTCCAGACGGATGGCCGAGGTGTCCGTGCTCGTGGACACGGAGTGGGTGCGCGCCCTCCCCCACTCCCCGGCCGCCGGGACCTCGACCCGGACGCGGGTCCCCTTCGGGTAGTACCTGTTCACCGGCAGGTGGGCCGAGCCGGCGGCGCCCGTGAGCACCGACCGCATGGCCGTCTCGGCCTGCCCCGGCTTGCGCACCATGAGCCAGACGCGCCGACCGGCGACGCCGGGTCCACCGACGCCCGCCGTGACGCGGGCCGAGATGCCCTTGCCGCGGGACCACCCGGAGGGCCAGGTCGTGCGCAGGTTGAGGGGCGCGGGGTCGGTCGTCTCCATCGTCACGATCGTGTCCCACCGGCCGCCGTTGAAGGCCTCGTACGGCCCCTTGAGCCAGGCGACGGAGAGGGGCCCGTCCTGGGCGCCCCACGGCGTCGCGGGCGTGCGGTTGCCCTGCGTGGAACCGTGGGTCACCTTCCGGGAACGCCAGGTGTCCCCGTGGTCACCGCTCGTCATCTCGACGATCTCCCGGCTCCCGACGCCACCCGGCCCGCGGGAGAGGAAGACCCGGCCGGGGTCGTCGTGCCGCAGGGTGATCCCTGAGGGCTGGGGCCCGGGCGAACGGTCGAGCGTCTTCGCCGTCCACGCCCTGCCCCGGAGCCGGAACCACTTGTAGGTCCACGTGTCGGTGGGCCGGTCGCCCGTCGTGAGGACGAGCGTGGGCTCGTTGCCCCGGAGCGCGATGTCGTAGATCCGGGCCCGCCCGTCCGCACTGCGACCGTCGTAGACGAGCGTCGCCTCCCGGGGGTCGATGGGGCGCGGGGCCCGACCGGACCCGCCTGCCACCTCGGAGAGGCTGCGGATCGTCGTGCCGTCGCTGCGCCGGAAAGTCCCGTTCGTCAACGTCAGGTGGAACATCGAGCTGTGCTGGGTCGGCGAGGCGGTCGTGTCCGAGACGGCCATGTGGATGGAGTTCCAGCCGGTCGTGACGAACTTCGGGTAGGGGACGTTGCTGCGCGTGGGGTGCGCGAAGAGGCGGATGGCCGGCGTCCACGTCTTGAGGTCCTTGCTCCGCGTGAGGACCCACGCGTTGTCCCGCGCCCGCCGGGTGAAGAGGTGGTACCGGTAGGCATTGCCCCGCAACTGGAGCATCGTCGTGTAGGTGGCCTTCTCCCCTTCGAGGCCGGAGCCGGTGAGCTTCTGCGACGGGCCGAAGGTGGAGATGTCGCCCGGCTTCGACGTGACCCGGTAGCGGGGCGGGACGGTCGAGTGACCGGTCCAGAAGGCGGCGATGCGCCCGTCGGGCAGCTCGGTGAGCGACGGCGCGTTGTGGTCATCGGCCTGGAAGGAGGGGTGGAGCACGGTGTGGTCCAGCACCGAGGAGCCCCTCGTGACCTTCGTCAGTTGGACGTCGCCGTTCTTGCGGACCGAACTGAGATAGGTCGCCCGGGAGGTCCCGAGAACGCGGGGGTCCATGTACCAGGACCACGCCGACTCGGTGACGACGGAGGCCGTGCGCACATCCCCCGCGGAGCGCCGCTGCGCCTGGGCGAGCGGCTGGACGACCGGCTGCGGACGGTCGGAGTAGGCCCCGGGTGCGGCGTCACCGGTCTGCTGCCAGGGCTCGGGGTCCGCCACCTGGGGTGGCTCGGGATCGACGCGGACCGAGGTCGCAGCCTCGGGTGCCGCACCGGCCGACCCCGGGAGGACCATGCCGACACAGGCGAGGACCGAGATGATGCTCAGCAGGGCGGCACGACGGGCCATGGGTTCCCTCCCCGGAACTCTGGCGGAGCCCTCATCGTCTCCGCCGCCGCAGAGTACACCGGCGGCCGCGCCGGTGGCGGGAGGTCAGGAAGAGGTCCGCGCCGGGGAGACCGCCTGCCCCCAGGCGCTCGTCGCCGGGACAACGAGGCGCGCCCGGGACCCGCGAGGAAGGGAGCCGCCCACCGAGAGGCGGACCCGGCCTCGGTCGTCGGTGCGTCCGGACCGGAGCCACTCCTCCTCGCCCCCGGGGCGGGTGACGAGGAGCCACACGGTGCGGTCCGCCACCGGCGGCCCGTCCACCCCGGCGGTCGTCGTCACGGTGACGGGTCCTCCCTTCGCCCAGGCCCGTGACCACGCGGCCCGCAGGTCGAGCGGCGCCCGCCCGGAGGTCGACATGGTCAGGGAGGTCTCCCACGCCCCGTGGCGGAAGCCCTCGTAGGGACCGCTGAGCCAGGCCGCCGACACGGGCCCTCGGGCACGCCCGCTGGACCAGGGGGTCGCCGGCGTGCGGTTGTCGTCCGTCGAGGAGAGGGCCCGCCGGGTCCACGACCGACCGTCGTCGTCGGTGCGGTACTCCTCGACCCGGCCCTCGCGGACGAGGACGGCACGGGTCGGGTCGTCGTGCCGGAGGGAGATCCCTCCGGGGTCGGTGGTGGACCGGTCGAGGGTGCTGCCCGTCCAGACGCCGTCCGTGCGCCGCATCCACCGGTAGGTCCACTCGTCGGTCCAGCGGTTGCCCGTGGTGAAGGCGACGACCGGGTCGCCGTCGTCGAGGGCGATGTCATAGGGCCGCGCCCGCCCGTCGGCACCACGCCCGTCGTGGATCCTCGTCGCCCGGCCGGGCTCGATGGGCCGCGGCGGCTCGCCCCCGGACCCGGCGACCTCGTCGAGCGTCCGGATGGCCGTCCCGTCGCTCCGTCGGAAGACGCCGTCGGAGAGCGCCACGTGGTGCAGCGAGCTGTGCTCCTCCGACCGCGCGGTCGTGTCCGAGAAGGCCATGTGGATCGTCCGCCACCCGGTGCCGACGAACTTCACGTAGGGATAGCTCGTGTCGTCGACGTGGGCGAAGAGGCGCACGGCCGGGCTCCACGTCACGAGGTCGTCGCTCGTCGTCATGACCCAGGCGTCATCGCTGGAGCGCCGGGTGAAGAGGTGGTACTGCTCCTCGGCGCCGCGGAGACGGATGATCGAGGTGTAGGTCGTGCCCTCGTCCTCCAGGCCGGAGCCGGTGAGCTCGAGCGCCGGACCGAAGGTCGTGACATCCCCCGAGCGCATGGTGATCCGGTAGTGCGCCGGGACGAGGCCGTGCGCATTCCAGAAGGCGACGATCCGCCCGTCCTCGAGCTCGCTCAGGGATGGGGCGTTGTGGTCGTCGGGCTCGAAGTCGGGCTGGAGCACGGCGTGCCGGAGCCGGGCACTCCCGTGGTCGACGCTCGTGACCTGAATGTCCCCGGTGTCGCGCACCGAGGAGAAGTAGGTCGCGCGGCTCGTCGTGAGCACGCGGGGGTCCATGAACCACGACCACGCCGAGTCGGTGACGACCGTGGCGGTCCGGTCCGTCGTCGGTCCGCGCGGGTCCTCCTCGACCGGCGCCACCGGGCGGGGCCGGGCCGAGTAGGCCGCGTCCTCGGTGAAGGCGCCGGAGCGCTCGGCCCGCTCGTCGCCGTGCGAGGAGTCCATGGCGACCGGCGCGACGAGGCAGGACCCGACGAAGAGCGCGACGGCCGCCTGGACCCGGGGACGCCTCATGCGACGGGGTCCTCGAGTGTGAGCCGCACGGCACGACCGCGGCGGGCGGCCCGCTGCAGCACGGACAGTCGCGGGTCGGGCAGGTCCCACAGGGTCCGGCGCTCGAGCTCGTGGAGGTGGGCGAGACGGGGGTCGGCGAGGACCTGCTCGGCCAGCGTCCGGTCTCCACCGACGACGAGGGCGTCGACGGCTCCCTCCGGAAGGTGGCGCAGGGCCAGCTCGACGACCGTGCCCACGACGCCGTCGGCCTGGTTGCCGCGCCGGCGCGCGTACCGCTGCTGGCTCCAGCCTCCCTTCTTCGTCCGCGACTGGACGTAGCGGGTGCCGCAGGTGTGGGCGACGAGCTCGCCCCCTTCGTCCCGGCCGACCGCGTGGCCCCCTCTGCGGACGAGGACGAGGCCCACCCGGTCGTGGTCGAAGAGCTCTCCGACGGCAGTGGCCCCGTCGCCACCCGTGAGCACGACGCGGCCCGGCACGTCGGCGCGGGTCGCGCCGTCGTGCCGGGCCGAGAAGCCGTCGATCCACCGGTCGAGTCGAGAGGGGTCGACCTCGACGGTGCGGCTCATGAGGAGGTCGGGATCAGATGTTGAAGCCGAGGGCGCGCAGCTGCTCGCGGCCGTCCTCGGTGATCTTGTCCGGTCCCCACGGCGGCATCCACACCCAGTTGATCCGGGAGTCGGTGACGAGGTCCGTCAGGGCCTGGTCGACCTGGTCCTCGATGACGTCGGTGAGGGGGCAGGCCGCGGAGGTCAGCGTCATGTCGATGACGGCGTGGTTCTGCGGGTCGACGGTGATGCCGTAGACGAGGCCGAGGTCGACGACGTTGATCCCGAGCTCGGGGTCGACGACATCGCGGAGGGCCTCCTCGACATCAGCCACATTGCTGGGGGTCGGTGCCTGGGCGGTCATGCGGTCTCTCCTTCGGGTGCGGTCGCGACGTCGACGCCCGCCTGGGCGAGGGCGTCGGTGAGGGCCATCCAGCCCAGTAGAGCGCACTTGACGCGGGCGGGGTACTGGGCCACGCCGGCCAGGGCGACGCCGTCGCCGATGGCCTCCTCGTCACCCGGGTCCTGCCCGCGGCTCGTGAGCATGTGCCGCATCGCGGCGTGGACGTCCATCGCGTCGTCGATGGTCTCGCCCGTGATCTCCTCAGCGAGGATCGAGGTGCTCGCCATGGAGATCGAGCACCCCATCGCCTCGTAGGAGATGTCGGTGATCGTCGCGTCGTGGCCGGTGCCGTCGAGGTGCACGCGGAGGGTGACCTCGTCACCGCACGTCGGGTTGACGTGGTGCACCTCGGCGACGTGCCCCTCGCGCAGGCCGGACCCGACCTGGCGCTTGGAGTGGTCGAGGATGAGCTCCTGGTAGAGGTCCATCAGGCAGCCCCCCGATCCACACCGAAGATGCCGGGCACGGTGTCGAGCGCCGCCACGAGGGCGTCGATCTCCGCCGGGGTGTTGTAGACGGCGAGCGAGGCCCGGGTCGTCGCGGCGACCTTGTGGGCCCGGTGTAGCGGCCAGGCGCAGTGGTGGCCCACGCGCACGGCGACACCGTGGTCGTCGAGGACCTGACCCACGTCGTGCGCGTGGACGCCGTCGACGACGAAGCTCACCGCGGCGCCGCGGTGGACCATGTCGGCCGGGCCGATGAGCCGGAGCCAGTCACGGGCGGCGACCTGCTCGAGGAGCTGGGCCGTGAGGGCCTGCTCGTGGGCGGCGACGCGCTCGATGCCGATGTCCCGGATCCACCGCACGGCGGCGGCGAGACCGATGGCCTGGCTCGTCATCGGCACGCCGGCCTCGAAGCGGGTGGGCGGCGGCGCGTAGGTGCTCCCCTCCATCCGGACGATCTCGATCATCGAGCCACCGGTGAGGAAGGGCGGCATCTGCTCGAGGAGGTCGTAGCGCCCCCAGAGGACACCGATGCCGCTCGGGCCGTACATCTTGTGGCCGGAGAAGGCGAGCAGGTCGACCCCGAGCTCGGTGACGTCCACCGGGAGGTGGGGCACGGACTGGCAGGCGTCGAGGACCGTGATGGCCCCGACGGCCTTGGCCGCCGCGACGATGCGCGGGACATCGCTCACGGCACCGAGGACGTTGGAGGCGTGGGTGAAGGCCACGACCTTGGTCCGCTCCGTCACGAGCTCGTCGAGTTGGTCCAGGTCGAGGCGGCCCTCCTCGGTGATGCCGATCCACCGGAGGGTGGCCCCGGTCCGACGGCAGAGCTCCTGCCAGGGCACGAGGTTGGCGTGGTGCTCGGCCTCCGTCACGAGGATCTCGTCCCCCTCACCGACGCGAAGGGGGGACCCCGCCTCCGCGTTGGAGAAGGCATAGGCGGCGAGGTTGAGCGCCTCGGTCGCGTTCTTCGTGAAGACGACCTCGCGCTCCGCCGCGCCGATGAAGGCCGCGATATCGGCACGCGCCTGCTCGTAGGCCTCGGTCGCCTCCTCGGAGAGGGCGTGGGCACCGCGGTGGGGCGCGGAGTTGGCCGTGACGAGGAAGTCCCGCTCCGCGTCGAGGACCGACAGCGGCTTGTGCGAGGTGGCGCCCGAGTCGAGGTAGACGAGGGGCTTGCCGCCGCGCACGGTGCGCTCGAGGATGGGGAACTGGCCGCGCAGCGCGGCCAGCTCGCCCTCGGGGATGAGCTGGGCGGTCATCATCAGGCTCCAGCGGTCGTGGCGGGCTCCCCCGTCGCGATGTACCGGTCGTAGCCCTCGGCCTCGAGCTGGTCGGCGAGCTCGGGGCCGCCCTGCTCCGCGATACGACCGTCGACGAAGACGTGGACGTGGTCCGGCGTGATGTACCGGAGGATCCGCGTGTAGTGGGTGATGAGGAGGATGCCGGCGTCGGTGGCCTGCTGGGCCCGGTTGACGCCCTCGGAGACGACGCGCAGGGCGTCGACGTCGAGGCCGGAGTCGGTCTCGTCGAGCACGGCGAACTTCGGGCGGAGAAGCTCCATCTGGAGGATCTCGTGGCGCTTCTTCTCACCGCCGGAGAAGCCCTCATTGACGTTACGCTCGGCGAAGGCCGCGTCCATGCGCAGCTCGGTCATCGTGTTGCGGACGTCCTTGACCCAGGTACGCAGCTTGGGGGCCTCGCCGTCGATGGCCGTCTTGGCTGTGCGGAGGAAGTTGCTCACCGTGACGCCGGGGACCTCGACGGGGTACTGCATCGCGAGGAAGAGGCCGGCGCGGGCGCGCTCGTCGACGCTCATGGAGAGGACGTCCTCGCCGTCGAGCGTGATGCTGCCGGAGGTGACCGTGTACTTCGGGTGCCCGGCGATGGAGTAGGCCAGCGTCGACTTGCCGGAGCCGTTGGGCCCCATGATCGCGTGGGTCTCCGCGGAGTTGATGGTCAGCGTGACGCCCTTGAGGATCTCCTTGGATCCGTCCTCGGTGTCGACGCTGACGTGCAGGTCGGTGATCTCAAGCGTTGCCATGTCAGTTCTTTCCTTCGAAGTGTGGGATCAGTCGGCCAGGGCGACGAAGACGTCGCCGTCGGTGACCCGGACGGTGTGCACCGCGACGGGGACCGTGGCCGGGAGGCCGGTGGGTCGGCCGGTGACGAGGTCGAAGCGCGAGCCGTGCAGCCAGCACTCGAGGGTGCAGCCGTCGACCTCGCCCTCGGACAGCGAGACCTTGCCGTGGGTGCACTCGTCGTCGATGGCGTGGACGGAGCCGTCCTCGGCCCGCACGATCGCGATGATGCGGCCGGAGACCTCCGCCTTGGCGGCGCCCACCGTCGGCAGCTCCTCGAGCTGGCAGACCCGGATGTAGTCGGCCTCGGTGGTGGCGCTCATGCCCCGGCCTCCGGACCACCCTCGAGCTCCTCGTCGATCGCGACCATGATCCGGTCGCTGATCTCGGAGTCGCCGATGCGCTGGACGATGCTGTTGAAGAAGCCGCGCACGACGAGGCGGCGGGCGGTGTCTGCATCGATGCCGCGCGACTGCAGGTAGAAGAGCTGCTGGTCGTCGAAGCGACCCGTCGTCGACGCGTGGCCGGCGCCGAGGATCTCGCCGGTCTCGATCTCGAGGTTGGGGACCGAGTCGGCGCGCGCCCCGTCGGTGAGGACGAGGTTGCGGTTGAGCTCGTAGGTCTCGGTGCCCTCGGCCGCGGCGCGGATGAGGACGTCGCCGACCCACACGGTGTGCGCGGTCTCGCCCTGGAGGGCGCCCTTGTACTCGACATTGCTCGAGCAGTGCGGGGCCTCGTGGTCGACGAAGAGCCGGTGCTCGAGGTGCTGCCCGGCGTCGGCGAAGTAGACGCCGAGCCCCTCGAAGGAGCCCCCGGGGCCCGCGTAGGAGGCATTGGTGTTGAGCCGCACGATGCCACCGCCGATGGAGATGGCGATGTGGCGCACGTGCGCGTCCCGCCCCACGACGACGTCGTGCTGCCCCAGGTGGTGGGTGTCGTCCTGCCAGTCCTGGAGCGAGACGACCGTCAGCCGGGAGCTGTCACCGGCGAGCACCGAGAGCAGCTCGGTGTAGTCGCTGGACCCCGAGTGCTCCACGACGATGGTCGCCGAGGCGAAGGCGCCGGTGCGCACGACGTGATGGGCACGGACGGTCTCGCGGCTCGCCCCGTCGAGCTGGATCCGGACCGGCTCGGTGAGCTCGGCCTCGGCCGGGATGTCGATGACGACGACCGAGTCGCCGCTCGCGGCGACGGCCGCGGCCCGGTCGGCGGGCTCCGGCACGCCCAGGGCCCGCGCCTCCTCGGCGGTGACCGTCGAGCGGGTCACGCCCTCCGGGAGGTGGTGCGTCACGTCGAGCGCGGCGCTTCCCCCTTCGTCGGAGAAGAGGTCGGCGAGGTCGCCGACCGGCGTGAAGCGCCAGTCCTCCTCGCGCCCGGTGGGCACGGGGAAGTCGGCCACGCTCCACGAGCGGGTGCGCTCGGCGCGGGACTGGTCCGGGACGAGGGTCTCGCCGGAGTGGGTGTGAGCCTCACGGCTCGAGGTGTCAGCCAGCAGGCTCATCAGCCGACGGCTCCTTCCATCTGGAGTTCGATGAGGCGGTTGAGCTCGAGGGCGTACTCCATGGGGAGCTCCTTGGCGATGGGCTCGACGAAGCCGCGCACGATCATCGCCATCGCCTCCTCCTCGCTCATCCCGCGGGACATGAGGTAGAAGAGCTGGTCCGCGGACACCTTCGAGACCGTCGCCTCGTGGCCCATCTGCACGTCGTCCTCGCGGACGTCGACGTAGGGGTAGGTGTCGGAACGGCTGATCGTGTCGACGAGCAGCGCGTCGCAGACGACATTGGACTTGCTGTTGGTCGCCCCCTCGAGGACCTGGACGAGGCCCCGGTAGGAGGTGCGGCCACCCCCGCGGGCGACCGACTTCGAGACGATCGAGCTCGAGGTGTTGGGCGCCGCGTGGACCATCTTGGCCCCGGCGTCCTGGTGCTGGTCCTCGCCGGCGAAGGCGATGGAGAGGGTCTCCCCCTTCGCGTGCTCGCCCATGAGGAAACAAGCCGGGTACTTCATCGTCACCTTGGAGCCGATGTTGCCGTCGACCCACTCCATGGTGCCGCCCTCGGCCACCGTGGTGCGCTTGGTGACGAGGTTGTAGACGTTGTTCGACCAGTTCTGGATCGTCGTGTAGCGGACGCGGGCGTTCTTCTTCACGACGATCTCGACGACGGCGCTGTGCAGCGAGTCGGTCTTGTAGATCGGCGCGGTGCAGCCCTCGACGTAGTGCACGTAGGAGCCCTCGTCGGCGATGATGAGGGTCCGCTCGAACTGGCCCATGTTCTCGGTGTTGATTCGGAAGTAGGCCTGCAGCGGGATGTCCACGTGGACGCCCGGCGGGACGTAGATGAAGGAGCCACCGGACCACACGGCGGTGTTGAGCGCGGAGAACTTGTTGTCACCCGCGGGGATGACCGTGCCGAAGTACTCGCGGAAGAGGTCCTCGTGCTCACGGAGGCCGGTGTCGGTGTCGACGAAGATGACGCCCTTCTCCTCCAGGTCCTCACGGATCTGGTGGTAGACGACCTCCGACTCGTACTGCGCGGCGACGCCGGCGACGAGGCGCTGCTTCTCCGCCTCGGGGATGCCGAGCTTGTCGTAGGTGTTCTTGATGTCCTCGGGCAGGTCCTCCCACGAGGTGGCCTGCTCCTCGGTGGACTTCACGAAGTACTTGATGTTCTGGAAGTCGATGCCGGTGAGGTCGCTCCCCCAGCTCGGCATGGGCTTCTTGTCGAAGAGCCGCAGCGACTTCAGGCGGAGGTCCCGCATCCACTGCGGTTCGCCCTTGCGCTCCGAGATGTCCTCGACGACCGCCGGGTTCAGACCACGCTTGGCGGTGGCACCGGCGGAGTCGGCATCGGACCAGCCGAACTCGTAGCGGCCGATGTCCTTGAGCCCGGGGTTGAGCTCTTCGATGTTGGTGCTCATCGGGTGGACCTCTCTGTGTGGGGACGCGCCCCCGGTGTGGGGACGAAGGTGGTGCAGACGTGGTCACCCTGCGCGAGGGTGGCCAGTCGTTGGACGTGGACTCCGAGGAGTCGGCTGAAGGCGTCGGTCTCGGCCTCGCAGAGCTCGGGGAACTCCGCGGCGACGTGCTGGATCGGGCAGTGGCCCTGGCACAGCTGGACACCGACGGTACTGTCCTCGCCGACCGGCCGGGCGCTGGCAGCGTAGCCCTCGGCGCGGAGTGCGTCGACGAGGGCGCGCGTGCGGTCCTGGGGGTCGTCACCGGCGGCCGCGACGCCGACCGAGACCCGCTCCTCGAGCTCGGCCATCCGCTCGTCGGCGAAGGAGCGCACGGCGGCATCGCCCGCCTGCGTGCGGAGGAATCGCATGGCATCGGTCGCCAGACCGTCGTAGTCGGTGCCGAGGTGCTCGTGACCGGTGTCGCCGACGATCCACTCGCGAGCCGGCCGCCCGCGACCGCGCTTGCCCAGCTGGGGTGCCCGACTCGTCACCGAGCCCTCGTCGGCGAGCTGGTCGAGGTGGCGGCGCACGCCCGTGGCCGTGAGGCGCAGGTGGGCCGCGATGCCGGCGGCGGTGATGGGGCCGCGCTCGCTGATGACCGCGAGCACGCGGTCGCGCGTGCGCGCATCACGGGTCGCGGCGTCGACATCCGACGTCACCCGATCTTGCCGTGAATTAACCACACATCCATGTTACGTAATTGCGGGACGGGCACAACAAAGGCCCCCCTAACCCGTCGAGCCTCCCCCTGCTGCCTAGACTGCTCTCCCGTGACCCGTGCCGTCGTCGTGGAGGACCTGCGCCGCGTCTTCGGCTCCGTCATCGCCGTCGACGGGGCCACCTGGGGCGCCTCCTCCGGTGAGATCACCTGCGTGCTCGGCCCCAACGGCGCGGGCAAGACGACGACGATCGAGTGCCTCGAGGGCCTCCAGCGGCCCGACTCGGGCACCTGCCGTGTCCTCGGCGCCGACCCCTGGCGGGCCGACGCCCGGCACCGGGCCCGCGTCGGCGTCATGCTCCAGGACGGCGGGCTCCCCCAGAGCGTGAGCGCGCGACGCCTCCTCGCCCACCTCACCCGCCTCCACTCGGCCCCTCGCGGTGACGAGCTCGTCAACCAGCTCGGGATCGCCCCCTTCGCCCGGACACCGGTGCGCCGCCTCAGCGGCGGACAGCGCCAGCGCGTCGGGCTGGCGGCGGCCCTCGTCGGGAACCCGGAGGTCGCCTTCCTCGACGAACCGACGGCCGGGCTCGACCCCCATGCCCGCCTCGACGTCTGGGCGCTGCTGCGCGCACGCCGGGATGCCGGGACGGCGCTCGTCGTCACGACGCACAGCTTCGAGGAGGCCGAGCGCCTCGCCGACCGCGTCGTCATCCTCGACCACGGCCGGGTCGTCGCCGACGGCACCCCTCGGGAGATCTCCGGGGACGCCGGGCTGGAGGACGCCTACTTCGCCCTCACCGGAGGCGTCCGTGAGCGCTGACACCCTCCCCCGCCCTTCGCCCTCACCGCGGGCCGCCCGCGTCGTGACCCAGGCCCGCTTCGAGGCGGGGATCCTCCTGCGCAACGGCGAGCAGGTGCTCGTCGCCCTCGTCCTTCCGGCGCTGGCGCTCGTCGCCCTCGTCGCGGCCCCCTACCCCGAGCTCAACGACCCCCGCATCGCCGTGGTGGCGCCCGGTGTCCTTGCGCTCGCCATCGTCTCCACCGCCTTCACCGGCCAGGCGATCCAGACGGCCTTCGACCGCCGCTACGGCGTGCTGCGGATGCTCGCGACGACACCGGTCGGCACGGACGGCCTGCTCCTCGGCAAGGCGCTCGCGATCACGGTCGTGGCCCTGCTGCAGGTCGTGCTCCTCGGCACACTGGCGCTGGCCCTCGGGTGGCGCCCGGACCCCGTGGGGCTGCTCGGCGTCCCCGTCTCGACGCTGCTCGGGGTGTGGGTCTTCGTGGCCCTCGCGCTGCTGCTCGCCGGGTCTCTGCGGGCGGAGGGCGTGCTCGCCGTGGCCAACCTCGTGTGGGTGCTCCTCGCCGGTGCCGGCGGCCTCCTTCTCCCCCACGACACCCTCGGGCCGGCCGGGGCCTTCGTCCGCTGGCTCCCGTCGGGCGCGCTCGGTGACGCCTTCCGCGAGCCCCTCGCCACGGGTGACATCCCCGTCGTCCCCTGGCTCCTGCTCGTCGGGTGGGGTCTCGTGCTCAGCCTCGGCGTCGTGCGCACCTTCCGCTGGCGCGACTGACGGCACCCGATGACCGGGATCCGTCGGCTACGACATACCGTAGTGCGGTGCCCCAGATCGACTCCGTAGCCCGGACGTGGCTGCCCCACATCCTCCTGCTCAACCTCGTCGTCGAGATCGGCATCGTCGTCACCGGCGGCCTCGTCCGACTCACCGGGTCGGGCCTCGGCTGCCCGACCTGGCCGCAGTGCGTGCCGGGCTCGTACGTGCCGACGGTCGAGCAGGAGGAGGGCTTCCACAAGGTCATCGAGTTCGGCAACCGGACGCTCACCGGGTTGCTCGGCTTCGTCGCGCTCGCTCTGCTCATTGCCCTCTTCCGCGCCGCCCGGGAGCGCCGCGAGCTCATCCTCGGCACCGTCGTCGTCCTCGTCGGGATCGCGGCCCAGGCGATCGTCGGCGGCATCACCGTCCTCACGGGGCTCAACCCGTGGATCGTCGCCTTCCACTTCCTCTGCTCCATGGGGCTCATCGCCGTCTCGAGCTGGCTCGTCTGGCGTCATCGCCAGCCGCCGGGCCGGATGCGCTCCCTCGTCCACCCGCTCGTCGACCGGACGATCTGGGCCCTCGTCGCAGTCGCCGCCGTCGTCCTCGTGTTGGGCACGATCGTCACCGGCTCGGGTCCGCACTCCGGTGATGCGGAGACGCCCGCGCGCACCGGCTTCGACCCGCGGACGATCTCCTGGCTCCACGCCGACGCGGTGATGCTCTTCGTCGGCATCGTCGTGGCGGTGTGGCTCGGCGCCAGGCTCACCCAGCGCTCCCCCGGGCCCGCCAGCGCCTGGTGGGTCGTCCTCATGGTCACCCTCGCACAGGGCCTCGTCGGCTACGTCCAGTACCTGACGAAGCTCCCCGAGGTCCTCGTCCTCGCCCACATGTTCGGCGCGAGCATCCTCGTCGTCGTCATCGTCCGGGCCATCGTCCTCACCCGGGAGCCCGTCGCGGCCGACGACCACGCGAGCCTCGAGGAGACGACGAGCCGGGCCTGACCGACCACCCTGCTGATTCGATGTCGAAGTGAGCGCTGGGGCTCACTTCTTCACATCGAATCCGGGTCTCGCGGGTGGGGCGAGCCGATCAGGCCAGGCCCGGCAGCGGCAGGTGGAGAAGGGGGTCGAGCGCCACGCCGAGGAAGAGCAGCGTCACGTAGGTGATCGAGAAGTGGAAGAGCCGCATCGGCTTGAGGACCGACTGCTCGGCCCCCCTCTTCGCGGCCGCCATGAGGCGGTGGGCCTCGGCGACGAAGAGGCCGCCGGAGACGAGCGCGGCCCCGAGGTAGAGCCACCCCATGTCCGCCACGGGCACGAGGGCCAGCGAGGTGAGGACCATGATCCAGGAGTAGGCGACGATCTGCCGGGCGACGGTCGTCTGCTGCTGGACGACGGGCGCCATCGGCACGCCTGCGGCCGCATAGTCGTCGGTGAAGCGCATCGACAGGGGCCAGTAGTGCGGCGGCGTCCAGAAGAAGATGACGAGGAAGAGGATGATCGCCGGCCACTCGACCGCATTGGTCACCGCGGACCAGCCGATGAGCGTGGGCATGCAGCCCGCGACGCCACCCCACACGATGTTCTGCGCCGTGCGCCGCTTGAGGATCATCGTGTAGCCGACGGCGTAGAGGAGGATCGCCGCGAGCGAGAGCATGGCCGAGAGCGGGTTGACGAGGAACCACAGCCAGGCCGTCGAGAGCGCCGTGAGGGCCAGGGCGAAGACCATCGCCCCCCGGGGCGTGGCCTCCCCGGTGACGAGCGGCCGGTTCTGCGTCCGGCCCATCTGGGCGTCGATGTCGCGGTCGTAGACCATGTTGAAGGTGTTGGCCGCGCCGGCGCTCAAGGACCCACCGACGAGGGTGAGGAGGATGAGGCCGAGCGAGGGCACGCCACGCTCCGCGAGGAACATCACCGGAACGGTCGTCACGAGGAGCAGCTCGATGATCCGAGGCTTCGTCAGCGCGACGTACGCACGCACGGTGCGCCGCCACGAACCGGTCGCCGGCGACAGCTCGCGCGTCGACTCCAGAGTGGTCACGGACTGCCTTTGCCGAAGGGGGTGGGACATGGTCGCGCGGGGCGCTGACCTCCCGAGAGTCTACCCGTGACGAAAGCCCGAGTCGGCCCGGCCCCGACGCGAGGTCGCACACACCCGCCCGCGGACTAGTGTGGGCGGGAGCACCTCATCGCGTCTGCAACTGAAAGGTCTTCCGTGAGCACGGACACCGACACCTCCCCCCAGGCCCCCGCGAAGAAGTCGGCCGGTTCCGCGGCCCCGAGGGGCACGACCCGCACCGTCGCGTCGGCCAACCCGAAGGGGAGGGCCGGCACCTCCTCCCGCTCGACGGACCTGCCCCGTCCGGTCGCGAAGAAGGCCGGGTGGAAGGACCTCGACGTGCGCGCGGTCGACACCGGTCGGTTGCTCGCCGCGGACGCCGTGCAGCTCTGCGGCAGCGGCCACCCCGGCACGGCGATGAGCCTCTCCCCCGTCGCCTACCTGCTCTACCAGCAGGTGATGACCCACGACCCGAGCGACCCGACGTGGCTGGGTCGCGACCGCTTCGTCCTCTCGGTCGGTCACTCCTCCCTCACGCAGTACGTGCAGCTCTTCCTCTCCGGCTACGGCGTCGAGCTGAGCGACCTCAAGGCCCTGCGCACGTGGGGGTCCCTCACCCCCGGCCACCCCGAGGTCCACCACACCCCCGGCGTCGAGATCACGACCGGGCCGCTCGGCTCGGGCCTGGCCTCCGCCGTCGGCATGGCGATGGCGCAGCGCCGCCAGCGCGGGCTCCTCGACCCCGAGGCCAAGGCGGGGCAGTCCCCCTTCGACCACACGATCTGGTGCCTCGCCTCGGACGGTGACCTGCAGGAGGGCGTGTCCGCCGAGGGCAGCTCCCTCGCCGGGCACCAGGAGCTCGGCCACCTCAACGTCATCTACGACGCCAACCAGATCTCCATCGAGGACGACACCGACATCTCCTTCAGCGAGGACGTCGGCGCCCGCTACCGCGCCTACGGCTGGGAGGTCATCGACGTCGACTGGCGCAAGACCGGCGACGGCAGCGCCTACGTCGAGGACGTCGACGCGCTCTATGCCGCCACCCAGAAGGCGAAGAAGAACACGAAGACCCCCACCCTCATCGTCCTCCACACGATCATCGCCTGGCCGGCCCCGACGAAGCAGAACACCGGCGCCTCGCACGGCTCCGCCCTCGGCGCGGACGAGGTCGCGGCGACCAAGGAGCTCCTCGGCTTCGACCCGGCCAAGGACTTCGCCGTGGAGAAGGACGTCCTCGCCCACGCGCGCGAGGTGAAGAAGCGCGGCAAGGCCGCCCACAAGGAGTGGAACAAGAAGCTCGCCGCGTGGCGCAAGGCGAACCCGGAGCGCTCCGCCCTCCTCGACCGCCTCGTCGACGGCGCCGTCCCGGCCGGTCTCGACAAGGCGCTGCCGACCTTCGAGGCCTCGGACAAGGGCCTGGCCACCCGGGCCGCCTCGGGGAAGGTCCTCACGGCCCTCGCCGACGTCATGCCCGAGCTGTGGGGTGGCTCCGCCGACCTCGCCGGCTCGAACAACACGACGATGGACGGGCAGCCCTCCTTCGTCCCCAAGGGGAAGCAGACCGGCACCTGGAAGGGCGACGAGTACGGTCGCACGCTCCACTTCGGCATCCGGGAGAACGGCATGGGGATGGCGATGAACGGCATCGCCCTCGAGGGACTCACCCGCGTCTACGGCGGCACCTTCCTCGTCTTCTCCGACTACATGCGCCCGGCCGTGCGCCTCGCCGCGATCCAGCAGCTGCCGGTGACCTACGTGTGGACGCACGACTCGATCGGTCTCGGCGAGGACGGCCCGACCCACCAGCCGATCGAGCACCTCGCCGCCCTCCGCGCCATGCCCGGCCTCGACGTCGTCCGCCCGGGCGATGCCAACGAGGTCAGCGTGTGCTGGGGCCAGGTCCTCAAGAACGGCTCGACCGCGGCGCTCGCCCTCTCCCGCCAGGGGACGCCGACGATCGACCGCAAGGAGTTCGCCTCGGCGAAGGGGGCGGCCAAGGGCGCCTACGTCCTCGCCGAGTCGAGCACGGAGACCCCCGACGTCATCCTCGTCGCCACCGGCACCGAGGTCGCCGTCGCGATGGCCGCCCGCACGACCCTCGAGAAGGCGAAGATCGGGACGCGGGTCGTCTCGATGCCCTGCCGGGAGTGGTTCGACGCCCAGACCAAGGCCTACAAGGAGAAGGTCCTGCCCGCCGCCGTGCGGGCGCGGGTCTCGGTCGAGGCCGCGACCCCCTTCGGCTGGCGGGAGATCGTCGGCGACGCCGGCGAGAGCGTCGGCATCGACCACTTCGGCGCCTCCGCCGACCACGCGACCCTCTACGAGAAGTTCGGCATCACGCCTGCGGCCGTCGTCAAGGCGGCCAAGGCGTCCATCAAGAACGCGAAGGGATGACCGACCATGGCTGACCAGCTCCCCACCGCCCCCGCACCGGTCGCGGCTCTGCGCGAGGCAGGTGTCTCCGTCTGGCTCGACGACCTCAGCCGCGAGCGGCTCCGCTCCGGGAACCTCCAGGAGCTCATCGACACGAAGGGCATCGTCGGCGTGACGACGAACCCCTCGATCTTCCAGGCGGCCCTCGCCGACGGGGATGCCTACAACGAGCAGCTCAGGGCCCTCGCCGCGGAGGGCAAGGACGTCGACGAGACGGTCTTCGCCCTGACGACGGACGACGTTCGCGCGGCCTGCGACCTCTTCCGCCCCCTCCACGAGGCCACTGACGGCGTCGACGGCCGGGTATCCATCGAGGTCGACCCGCGCCTGGCCCACGACGCGGAGCGGACCGCGGCCCAGGCGGCGGAGCTCGCGGCGGCCGTGGACCGACCCCAGGTCCACATCAAGATCCCCGCGACCGAGGCCGGCCTCCCGGCGATCACGCGGACCCTCGCGCAGGGCATCAGCGTCAACGTCACGTTGATCTTCAGCCTCGAGCGCTACCGCGCGGTGATGAATGCCTTCATCGAGGGCCTCGAGCAGGCCCTCGACGCCGGCAAGGACATCTCGACGATCCACTCCGTCGCCTCCTTCTTCGTCTCCCGCGTCGACAGCGAGATCGACGCGAGGCTGGAGACGATCGGCACGGACGAGGCCCTCGCCCTCCGCGGCCGGGCCGCGGTCGCCAATGCCCGCCTCGCCTACCAGGCCTACGAGGAGGTCTTCGCCACGCCGCGGTGGCAGCGCCTCGAGGCCGAAGGGGGGCGGCGCCAGCGACCGCTCTGGGCCTCCACGGGGGTGAAGAACCCCGACTACCCAGACACTCTCTACGTGACCGAGCTCGTCGCGGCCGACACCGTCAACACCATGCCGGAGAAGACGCTCGACGCGACGATCGACCACGGCGAAGTCACCGGCGACACGGTCACCGGCGGCTATGCCGAGGCCGAGCAGGTCCTCGACCAGCTCGCCTCCCTCGGGGTGGACTACACCGAGGTCACCGACCAGCTCGAGACCGAGGGCGTCGAGAAGTTTGAGAAGTCCTGGGCCGAGCTCCTCGACGGGGTGCGCGCCGAGCTGGACAAGGCGGCGTCGGCGTGACCAGCCTCTCCGTCTCGGCCTCGGGTGCCGCGGCAGAGGCCATCGCCGAGCACGTCCCCACCCTCGTCGACGAAGAGATGGCCGGACGGCTCTTCGCCCGCGATGCCACCCTCTGGGGAGCGGCTGCCGAGCCGGAGGCCGCGAAGCGGCTCGCCTGGGTGGGGCTGGCCCGCAGCTCGCGCCACCTCGTGGGCGAGATCGCCGCCATCCGCGACGAGCTGCGCGAGCAGGGCGTCGACCGCGTGGTCCTCTGCGGGATGGGCGGCAGCTCCCTCGCGCCCGAGGTCATCTGCGCCAGCGCCGGCCTCCCCCTCGTCGTCCTCGACTCGAGCCACCCGGATGTCGTCCGGGCCGCGACCGGCGACCTCGAGCGCACGGTCGTCATCGTGTCGAGCAAGTCGGGGTCCACGGTCGAGACCGACAGCCAGCGCCGGGTCTTCGAGCAGGCCTTCGCCGATGCCGGCATCGACGCCGCGAGGCGCATCGTCGTCGTCACCGACCCGGGCAGCCCGCTCGAGGAGGACGCCCGGGCCAAGGGGCAGCGGGTCGTCACCGCCGACCCCGACGTCGGCGGACGGTACTCCGCACTCACCGCCTTCGGGCTCGTCCCCTCCGGGCTCGCCGGCGTCGACATCGAGGTCCTCCTCGACGACGCCGAGCTCGTCGGTGACCTGCTCGCGGCGGACGACGAGGCCAACCCCGCCCTGCGTCTCGGCGCGGCCATGGCCGGGACCACTCCCCTGCGCGACAAGCTCTACCTCGTCGACCACGGCACCTCCGCCGTGGGCCTCGGCGACTGGGCGGAGCAGCTCATCGCCGAGTCCACGGGCAAGGACGGGCGCGGCCTGCTGCCCGTCGTCCTCGACGCTCCCGGCGACGCGGCGCCGCCCGCTGACGCCACGGTCGTCCGCCTCGTCGCCGACCACGACGACGCCGAGGACGGGCCCGCGCCGACGAGGTCCGCCTCCACGGTCGACGTCGGGGGCTCGCTCGGGGCGCAGTTCCTCCTCTGGGAGGCCGCGACGGCCGTCGCCGGTCGTCTCCTGGCGATCAACCCCTTCGACCAGCCGGACGTCGAGAGCGCCAAGCAGGCGGCGCGCGACCTCATGTCCGGCTCCGGTGCCCAGAGCTCCACCGTCGACGCGACGGACGGGTCCGTGGAGATCAGCCACCTCGGTGGGGACTGGCTCGGCGACGCGACGACCGTCGAGGCTGCCGTGGAGGCGCTCCTCGCCCGGCTCGACCCCGAGCGCGGCTACGTCGCGGTCATGGCCTATCTCGACCGGGAGCGGTACGCCCCCTTCGCCGGGGTGGCCGATGCACTCGCCGATCGGGTCCACCGACCGGTGACCTTCGGGTGGGGCCCCCGCTTCCTCCACTCGACCGGCCAGTACCACAAGGGCGGCCCGGCGACCGGGGTCTACCTCCAGATCACCGACACCCCCCGGGAGGACCTGCCGGTGCCCGGCCGGGACTTCACCCTCGGTGAGTTCATCGCGGCGCAGGCCGGTGGTGATGCCGCCGTGCTCGCCGATCGCGGCCGACCGGTGCTCGTCCTGCACCTCACCGAGGGCGCCGGACCGGACACCCTCGAGACCGCGCTGCGAGGTGGCCGCGCATGAGCCCCGCCCGCGTCACCGCCGAGGTCAACCCGCTGCGGGACCCGCGGGACAAGCGTCTCCCGAGAATCGCCGGACCGTGCAGCCTCGTCCTCTTCGGCGTCACGGGCGACCTCGCCCGCAAGAAGCTCCTGCCGGCCATCTACGACCTGGCCAACCGCGGCCTCCTGCCACCCGGCTTCTCGCTCATCGGCTTCGCGCGCCGTGACTGGGCCGACCAGGACTTCGGCACCGTCGTGTACGACGCGGTCCGCGAGCACGCCCGCACCCCCTTCCGCGAGGAGGTCTGGCGCTCCCTCTCCGAGGGCTTCCGCTTCGTGCCCGGCGTCTTCGACGACGACGCTGCCTTCGACCTCCTCGCCGAGACCGTCCGCGAGCTCGACGAGGAACGTGGAACCGGTGGCAACCACGCCTTCTACCTCTCCATCCCTCCGGACTTCTTCTCCACGGTCTGCCAGCAGCTCAAGCGCAGCGGGCTGGCCGACCCCGACGAGGACTCGTGGCGGCGCGTCGTCATCGAGAAGCCCTTCGGCCACGACCTGGCCAGCGCCCAGGAGCTCAACGACATCGTCGAGGCGGTCTTCCCGCCCGACTCGATCTTCCGGATCGACCACTACCTCGGCAAGGAGACGGTGCAGAACCTCCTCGCGCTGCGCTTCGCCAACCAGATGTTCGAGCCGGTGTGGAACAGCCACTACGTCGACCACGTCCAGATCACCATGGCCGAGGACATCGGCATCGGTGGGCGCGCGGGCTACTACGACGGCATCGGCGCCGCCCGCGACGTCATCCAGAACCACCTCCTCCAGCTGCTGGCCCTCACCGCCATGGAGGACCCGGTGAGCTTCGACGCGGACTCCCTCCGGACGGAGAAGGAGAAGGTCCTCGCCGCCGTGACCCTGCCCGACGACCTGGCGGCGAGCACGGTCCGCGGCCAGTACTCGGGCGGCTGGCAGGGTGGGGACAAGGTCATCGGCTACCTCGACGAGGACGGCGTGGCCGCCGACTCGACGACCGAGACCTACGCGGCCATGCGGCTCGACGTCAACACCCGTCGGTGGGCGGGGGTCCCCTTCTACCTACGGACCGGCAAGCGGCTCGGCCGGCGGGTGACGGAGATCGCCGTCGTCTTCAAGCGCGCGCCGCACCTCCCCTTCACCGACACGGAGACGGAGGAGCTGGGCCAGAACGCCGTGGTCATCCGGGTCCAGCCCGACGAAGGGGTGACCATGCGCTTCGGGGCGAAGGTCCCCGGGGACCAGATGGAGGTCCGCGACGTGACGATGGACTTCGGCTACGGACGTGCCTTCACCGAGTCCAGCCCGGAGGCCTACGAGCGGCTCATCCTCGACGTCCTCCTCGGCGACCCGCCCCTCTTCCCCCGGCACCAGGAGGTCGAGCTCTCCTGGCGGATCCTCGACCCCATCGAGGCCTTCTGGGCCAAGGAGCAGAAGGTCGAGCAGTACCCCTCTGGCACCTGGGGGCCGGAGGCCGCCGACACGATGATGGAGCGCGACGGACGCACCTGGAGGACGCCGTGATCGTCGACCTGCCCAGCGCGAGCACGGCGCAGATCAGCCAGCGGCTCATCGAGATCCGCGAGGACGTCGGCGCCATGGCGCTCAGCCGGGTGCTCACCCTCGTGCTCGTCGTCCCCGAAGACGACGCCGAGGAAGCACTCTCGGTCGCCAACTCCGCGAGCCACCAGCACCCGGCGCGAATCGTCTGCGTCATCCTCGCCAACCCGCGCGGCAAGGCGCGCCTCGACGCGCAGATCCGCGTCGGTGGGGACGCCGGTGCCTCCGAGGTCGTCGTCCTGCGCCTCTTCGGCGAGCTGACCCGGCACCCCCGGAGCGTCGTCACCCCCCTCGTCCTCCCGGACTCCCCGGTCGTCGCGTGGTGGCCCGGCGAGGCCCCCAAGAACCCCGGCGCCGACCCCGTCGGCGCCATGGCCCAGCGCCGGGTCACGGACAGTGCCGCGGCGAGCAACATCACCGCGACCACCAAGCGGCTGGCCAAGACCTACTCCCCCGGCGACACCGACCTCGCGTGGAGCCGGGTCACGCTCTGGCGCGGGCTCGTCGCCACGACGCTGGACCGGGCCCCCTTCGAGTCCGTCACCGAGGCGACCGTCGTCGGCGGCGCGGACTCACCCTCCGCCGACCTCCTCGCCGGCTGGCTGCAGTACCGGTTGCGCTGCCCGGTCTCGCTCATCCGCTCGCGGGCGGGGACGGGGATCATCAGCGTGCGTCTGGAGCGAGCCTCCGGCCCCATCGACCTCGTCCGTCCCCTCGAGGGGGCGACCGCCACGCTCGACCAGCCCGGGCAGCCGCAGCGGGCCATCGCCCTCGCGCCGCGCTCGGATGCCGAGTGCCTCGCGGACGAGCTGCGCCGCCTCGACCCCGACGAGGTCTACGAGGATGCCCTGACCAAGGGCCTGCCCAAGGTCACCCGACGGCGCATGACGATGACCGAGGCCGTGGAGGCCGGGCTCGCGCCGTCACCCAGTGCCGCCCGGAGGACGGCCGAGCAGATCGCCGAGGAGTCCCACGAGGCGATCCGCAGCGCGATGGTCGAGAGCGCTCCCGAGGAGGCCTCCTCGAGCACCGACGACGTGAAGTCCGCCGTGCGCGCGAAGCTCGCCGACAAGGAGTGAGGCCATGAGCACCCCCGTCCTCGTCCGTCACCCGGATGCCCGGACCCTGGCCGCGGTCACCGCCGGACGGCTCGTCACGACCGTGCTCGACGCCATCGCCGAGCGGGGCCGCGCCGACCTCTCCCTCACCGGTGGGTCCATGGGCGGCGCGGTCGTCGAGGCCCTCGCGCACCACCCGCAGCGGGAAATCGTCGATTGGACCCGCGTCCACGTGTGGTGGGGCGACGAGCGGTACCTCCCGGCCGGCGACCCCGACCGCAACGACACCCAGGCCGATGCCGCGGGGCTGACCACCCTCGGGCTCCTCCCCGAGCACGTCCACCGGGCGGCCGGACCGGATGTGTCCGCGTCGGCGGAGGCCTCGGCTGCCGCCTACGAGCAGACCCTCCGGTCTGACGGCGGCGGCGAGTGGGATGTCGTCCTCCTCGGCGTGGGGCCCGATGGGCACGTGGCCTCGCTCTTCCCCGGCCACCCGGCCCAGCAGTCCTCGGACACCCTCGCGGTCGCGGTGCACGACTCCCCCAAGCCGCCACCGACCCGGGTGTCGCTCACGGCGGGGTGCCTCTCCCGTTCGCGGGAGGTCTGGTTCGTCGTCGCGGGCGAGGACAAGGCCGGCGCCGTGGCGAAGGGGGTGGCCGGCGCCCCCGCGGAGGAGGTGAGCACCGGCCTCGTGCGCGGCCTGGGACGAACCCTCTGGCTCGTCGACGCGGCCGCCGCGCGCGACCTCAGCGGATGAGACCGCGGTCGCGCAGCTCGCCCAGACGCTCCTCGAGGATGGCCTCGCCCTCGCTGTCGGAGCGGCGCTCCTTCACGTAGGCCAGGTGGGTCTTGTAGACCTCGGCCGTCGGGGCCGCCGGAGGGTTGTCCTTGTCCTGGCCGGCGGGCAGACCGCACTTCTTGCACGTCCACTCGTCGGGGATCTCGACCCCTTCGTCGAGGGAGAAGGAGGGGGTCATCTCGTGGCCGTTGGCGCACCAGTAGGAGACGAAGGCCCGGGGCGCCGCCTCCCCGCGCTCGGCCTCACCCATCGGTCCGGCACCGATGCGGCTGCCTCGGATCGCGTTGCCACCAACCATGTCGATGCTCCTCCGGTGAGAGTGGGTGAGTGCGTCAGGCGTCGAAGCGGTCGACGAGGCCCATGCCGACGATCGACGTGAACCAGATGAGTCCGACGACGACCGTGAAGCGGGAGAGATTGCGCTCGGCCACCGACGAGCTCCCCAGGGATGCCGACATGCCGCCGCCGAACATGTCGGACAGCCCTCCGCCCTTGCCCTTGTGCATGAGGATGAGCAGGGTGAGGATGAGGCTGGTGAGCACGAGGATCACCTGGAGTCCGATGCGGACGGAGTTCACGCGATCAGGTCCTTGTCGGTCGGTGCACGAAAGAGGGGCCCGGGTGGGCACCCACCACAGCCTACCCGGTCAGGCAGTGAGGTGTTGCTGGTACCGGCAGATCGAGGCGAACTCCTCCGCCTGGAGCGAGGCGCCCCCGACGAGGGCCCCGTCGACGTCGGCGCCGGCCATGATCGCCGCGACATTGCCGGACTTCACCGACCCGCCGTAGAGCACCCGGACGGCCTGGGCGGTGTCGGCTCCGTAGAGCTCCTCGAGCGTGCCCCGGATCGCCGCGCAGACCTCCTGGGCGTCCTCGGGGGTGGCCACCTCACCGGTACCGATGGCCCACACCGGCTCGTAGGCGACGACGACGGTCGCGGCCTGCTCCGGTGTGATGCCCGCGAGGCTCCCCCGCACCTGGGCGACGACGTGGGCGACGTGCTCACCGGCCTGCCGCACCTCGAGCCCCTCCCCGACGCAGACGATGGGGACGAGACCGTGGCGGTACGCGGCGACGGCCTTGCCCGCCACGATCTCATCGGTCTCGGCGTGCCCGGCGCGCCGCTCGCTGTGCCCCACGACGACATAGCTGCAGCCGAGCTTCGCGAGGAAGGCACCGGAGACGTCACCGGTGAAGGCGCCGGAGTCCTCCGGGCTGAGGTCCTGCGCCCCGTAGCGCAGGGCGAGCCGGTCCCCCTCGACGAGGGTCTGGACCGAGCGCAGGTCGGTGAAGGGCGGCAGGACGGCGACCTCGACGGCACCGAAGTCGTGCTTGGCGTCCCTGAGGGTCCAGTCGAGCTTCTGGACGAGATGGGTCCCCTGCAGGTGGTCGAGGTTCATCTTCCAGTTGCCCGCCATGAGCGGGGTGCGGCTGGCCATGATCAGTTCTCCTGCTGCTCGACGACGGTCAGTCCCGGGAGCTCCTTGCCCTCGAGGTACTCGAGGCTCGCGCCGCCCCCGGTGCTGATGTGGCTGAACCGGTCGTCGGCGAACCCGAGCTGGCGCACGGCCGCGGCGGAGTCGCCACCACCGACCACGGTGAGGGCGCCCGCCTTCGTCACGTCGGCGAGGGCCTGGGCCACCGCGCGGGTCCCCTCCGCAAAGGGGGCCATCTCGAAGGCGCCCATGGGGCCGTTCCAGAAGACGGTCTCGCAGTCGAGGAGCTTCTCGGCGAAGTGGCGTGCCGACGCGGGACCGATGTCCAGACCCATCCGGTCGGCGGGGATCGCGTCCGCGGCGACGACCTCGTGGTCGGCGTCCGCGGCGAAGGCGGTGGCGGCCACGACGTCGGTGGGCAGGACAATCTCCACACCATCGCGCTCGGCGCGCTCGAGGTACTCGCGTACGACGGGCACCTGGTCCTCCTCGAGGAGGCTCTGGCCGACCTCATACCCCTGGGCCCGGAGGAAGGTGAAGACCATGCCGCCCCCGATGAGGAGGCGGTCGGCGGTGCCGAGGAGGCTGTCGATGACGCCGAGCTTGTCGCTGACCTTGGCGCCCCCGAGGACGACGGCATAGGGACGGGTGGGATCGCTCGTCAGGCGACGCAGGACCTCGACCTCGGTCTGGACGAGGGCACCCATGGCCGCGGGCAGCCGGGTCGCGATGTCGTAGACCGAGGCCTGCGCCCGGTGGACCACCCCGAATCCGTCGGAGACGTAGGCGTCGGCGAGGGAGGCCAGCTCGTCGGCGAAGGCGCCCCGCTCCGCGTCGTCCTTGCTCGTCTCGCCGGCGTTGAAGCGCAGGTTCTCGAGGAGCGCCACCTCGCCGTCGGCGAGGCCCTCGACCGTCGAGCGGGCGGACTCGCCGACGGTGTCCGTCGCGAAGGCCACCCGGCTCCCGAGGAGCTCCCCGAGGCGGGCCGCCACCGGAGCCAGCGAGTACCGGTCCTCAGGCGCCCCCTTCGGCCGCCCGAGGTGAGCGCAGACGACGACGCGGGCACCCGCGTCGGCGAGGCTGCTGATCGTCGGCACCGAGGCCCTGATCCGGCCGTCATCGGTGATGGTCTGCCCGTCCAGGGGGACGTTGAGGTCGGAGCGGACGAGGACGCGCTTGCCGCGAAGGTCGCCGAGGTCAGCGAGGGTGGTCAACAGGTGCCCTTTCGATGGCGGTCTGGGGTGGGTGAGCTCAGAGGGAGCGGCCGACGAGGCCGGCGAGGTCGACGAGGCGGTTGGAGTAGCCCCACTCGTTGTCGTACCAGCCGACGACCTTGACCTGGTTGCCGATGACCTTGGTCAGGCCGGCGTCGAAGATACAGCTCGCCGGGTCGGTCTCGATGTCCGTGGAGACGATCGGGTCCTCGGTGTAGACGAGGACGTCCGAGAGCGGACCCTCGGTCGCCGCGGCACGGACGATCTCGTTGACCTCCTCCACGCTCGTCTCCCGGCTGGCCGCGAAGGTGAGGTCGGTCGCCGACCCGGTGGGGACGGGGACGCGCAGGGCGTAGCCGTCGAGCTTGCCCTCGAGCTCGGGAAGGACCAGGGAGACGGCCTTGGCTGCGCCGGTGGACGTCGGCACGATGTTCAGCGCCGCGGCCCGGGCACGCCGCAGGTCCTTGTGCGGACCGTCCTGGAGGTTCTGGTCGGCGGTGTAGGCGTGGATGGTCGTCATGAGGCCCCGGTCGATGCCCAGGCCGTCGTTGAGGACCTTGGCCATGGGCGCCAGGCAGTTCGTCGTGCACGAGGCATTCGAGATGATCGTGTGCCGGGCCGGGTCGTAGAGGTCGTCGTTGACCCCCATGACGATGGTGATGTCCTCGTGCTTCGCCGGGGCCGAGATGACGACCTTCTTCGCCCCGGCCTCGATGTGCGCCCGGGCGGCGGTGGCATCGGTGAAGAGCCCGGTGGACTCGATGACGACGTCGACGCCGAGGTCCCCCCAAGGCAGCGCGGCCGGGTCCTTCTCGGCGAGCGACATGATGCGGCGCCCGTCGACCTCGATCCCGCCCCCGACCACCCGCACGTCGCCGTCGAAGCGTCCGAGGATGGAGTCGTAGCGCAGAAGGTGGGCCTGGGTGGCGTCGTCACCGAGATCGTTGAATGCCACGACCTCGATGTCGGCCCCCGAGGCCTGGACGGCGCGGAAAACGTTGCGGCCGATGCGGCCAAATCCGTTGATGCCAACACGAACTGTCACGGTGGGATACCTCCAAGGAGTGGTTCCACATGCGGCCGCAGACGGTGGCTGCGGTCCCCTTCACCCTATTGCCTCACCCACCCCGTCAGGGTGTCCGGGCCTCAGCCGTCGAGCATGTCCGAGGTGAGCAAGGACTCCGTGCCGGGGATCCCGAGGTCCTCGGCCCGCTTGTCCGCCATGGCGAGGAGTCGGCGGATCCGCCCGGCGACCGCGTCCTTGGTCATCGGCGGCTCTGCGCGCTGCCCCAGCTCCTCGAGCGAGGCCTCCTTGTGCTGGAGCCGCAGCTGGCCGGCCTCGCGCAGGTGGTCGGGAATGTCGTCCCCGAGGATCTCCAGGGCGCGCTGCACCCGGGCGCCCGCCGCGACCGCGGCCCGGGCCGAGCGGCGGAGGTTGGCATCGTCGAAGTTCGCCAGCCGGTTGGCCGTCGCCCGCACCTCCCGGCGCATCCGGCGCTCCTCCCAGGCGAGCACGGCCTCGTGCGCGCCGAGGCGGGTGAGCATGGCGCTGATGGCGTCACCGTCGCGGATGACCGCGCGGTCCACCCCGCGCACCTCGCGCGCCTTGGCGGAGATGCCGAGCCGACGGGCGGCACCGACGAGGGCGAGCGCGGCCTCGGGTCCGGGGCAGGTGATCTCGAGGGAGGAGCTGCGGCCGGGCTCGGTGAGCGACCCATGGGCCAGGAAGGCGCCACGCCACGCGGCCTCCGCGTCGCAGACCGAGCCCCCGACGACGCGGGGCGGCAGGCCCCGGACGGGCCGACCGTCGGCGTCGACGAGCCCGGTCTGGCGGGCGAGCGCCTGGCCGTCCTGACTCACCCGGACGATGTAGCGGCTCCCCCGGCGCAGGCCGCCCGCCGCGAGCTGCATGATCTCGGTCTCGTAGCCGTAGAGCTCGATGATGTCCTTGCGGAGGCGACGTGCCGCGCTGGCCGTGTCGAGCTCGGCCTCGACGACGATGGCCCGGCCGACCTTGTGCAGGCCCCCCGCGAAACGCAGCAGACTGGCGACCTCGGCCTTGCGGCAGCAGGTCCTCGTCACCTCGAACCTGCTCAGCTCGTCCTTGACCTTGTCGGTCATCGCCATGGAGCTCGTCCTTCCGGTGTCGTCGCCAGGTCGCTCACGTGAGGATGTCACGATAGGCCGCCGCGAGCCGCAGTGCGTCATGGCGGTCGGGGTGCTGGGCCTGGGCGAGGGGGACCGTCACGAGCTCGGCACCCAACTTTTCGCAGGCGGCGCCCAGTCGGGCGGCGTCGTCGACCGCGTGCGGGTCGGCGAGGACGACGTCGACGGAGAGCTCGGGAGCCGTCTGGTGCAGGGTCTCGATGTGTCGGGTCGCGGAGAATCCGCGGGTCTCCGCGGTGTGCATCTCGAGGTTGAGGGTGAGCACCTTGCGGGCGGAGGTCGTCGCCAGGGCATGCCGCAGCTCGGGCACGAGCAGGTGTGTGAGCACCGAGGTGTACCAGGAACCCGGGCCGAGGATGATGTGGTCCGCACCCCGGACGGCGGCGACGGACTCGGGCCGGGCCGGTGGCTCGGCCGGCTCGAGCGAGATGGACTCGACGAGCCCCTCCGTCCGGGCGATGGCGACCTGGCCCCGCACGGTCTCGGTGACGTCGGGGAGGCTCGGGTCGGCCCCCGTCACCTCCGCCGTGAGCTCGAGGGGGACCGCGGCCATGGGCAGGACGCGGCCGCGGGCACTGAGCAGGCGACCCACGAGGTCGAGGCCCGTCACGGGGTCGTCGTGGAGCTGCCAGAGCGCGACGATGAGGAGGTTGCCCAGGGCGTGCCCGGAGAGGTGGCCCTCCCCGGTGAACCGGTGCTGGAGGACATCGCTCCACGTCTGCCCCCACTCGCTGTCGTCGCAGAGCGCGGTGAGCGCCATGCGCAGGTCCCCCGGGGGCAGGACGTCGAAGTCCTCACGGAGACGACCTGACGAGCCGCCGTTGTCGGCGACCGTGACGATCGCCGTCACCTGCTCGCAGACGAGGCGAAGGGCGGAGAGCGAGGCCGCGAGGCCGTGGCCGCCGCCGAGGGCGACCACCTGGGAGGACCGCAGGACGTCGGGCACGCTCACTCCTGACCCAGGTCGCGGTGGACGACGAAGGTCGCGATCTCCCGTGAGCCCAACCGTGACGCGAGGGCCTCCGCGACGGCCACGGAGCGGTGCTTGCCACCCGTGCAGCCGACGGCGAGGGTCACGTACCGGCGGTTCTCCCGGAGATATCCCGCGATGACCGGCTCGAGCATGGACTCCACGCGGTCGAGGAAGTCCAGGGCTCCCGGCTGGGAGAGCACGTAGTCCGAGACCTCCGTCTCCCGACCGGTGTGCGAGCGCAACTCCGGGACCCAGAAGGGGTTGGGCAGGAAGCGCATGTCGAGGACGAAGTCGGCGTCGAGGGGGACCCCGTACTTGAACCCGAAGGAGAGGACGGCCAGCCGGAGGCGTTCCCGCGTGCCCGACATGAAGAGGGGGCTGATCTTGCGCGTCAGCTGGTGGACGTTGAGTCCCGACGTGTCCACGAGGTGCTCGGCGTTGGCCCGGACATCCGCCAGCACCTCACGCTCCGCCTGGATGGCGTCGAGCAGGCGACCGTCGCCCTGGAGGGGGTGGGGTCGGCGGACGCTCTCGAAGCGGCGCACGAGTGACTCGTTGGTCGCATCGAGGAAGACGAGCTGCGTGCGCCAGCCGTGCTCGCGCAGGCGGTCCAGGGCTGCGGTGAGGGTCTCGAAGCCCTGGGCCCGCACGTCGAGGACGATCCCGATCCGGCTGTACTCACCGCGGGGGACGATGTCATCGGTGCGCTTCTCCGCCAGCTTGAGCATCTCGGCGAGCAGCATGACCGGGAGGTTGTCGATGACGTACCAGCCGTGGTCCTCCATGACATTGCCGACGGTCGAGCGACCGGCACCACTCATCCCCGTGACGACGACGACCTCCGGGCCCGCCTCGAGGGCCTCGGGACGGAAGGGGGGCTCGGACGGGGTCATCCTGGGTCTCCTTCGTCGAGGACCTCGCCGGTGGTGAGGTTCACTGCTGGCGCGGGTGCGTCCGGGGCCAACTCTGCCGCAATCCGGCTCGCGAGTGCAGGTCCGATCCCCGGGGTCTCGGCGAGGTCCTCCGCCGAGGCGGCCCGAATCCGCTTGACGGAGCCGAACCTCCCGAGGAGGGCCTTGCGACGGGACTCCCCCAGCCCGGGGATCCCGTCGAGCGCGCTGCGGGTCATGGAGCGACTCCGGCGCTCGCGGTGGAAGGTGTTGGCGAAGCGGTGCGCCTCGTCCCGCAGCCGTTGCAGGAGGTAGAGGGCCTCGCTCGTGCGCGGGAGGATCACCGGGTGGTCGTCCCCGGGGAGCCACACCTCCTCGAGGCGCTTGGCGAGGCCGACCACGGCCACGTCGTCGATCCCCAGCTCGTCGAGGACGCGTTGGGCGGCGGCGACCTGCGGGGCCCCGCCGTCGACGACGACGAGATTGGGCGGGTAGGCGAAACGGCGGGACTCCGGTGCCCCCGCCCCCTCCGACTCCACGTCGGCCGCGGCCTCGGGAGCGACGCCCGCCCGGTCGCGGTCCTTGAGGTGACGGGCGAAGCGACGGGTGAGCACCTCGTGCATGGCTGCGGTGTCGTCCGTGCGCCCGTCGACGTCCCCGCGGACGATGAAGCGCCGGTACTCCCCCTTGCGCACCATGCCGTCCTCGAAGACGACCATGGAGCCGACGACATCGCTCCCCTGCACGTGCGCGATGTCGTAGCCCTCGATCCGCAGCGGGGCCTCGTCCAGCCCGAGAGCGTCCTGGAGGTCCTGGAGGGCCTGGCTGCGGGCCGTGAGGTCCCCGGCCCGGGCGACCTTGTGGCGCGTCAGGGACTGGGTCGCATTGCGCTCGACGGTGCCCATGAGGGTGCGCTTGTCCCCTCGCTGCGGGACACGCAGGTCGACCCGGCTCCCCCTTCGCTCGGAGAGCCAGGCGGCCATCTCGTCGGGGGCCGGAGGGAGGACCGGGACGAGGACCTCGCGGGGGACGGTCTCCCCGCCGTACACCTGTTGGAGGAGGTGCTCGACGAGCTCGGGCACCTCCTCGGCGTCCTTCTCCGCCACCCACCCCCGCTGGCCGCGGATGCGCCCGCCCCGGACGTGGAAGACCTGGATGGCCACCTCGAGCTCGTCGTCGGCGAGCGCGAAGACGTCCGCGTCGGTCCCGTCCGGGAGGACGACCGCGGACTTCTCGAGGGCCTTGGTCATCGCGGCGAGGTCGTCGCGCAGCCGGGCGGCCTGCTCGAAGTCGAGGGCCTCGGAGGCGGCCCGCATCCGGCCCTCGAGGCGGCGGGTGAAGCGTGCCGTGTTGCCGGCAAGGAAGTCGCAGAGCTCCTCGGCCAGCTCGCGGTGCTCCTCGGCGCTCACCCGGCCGACGCAGGGGGCGGAGCACTTGTCGATGTAGCCGAGCAGGCAGGGGCGGCCGGACTGCTCGGCTCGTGCGAAGACGCCCTTGCTGCACGTCCGGACGGGGAAGACCCGCAGCAGCAGGTCGAGGGTCTCGCGGATCGCCCACGCGTGCGTGTAGGGACCGAAGTACCGGGTGCCCTTGCGCTTGGCGCCCCGGAGGACCTGGGCGCGGGGGAACTCCTCCCCCATCGTCACCGCGAGGTAGGGGTAGGACTTGTCATCGCGGTACTTGACGTTGAAGCGCGGGTCGAACTCCTTGATCCACGAGTACTCGAGCTGGAGTGCCTCGACCTCGGTGGCGACGACGGTCCACTCGACGCTGGCCCCCGTGCGCACCATGCGGGAGGTGCGCGGGTGCAGCGCCGAGATGTCCTGGAAGTAGGAGGAGAGACGTGAGCGCAGGGACTTGGCCTTGCCCACGTAGATGACCCGCCCGTGCTCGTCCCGGAAGCGATAGACACCGGGCTCGGTCGGGATGGACCCCGGTGCGGGTCGGTAGGTCGCCGGATCTGCCACCACTCGACCCTAGGAGATGACGATCTCGTCGTCCTCGACGGTCGCCGTCCTCGAGGCCAGCCCCTCCTCGGCGGGCCCCTGGGTGACCTCTCCGGAGCCCGGGTCGAACTCGCTCCCGTGGCACGGGCAGATGATGGCGCTGCTCGTCACCTCGGAGACGGCGCACCCCTGGTGCGGGCACTCGGCATCGAAGGCGGTGAACTCGCCGTCGGCGGACCGGATGACGACGACCCCGTCCTGGACCAGGCCCCCCGTCTCCGGGACGTCCGCGGTGGCGATCCGCACGGACTCCGTGGAGCCGCCCCCGCCCTCGTCGTCCCCGTTGCCGCAGGCGGCGAGCGTCGCCGCTGCTCCGACCGCCGTCGCCGTGCCGATGGCCTCACGCCGAGTGCTCGTCATCGTGACCTCCGTGGGTAGTCGCCTGTCCGCACCGCAGATCCTCGCACCCTCACCTGACAGTCCCCTCGACCAGCGCCTCCCTCGGACGGGCTAGCCGGCCTTCTTGGCGCGTCGGGCGGCAGCGGTCGCCGCGCTCGAGACGGACTTCTTCGCGGGGGCCGTGCGGGTCGCGGTCGTCGAGGACGCGCGGGCGCCCTTCTTCTTCGCGGCACTCTCCTTCGTGGCGCCCTTCGTCGCGGCCCGCTTCGTCGGCGGGCCCTGCTCGCCCGCGTCCTCGACGAGCTCACCGACGACGGGCGTGCGGTCGGACTTGGCGAGCACCGGACCGAGGAAGCGTCCCGTGTAGGAGGCCTCCGTCGCCGCGACCTCCTCGGGCGTGCCGGCCGCAACGACCTGACCGCCGCCGTCGCCCCCTTCGGGACCCATGTCGATGATCCAGTCGGCGCTCTTGACGACGTCGAGGTTGTGCTCGATGACGAGGACGCTGTTGCCCTTGTCGACGAGGCCCTGGAGGACGAGCAGGAGCTTGCGGATGTCCTCGAAGTGCAGCCCGGTGGTCGGCTCGTCGAGGACGTAGACGGTCCGACCGTTGGAGCGCTTCTGCAGCTCGGCCGCGAGCTTTACCCGCTGCGCCTCTCCTCCGGAGAGGGTGGTCGCGGGCTGCCCGAGGCGGACGTAGCCCAGCCCGACGGCGTTGAGCGTCTTCATGTGTCGGGCGATCGCCGGGACCGCGGCGAAGAAGTCCTCGGCCTCCTCGATCGGCATGTCGAGGACCTCCGCGATGTTCTTGCCCTTGAAGTGCACCTCGAGGGTCTCCCGGTTGTACCGCGCCCCGTGGCAGACCTCGCACGGCACGTAGACATCGGGGAGGAAGTTCATCTCGATCTTCAGCGTGCCGTCGCCCGAGCAGGCATCGCACCGACCTCCCTTGACGTTGAAGGAGAAGCGACCGGGCTGGTAGCCACGGACCTTGGCCTCGCTCGTCTCGGCGAAGAGGCGACGGATCCGGTCGAAGACCCCGGTGTAGGTCGCAGGGTTGGACCGGGGGGTCCGGCCGATCGGGCTCTGGTCGACGTGGACCACCTTGTCGAGGTGCTCGAGACCGGTGACGGTCTTGTGGCGGCCCGGGACCTGGCGGGCGCCGTTGAGCTTGTTGGCAAGCACCTTGTAGAGGATGTCGTTGACGAGCGTGGACTTGCCCGAGCCGGAGACCCCGGTGATGGCGACGAAGGTGCCGAGGGGGAAGCTCACATCGATGCCGTGGAGGTTGTGCTCCCGTGCTCCCTTGACCGTGACCTCCCGACCGGGCTGACGCGGACGACGGGTCGCCGGGAGGCTGATCTCGTCGGCCCCCGAGAGGAAGCGACCGGTCGCGGACCGCTCGTTGGTGAGGAGGCCGGCGAGCGGCCCGGAGTGGACGACGTCTCCCCCGTGCTCACCAGCGCCGGGACCGATGTCGACGACCCAGTCCGATGCGGCGATGGTGTCCTCGTCGTGCTCGACGACGATGAGGGTGTTGCCGAGATCGCGCAGCCGGGTCAGCGTCTCGATGAGGCGGTGGTTGTCGCGCTGGTGCAGGCCGATGCTCGGCTCGTCGAGGACGTAGAGGACGCCGACGAGCCCCGAGCCGATCTGGGTCGCCAGCCGGATCCGCTGGGCCTCGCCGCCGGACAGGGTGCCGGCCGCCCGCGAGAGGGACAGGTAGTCCAGCCCGACGTCGAGGAGGAAGCCGAGCCGGGCGTTGATCTCCTTGATCACCTGCTCGGAGATCTGCCGCTCCCGGTCGGTGAAGTCCACCGTGTCGAGGAAGCCGGCCGCCTGCCGGATCGAGAGCGCCGACACCTCGGCGATGCTGTGGCCGCCGACGAGGACGGCGAGCGACTCCGGCTTGAGCCGGGTCCCCTCGCACGCCGGGCACGGGATCTCCCGCATGTAGCCCTCGTACTTGTCCCGGCTCCAGTCGGACTCCGTCTCGGCGTGGCGACGCTTGATGAAGGGGATGACCCCCTCGAACCCCGTGCTGTAGGAACGCTCGCGTCCGAAACGGTTGCGGTAGCGCACGTGCACCTTGTGCTTGTAGCCCTGCAGCAGCGCCTCCCGGGCCCGCTTGGGCAGGGCCCGCCAGGGGGTGTCCATGTCGAAGCCGAGGTCGTCACCGAGGGCGGCCATCGTGCGCTGGAAGTACTGGGCGGACTGGGTGCCCTGGGCCCAGGGGGCGATGGCCCCCTCACCGAGCGTGGCGTCCTCGTCGGGGACGACGAGGTCCGGGTCCACCTCCAGCTCGACGCCGAGGCCGGTGCACGTGGGGCAAGCGCCGAAGGGAGAGTTGAAGGAGAAGGAGCGCGGCTCGATCTCGTCGATGTCGAGCGGGTGGTCGTTGGGGCAGGCCATCGTCTCGGAGTAGCGCCGCTGGCGTCCGGGGTCGTCCTCGTCGAGGTCGACGAAGTCGATGACGAGGACCCCGCCGGCGAGGCCGAGCGCGGTCTCCACCGAGTCCGTGAGGCGCTGCTTGCTCGCCCGGTCTCCCTCCCCCTTCGCCACGAGGCGGTCGACGACGACGTCGATGGTGTGCTTGACCTGCTTCTCCAGGGTCGGCGGCTCGGAGAGTGAGATCGTCTCGCCGTCCACCCGCGCGCGGCTGTACCCCTTGGTCCGCAGCTCGGCGAAGAGATCGACGAACTCGCCCTTGCGCGCCCGGACGACCGGCGCGAGGACCTGGAATCGGGTGCGCTCCGGCAGCTCGAGCAGGCGGTCGACGATCTGCTGGGGGCTCTGCCTCGTGATCGCCTCGCCGCAGACGGGGCAGTGCGGGCGCCCGACCCGCGCGAAGAGGAGGCGCAGGTAGTCGTGCACCTCGGTGATCGTGCCGACCGTCGAGCGGGGGTTGCGGTTCGTCGACTTCTGGTCGATGGACACCGCCGGGGAGAGCCCCTCGATGAAGTCGACATCCGGCTTGTCCATCTGCCCGAGGAACTGCCGGGCATAGGCGGAGAGCGACTCGACATAGCGACGCTGACCCTCGGCGAAGATCGTGTCGAAGGCGAGCGAGGACTTGCCCGACCCGGAGAGGCCCGTGAAGACGACGAGCGAGTCCCGGGGGATGTCGACGTGGATGTCCTTGAGATTGTGCTCACGGGCCCCCTGGACGACGATCCGGTCGTGGAGGCGGGAGCCGGCGGCCTTGGCAACAGTCACCCTCCACACCTTAGGCGCCGCCCCCGACAGCCCTCCCCCACCTACCGGTCCCCGGACCCCGGACCGCCTAGCCTGTCCGGATGACGACACCCATCGAGGACTACGCCGCCATCGGCGACACCGAGACGATCGCGCTCGTCTCCCGGGCCGGGTCCGTGGACTGGCTGTGCCTCCCCCGCTTCGACTCCTCGTCCTGCTTCACCGCGCTCCTCGGCACCCCCGAGCACGGTCGCTGGCTCATCGGGCCCGTCGGCGAGGCCGAGACGACTCGCTCCTACCAGGACGACTCCTTCATCCTCGAGACGATCCACCGCACGGCGACCGGGTCGGTCCGCATCACCGATCTCATGCCGCTGAGCGACGGACGGGCCGATGTCGTCCGGGTCGTCGAGGGGCTCGAGGGAGAGGTCGAGATGGAGCACGAGTGGATCGTGCGCTTCGGCTACGGCCGGATCACCCCGTGGGTGGCCCACTCCCCCGGCCACGAGCTCGACGACGAGGTCATCACCGCCATCGCCGGCAACGACATGCTCGTCCTCCGCGGCAGTCGCCTGCCCACGCCCGTCGGCAACCACCACCACGACCAGTGGACGGTGCGGGCCGGCGAGCACTACACCTTCTCCACGACGTGGTTCGCCTCCTACAAGGCGATCCCGCCGCCCCTCGACGTGCGCTCCCGCATCGCCGCCACCCGCGAGCGCTCCGCCGAGTGGGCCTCCCGCTGCACCTACGAGGGTCCCTACGAGGCCGAGGTCGTCCGCTCCCTCCTCACCCTGCGGCTCCTCACCGACACCCGGCGCGGCGGCATCGTCGCGGCGCCCACGACGAGCCTCCCCGAGGACTTCGGCGGGGTGCGAAACTGGGACTACCGCTACTGCTGGCTCCGCGACGCCTCCCTCACCCTCGAGTCGCTGCTGCGGTCCGGCTACGTCGGCACGACGAAGCTCTGGCGCGACTGGCTCGTCCGCGCGATCGCCGGTGACCCCGAGGACATGCAGATCATGTATGCCGTCGACGGTGGGCGCGAGCTGCCGGAGCGGGAGCTGGACCACCTCCCCGGCTACGCCGACTCCCGCCCGGTGCGGATCGGCAACGGCGCCGTCGACCAGAAGCAGACCGACGTCCTCGGTGAGGTGATGGTCGCCCTCGAGGAGGCCCGGGCCCAGGGGCTGCAGGAGTCGCCGCAGTCGTGGGCGGTCCAGCGCGCGCTCATCAACAACCTCGCCGAGCACTGGGACGAGGCCGACCACGGGCTCTGGGAGATCCGTGGGCCCCTGCGGCACTTCACCCACTCCCGGGTCATGGTCTGGGCGGCCTTCGACCGTGCCATCAGGGCGGTGGAGGTCCACGGCTACGAAGGGGAGGTGGAGCTGTGGCGTGACCTGCGGGAGCGGGTGCGCGCCGATGTCCTCGACCGCGGGTGGAACGAGGAGAAGCAGACCTTCACCCAGCACTACGACACCGACGAGGTCGACGCCTCGCTCCTGCAGATCCCCATGGTCGGGTTCCTCCCGCCCGACGACCCCCGGGTCCTCGGGACGGTCGCGGCGGTCGAGCGCGACCTCATGCGCGACGGCTTCCTCCTGCGGTACCGCACCCAGTCCGGTGTCGACGGGCTCGCGGGCGACGAGCACCCCTTCCTCGCCTGCTCGTGGTGGCTCGTCAGCGCCTACGCCCTCACCGGCCAGCGCGACAAGGGCCACGCGCTCATGAACCGGCTCCTCGGCCTCCTCAACGACGTCGGCCTCGTCGCCGAGGAGTACGACGTCGAGGGAGACCGCCAGGCCGGCAACTTCCCCCAGGCCTTCAGCCACCTCACCCTCATCGGCGCGGCCTACCACCTCCGCGACGCCGACGCCGCAGCCACCACCGAAGGAGATCCGACATGACCGACGCCTACACCCCCGACGTCACCCCGGGCGGACCGTGGTCCACCCGTGAGCTGTCGACCCTCACCATCCGCAAGATGGCCGTCTCGGAGATGCACAACAACGTCTACCTCCTCACCTGCCGGGCGACCGGTGAGCAGCTGCTCATCGACGCCGCGGACGAGCCGGAGCGCATCCGCGAGCTCGTCGCAGCCGGAGGTGACGGTCTGGGACACCTCGTGACGACCCACCAGCACTGGGACCACGTCCGGGCCCTCATCGACGTCACCCGCGAGTTCACCCCGGAGACCTATGCCGGGGAGGACGACGCTGCCGCCCTGCCGCAGGCACCGGACCACCGCCTCCGCCACCAGGACACGGTGCGCTTCGGCGAGATCACCCTCGACGTGGTGCACCTGCGCGGCCATACCCCCGGGTCGGTGGCCCTCGCCCACGACGACCCGGAGGGACACGTCCACCTCTTCACGGGAGACAGCCTCTTCCCCGGGGGCGTGGGCAACACGAAGAACCCCGGGCAGAGCTTCGAGTCGCTCTACGCGGACGTCACCGCCCGCGTCTTCGACGTCTACGACGACGAGACCTGGGTCTACCCCGGACATGGCTCGGACACGACCCTCGGTGCCGAGCGGCCACACCTCGAGGAGTGGCGCGAGCGGGGCTGGTGACCACCCGGACCGGGGAGGGTTGACACGAAGTGACCCGTCGGTAACACTTCCTTCACCCACCGCGGCCCGGCCGGGCACGGTCGTCCACCGGCGGCCACCACGCGTGACCACCCCTGAGCTACGAGGACACCGCGCCCATGAACGACTCCGGACTCATCACCGTCGGACTGCCGATCGCTTTGGCGATCATCATGTTCGGGCTGGGTCTCAGCCTAACCGTCGGGGACTTCCGTCGCGTGGCCCGCTCGCCGAAGGCCGTCGTCGTCGCCCTCGTCCTGCAGACCCTCGTGCTGCCGGCGGTCGCCTTCGGCCTCGTCGTCGCCTTCGACGTCGACCCGCTGCTCGCCGTCGGTGTCATGCTGCTGGCGGCGTCCCCGGGAGGGACGACAGCCAACCTCTTCAGTCACCTCTTCCGGGGTGACGTCGCCCTCAACATCACCCTGACGGCGGTGAACTCGGTCCTCGCGGCGGTGACGATCCCGGTCATCACGAACTTCGCCATCGGCTACTTCGACGCGGACGGGGACCTCGGTCTCCAGTTCGGCAAGGTCCTGCAGGTCATCGCCATCGTGCTCCTTCCCGTGGGCCTGGGCATGGCCGTGCGCCAGCGGTCACGCGAGTTCGCCGACCGGACCGACCGCCCGGTCCGGATCTTCTCCATCCTCGTCCTCGTCGTCGTCGCC
>DXAR01000118.1 GCA_019116945.1 Candidatus Janibacter merdipullorum | reverse complement strand
CCCTCCATCCGGAGGTGGGTGTGCAACGTCCACCCGGAGTCGAAGCGGTGCAGCAGGTGCTTCCCGCGGGGACGGACCTCCTCGACGGTCGCGCCGCGAAGGGGTGCCTCGTCGAGGTCACCCCACCGCAGGTCCACGAGCTGGGCGGCCTGCCCGGCCAGTGCTGCGTGGAGTCGACGCGCCGTGCGCCAGACGGTGTCACCCTCGGGCACGGCTCAGGGCCTCCCGGAGGGACGCAGCCGCAACCCGCGAGGGGTCATCGTGAATCCCGCGCGGGTCAGGGCTTCGGCCAGGGGGTCGGTGGACCCGAGGACGGCGGACCCGTCGGCCGTCTGGACGGTTAGCCGTCCGAGGGCGCCGCGGCGGACGGCGTCGGCGAGGGCGCGGGCCGCGAAGTCCAGCGCCTCCTCGTCCTCTCCCCAGGAGAGCAGGGTGCGTCCCCCGCGCTCGACGTAGAGCACGAGCTCGCCGTCGACGGCCACGACGAGTGCCCCGGCCTTGCGGCCGGGCTGGTGCCCAGTCTCCCGCTCCGGCCAGCGCAGGGCGGCACCCCAGGGGTTGGCCGGGTCGGTGGCGGCGAGGACGACGGCCCTGACGTCGGCCCGGCCGGCTCGGACCTCGTCGACGGCGCCGGGGACGGCGAACTGGGACGCGCCCAGGCCTTCGATGAAGTAGCCCCGCCGCACCTGACCGGCCTCCTCCGCGAGACCGAGGACGCGGTGGATCGCGGCGAACCCGCCCGGGACCTCCTCCGCCGTGGCCGCGCCCCGGGTCACGACCCCGTGCCGGTCGAGCAGGCCCTCCGCCGCCGCGTGCGCCCGGATCGTCGGGTCGGTCTCGACGGACGGGAGGAGCGACCACCGCCCCGAGGCCCGTGGGGGGCCGCTGCGCTGCGGGAGACTGGGCCGGCCCAGCCGGGGGCGCCCGCCGTAGCGCCCGCCGCTCGTCGGGCGACGCTGCTGACGATGGGCCGCCCGCCCGCCGGCGAGCAGGCCCCGCACGGGAGCCAGGGTGTCGCCGGTGACGAGACCGCGGTGGGCCAGGCTCCACAAGGCGCCGGTGAGGTCGTCGTCGCTGACGAGGTCCTCCCCTTCGCCTCGATCGCGGGCCAGCGCGTCGGCGATGTCCCGGAAGAAGGAGGCTCCCCCACCAGCGAGCGCCTCACGGACGCGGACCTCCAGCGGCGTCAGCCCGTCGTCGTCCGGGAGGGGCAGCGTCGTGCCCGCCCCGTCGGCGAGATGGAGGCTGATCCAGGCATCGTCCCCGGGGAGGCTGCCGTGGGCCGCCCACAGGACCTGGCCGGTGGCCATGAGGTCGTCGAGCAGCGGACCCGGAGGGTCGTCGATCCGCACGGGCAGGACGAGGGTCTCCAGGGCGCTGGCCGGCAGAGGGACGCCGCTCAGCTGCTCGACGATCCGGAGCATCCCGTCGCGGCCCCGCATGCCCCGGCCGATGCCCTGCCACGCCGGCAGGAAGCGTGCGTACTGGCGGGGCAGCACGGGTTCCACCTCGTGGCGGAGTGCGGCCAGTGACCGTCGCCGCAGCGTGCGCAGGACCTCGGCGTCGCAGAACTCGCCGCCGCGGCCACCGCACTCGACCGGGAGCAGGTCACCCTCCGCGAGCCGGCCGGTCTGCACCAGCCGGCGCAGGGCGTCCTGGGCGACGGCGCGTCCGATGCCGTAGTGCTCGGCGAGGTCGGTGGCGGCGAACGGGACGTGGGTGCGGGCATAGCGCGTCACGAGGTCACCGAGCGGGTCACCGACCGGCTCGAGGACGCTCGCGGGGAGTCCGGGCGGGAGGGCGACGCCGAGGGCATCCCGCAGTCGGGCGGCGTCCTCGCTGCTCGCCCACCGCTCCTCGCCGGCGACCCGGACGGGGATGACCTGACGGCTCGCCTCGAGCGTCGTGAGCGCGGATCGCACGGCCGGCTCGCCGAGCGCGGGGACGCTGCGCGCGACCAACGCCGGGACGCCGAGGGGGCCGAGGACCCGGAGCAGGTCGAGCAGGTCCTCGGGGTCCCGAGCCGCCCGTGTGGGCACGAGGTGCTGCAGCTCGGTGGCGGTGCGCTCGACGGCGCCGGGGTCGAGGAGGTCGGCGAGCGACAGCTGCTCGCCGCGTCCGAGGAGGTCCGCGAGCAGGGTCGGGTCGAGGGTGAGTGCGGCGGCCCGCCGCTCGGCCAGAGGCGAGTCGCCCTCGTAGAGGAACTGGGCGACGTAGCCGAACATCAGCGAGGCGGCGAAGGGGGAGGGCCGCGGGCTCTCGACGTCGACGAGGGTGATCCGCCGGCCGGCGACCTGGGTCATCACCTCGGTGAGGGCGGGCACGTCGAAGACGTCCTGGAGGCACTCGCGGACCGCCTCGAGGACGATCGGGAAGTCGGCGTGACCGCTGGCCACCTGCAGCAGGGAGGCGGCGCGCTGCCGTTGCTGCCACAGGGGTTGGCGCCGGTCAGGTCGCCGGCGGGGGAGCAGCAGGGCCCGGGCCGCGCACTCCCGGAAGCGCGCGGCGAAGAGCGCCGAGCCCCCCACCTCGTCGGTGACGAGACGCTCCACGTCCTGCGGGTCGAGGGTGATGAGGTCGATGATCTCGCCGGGACCGACGCCCACACCGTCGCGCACCTCACCCATCTCGAGGTCGGGGAGCCGGAGCATGATGCCGTCGTCACCGTGCATCGCCTGGACGTCGACGCCGAAGCGCTCCCGCATCCGCGCCGCGATCGCCAGGGCCCAGGGCGCGTGCACCTGCGCGCCGAAGGGGGAGTGGACCGCCACCCGCCAGTCGCCGATCTCGTCGCGGAAGCGCTCGACGACGATCGTGCGGTCGTCCGGGAGGGTTCCGGTCGCCGTGCGCTGCTCCTCGAGGTAGGTCATGAGGTTGTCGCCGGCCCAGGTGTCCAGGCCGGCCTCCGTGAGACGGGCGGTCGCCCCCTTCGCATCCATGCCACCGAGCTCACGGACGAAGGCGCCCACAGCTCGCCCCAGCTCGACGGGGCGACCGATCTGGTCGCCGTGCCAGAAGGGCAGCCGCCCCGGCTGGCCGGGGGCAGGGGTGACGAGGACCTGGTCGTGAGTGATGTCCTCGATGCGCCAGCTGCTCGTGCCGAGGGTGAAGACATCCCCGACGCGGGACTCGTAGACCATCTCCTCGTCGAGCTCGCCGACGCGGCGGCCGGGACCCTCGCCGGAGGCGAGGAAGACCCCGTAGAGCCCGCGGTCGGGGATGGTGCCGCCGCTCGTGACCGCCAGCCGCTGCGCACCGCGGCGTCCGACGAGTGTCCCTGCGACCCGGTCCCAGGTGATGCGTGGCCGCAGCTCGGCGAAGTCCTCCGACGGATAGCGCCCGGCGAGCATGTCCAGGGTCGCGTGCAGCAGCGACGTCGGCAGGGACGCGAAGGGGGCGGCCCGCCGGACGAGCGCCTCGACCTCCTCGACCTGCCAGTCGTCGAGAGCGCACATCGCCACGACCTGCTGGGCGAGGACGTCGAGCGGGTTGGTCGGTACGTGGAGGGCCTCGATCTCGCCGGCCCGCATCCGCTCGACGACGACGGCGGACTGGACGAGGTCGCCACGGAACTTCGGGACGACGACGCCGTGGCTCACGGCGCCGACCTGGTGCCCGGCGCGGCCGACACGCTGCAGCCCGGAGGCGACCGAGGGCGGGGACTCGATCTGGATGACGAGGTCGATCGCGCCCATGTCGATGCCGAGCTCGAGGCTGGAGGTCGCGACGACGCAGGGGAGGCGCCCTGACTTCAGGGCATCCTCGATGTCAGCGCGGGCCTCCTTGCTCACCGAGCCGTGGTGGGCGCGGGCGAGCACCGCCGGGGCACCCGTGGACGAGCCCGCCTGCGCCATGACCTGGGCCGGCGCCCGGGAGCGAAGGGGGCCCGTGGCCTCCTCGTCGGGGGGCTGGGTCCGCTCCTGCCAGATCTCGTTGAGCCGACCGGTGAGTCGCTCGGCGACCCGGCGCGAGTTGACGAAGACGAGCGTCGTGCGGTGCTCGCTCACGAGGTCGACGACGCGCTCCTCCACGTGCGGCCAGATCGAGGCGCGGCGCTCCTCACCGGCAGCGTCGCCCGACAGGTCGCCGGTGGGCTCGCCGAGCTCGGTGAGGTCCGGGACGGGCACGACGACGTCGAGCTGCCAGGACTTGGCCGACTCGGGCCGGACGATCTCGACCGGTCTCCCGCCGGTGAGGTAGCGACCGACCTCCTCGACGGGGCGCACCGTCGCGGACAGGCCGATGCGCTGGGCAGGGGAGGGCAGGAGGGCGTCGAGTCGCTCGAGGGAGAGCGCGAGGTGGGCGCCGCGCTTGGTCCCGGCGAGGGCGTGGATCTCGTCGACGATCACCGTCTCGACACCGGCGAGGGCTTCGCGGGCGGAGGAGGTGAGCATGAGGAAGAGCGACTCGGGGGTCGTGATGAGGACATCGCTCGGTCGCCGGGCGAAGGCGCGGCGCTCCGACGTCGGGGTGTCGCCCGAGCGGACTGCGACGGTGACCTCCGGTGCCGGCACGCCGAGACGGTCGGCAGCGTGGCCGATGCCGACGAGGGGTGAGCGGAGGTTGCGCTCGACGTCGACGGCTAGCGCCTTGAGCGGCGAGATGTAGAGGACTCGGCAGCGGGCCTGCGGGTCATGCGGCCGTGGGGTGGAGGCGAGGCGGTCGAGGGACCAGAGGAAGGCGGAGAGTGTCTTGCCCGACCCGGTCGGGGCGACGACGAGGGCGTGGCTGCCTGCGCTCACCGCCCGCCACGTGCCCTCCTGGGCCGCGGTGGGCGCGGAGAAGGAACTCCGGAACCACCCGGCGGTGGCGGGGGAGAAGAGGTCGAGGACGTCGTCGGTCATGTCATGGCCCAGCCTGCCACCCGGGACCGACAGCGCAGGCTCAGCGGCGGAGGAGCTCCAGCACCTGGTCGACCTTGCCGTCCAGGGAGTCGACCGTGGTCTCGAGCGAGCCCACCTTGGTCTCGAGGGACCCCATCCTGGTGTCGAGGGACCCCATCTTCGTCTCGACGGAGCCGAGCTTCGTCTCGAGCGAGCCCACCTTGGTCTCGAGCGAGCCCACCTTGGTCTCGAGCGAGCCCACGCGGCCGCTCAGCGAGGCGACGTCCTCGGTCAGCTCGTCGAAGCGGTTGGTGTGCCGGCGCTGGGTGTTCTGGATGTCAGCGATCATCGTGTAGACGGCAGAGATGTCGTTGTCGTGCTGCCGCACCTTGCGCTCGAGGTCTGTCGCCGTCATGTCCTCACGATAGGCGCTGGCGCGAGGACACGCCCACGCCGCTCGCGGATCTGTGGACAACCGTCCTGACCGTCGTGGTCACGGCCTCAGCCCGCTGCCGGGGCGTCGTGGTGGGCGGTGAGGAGGGCCCCGGCCCGGATGAAGAGCACAGTCGTCAGGGCGAGCACGAGGACGGCGACGAGGGCGTCGAGGGGCGGGTGACGGCGAAGGTCCGGATGACTCGGTCCGGCACCGCCACGGCCCCGACGAAGGCGCCGCACATGCCCAGCCAGCTGCCGCGCATGTTGCCCTTGTGCGCGGCGATGTTGCCCCGGCGGGCCTGGATGACACCGGACGTCACCGTGACGAGGGTGACCGTCGAGAGGATGTGCAGGAGGGAGAGCTCCCCTTCGCGGATGTCGCGCACCCAGTAGGAGGAGAGCGCGACCCAGAGCATGAGGCCCGCCCAGACCCGCCCGAGGAGCACGTGCTGGGGGTCCCCCTTCGTTGGGCGGAAGAGCTGGTACCCGCCGAGGGGCAGGGCGACCAGCGCGGCGACCAGATGGCTGAGGAGCAGGGGCGTCACGACGACTCCTCGAGGGTTGCGGTGAGTCGTCGGACCTGGGCGGCGAGGTGGTCCGGGTCCTGCCCGATGGAGCGTACGACGTCGTCGACGTCGTTCCCGAGGGAGGCGCTGGCGCGGTCGAGGAGGTCACGGCCCGAGGGCGTGAGCCTGAGCATGCGGCGATTGCCGGTCCCGGGGGTGCGGTCGGCCTTGAGCCAGCCGGCGTCGGCGAGCGCGGCCGCGGTGCGGCTGGCGGTCGGCTCGCTCTGGCCGAGCGCAGCGGCGAGCTCCCGCTGGGTGAGGTCGTCGTGGTCGCCGACGACGACCAGGGCGAGGTAGCGCGCATACGTCAGGCCGAAGGGGGCCAGCCGCACCTCCGCGGACCGGTCCAGGGCCCTGACGAGCATGTGGAGGTCGTAGGCGAGGCTGCTCATGCACCCATAGTTGCATGAGTAAGTTACATATGCAATGTAGTCAGCGCTTCTGGTCCGGCTCCAGCCGCAGCGTCATGAGGGTCGTCGCGAGCATGTCGTAGTGACCGACGAGGAGGAGCAGCTCGATGGCCTCGCGCTCGGAGGTCATCCGCCGGAGGGTCGCCCACTGCTCGTCGTCGAGGTCCTTGGTCCGCACGAGGTGCCGCGCGCTCTCACGGAGCACCTGCTCGCGCGGCGAGAGGGTCGGGACCTCACCTCCGGCGAGGATGCCCTCGATCTCGGCGGGAGTCAGGCCGGCGCGCTTGCCGAGCAGGCGGTGGTGCTCCCGTTCGTACTCGCACTCCCGCTCGGTGGCGACGGTGAGGATGACCATCTCCGACTCCCGTCGCTGGAGGGAGCCGAAAGGCATGAGCCGCCCCGCGAAGTGCAGCCAGCCGGTGAAGAGGCCCTTGGTCCGGCCAAGCGTCGTGAAGATCGCGGGCGGCTCGGTGCCGGTGACCTTGCCCGCGGCCCGCGAGAAGCCCCACCGGATCGGGCCGAGGTCCTTGAGGTCGCCCGGGGCGATCCGCGCGGTCACGCCGACTCACGCGACCCGAGGGTCGCCGGCCCCGAGCTCGGCTGCTCGGTCGTGTAGCCGACCTGCTCGTGCCGTGCGATCTCGAGCGACTCGACGAGGTGGGGCAGCGGCTTGAGCTCGATGACGCGCTGGGCGACGTGCCGGAGCGGGACGACGGGACCCACCCAGGCAGGGGCGGTGATGCGCCGGCTCCGGCGGGCGATACCGCGCTCGAGAGCGCGCAGCCCGGACTCGACCGGGGCGACGCCGCTGACGGTGCCCCCGCCGGTGAGCTTCTTGCCGGCCGTGGTGGCGAAGCCGCGGCTCGTCATGTCCGTCTCCAGCTCGGAGTAGTAGGCGACCCCGACCTTCGCGCCGCTGGGCTTGATCTCCTGGCGCAGGGTGTTGCCGATGGCCTCCACGGCGGCCTTGCTCGCGCTGTACGCACCGAGGAGGGGGACGTGGACGGCTCCGCCGAGCGAGGAGGTCGCCAGGGCGTAACCGTTGGAGTGCGAGATGTGCGGGCCGGTCGCGCGCAGGGTGTAGAAGACGCCAAGGGTGTTGACGCGGAGGTGTGCCTCCATGACGTCCGGCTGGCCGCCGACGATCGGCAGCTGCTTGGCGAGGCCGGCGTTGGCGATGACGACGTCGAGACCGCCGAGCTCGGTGACGAGCTCCTCGACGACGCGGTCGACGGCGTCCGGGTCGGAGACATCGCACTCACGCCACGGGGCGTTGTTGCGGGCGGCCACCTCGGAGAGGAGCTCCGGCTCGAGCCCGGCGAGGGCGACGCGGGCGCCGTGAGCGGTGAGGAGGTCGGCGATACCGGCCCCGATGCCGCGCGCGGCACCGGTGATGAGGACTCGTCGGCCACGGAGGGTCGGGGTGTACTTGGGCAGCGGGGGGAGGCTCATTACTTGACGGTAACAAGGAAGTCGCCGGCCCGCGACCCCCGGCGCGGATCCGTGAGACGGCTCAGCCCTCGGCCGGCTCCTCCCGGAGCCCGCGGACGAGGAGGCCGAGGGCGGCGGTGTAGGTCGAGAGGATGACGGCCGACGAGAGTGCCTGCGCCCGTGGGGACCCCGCGAAGCGCTGACCGACGATGATCGCCGCGTCCGAGACGAGGAAGAGGGCTCCGCCGAGGGCGACGGACGGTCGCGTCCTCGGGTTGCCCCCGTCGCCCATGGCCAGGGCGGACATCGTCCCGAGGAGCAGTCCGTACCC